>JBAUVZ010000015.1:0-19558 GCA_049583505.1 Candidatus Sulfotelmatobacter sp.
CCGGAAAGTATTTCGCGGTGCGTCTGTTCGCCCCCTCCGCGATTTGGGAGGGGGATTTTGAGTGAAATGGCGATATTTCAACAACCATTCGTCCCGACCTGTGCAGGCGCTCGGAAGGTCCTTGGCAACGACGCTCATAAAGCGATAATTCCGACGAGTCGCTACGCGCAGGTGGGACCAGCGCCATTTCGCGGCCGTAATCACCGAAACAGATGCGCAACAGCCGCTCATGGTCCACCCGCCTCAGGCTCAGCGTCGTGATGCCCCTCACGACGGACTGTGATGCCGATCACGGCGTTACCTTGCAAGGTAGGGCCAAACTAGTAGCAACGGTGAGCCTATGCCAAAGGACAATCGCAACGTGCTGGACGTGCTGAAGTTCGAATTGGAGTTTCTGGAGCAAGGCGGTTACGGACGATTGCCGCGCGAATCGTGGCGGGCACGGTTTGTTTTCGAGGATTCCCCCACCTGCATGAACTTTAGCTCTAAGGACCGCGAACCATGCAGCGAATGCCTCCTGATGCAATTCGTGCCAGAGGACGCGCGCAAGGAACAGACTCCGTGCATTCATATCCCGTTGGCGCCGAGCGGAGAGACGCTTGAGTCTTTGTATCGCACTGGGACGCAGCGGGAGATCGAGGAAGCGCTCGGCGCCTGGCTCCGGGCGACGATCCACCGGCTCGAAGCCGAGAAAGCGAAGCAAGGGGCGCCTGCCGCTTTACCTCGCTAGGCAATGTTTCGCAGGTTTTGATCAGCCGACCACAACGAGCAGAGAAAGGCCTAGCCAACCAGCCCTATTTCTGTGCATCGAACATTCCAGACGCGCGATAAGGAGGGTCGGAGATCAGGCGGATGTAGGAGATCAGCGCCTCGATGTCCGTCTTGCTGAGGGTATAGCCGTAAGGTGGCATCAATGCAGACTTGTTGAATGCGGGTCCACCGTGACTGATGATGGCGGTCAGATCGGCGTCGGTCATTTTGTTTAATGTAACGCCATCGGTAAATGCGTGCGGCTTGACCTCAAGATTATCGGAATTGGAAACACGCTCGGGTGTGGACTCCGGGTTGTGACAACGGGAGCAATATTTGTCGTCGAGCTGCAATCCCACCTGCTGTTGATATCCCAGTGCTAATTCTTCAATCTTCAGCTCGACTGATCTCTGAGTTTTGGTGAGTGTGTTCGCGGTGAGCCGATATCGGCCTGCCATACTGCCCAAAGCGACGTTCGTGCTGAGCTGTCCACTGGAATCGGTTAAGCCGGCCGCAGGATCAAAGCTGACGCCCGCCGGTCCGCTGAATTCCACCAGAGCCCCGGTGACTGCGGCTCCTTGTTCGTCGTTGACTTGCACCGCCAGAGGCTGGGCCAGGACCATGCCGGTTGTTCCGATCTGCTTGCCTCCGCTCGACTCTACGAGCGCGGCGCCAAACGCCGTGGGCTTCAGGGCTGAGACCGGTCGCGGCTGGCGAGCGCATCCAGGGCTGATGAGAATCAGAGAGACTATGAACAATATGCCCGAAGGTCTTCTCATTTCTTCGCCTCCTGCCTGGCGGAGCTCTTGAGTGTCATCAGGAATGCGGTCAGCGCTCGGGCGTCCTCATCGTTCATGTTGCGGTTCGGTTCGATGGTGCCGGGCCGCGTCGCCTGCGGATCCTTCAGCCAGTGGTAAATCCAGGCTGCGTTCAGGCGCGAGCCCACCTCCGTAAGCGTTGGTCCAATGTAACCCTTGTCCACCTTGGTATCGACGATGTGGCAGGACTGGCAGGCATACTTGGAATAGAAAAGTTGCCGTCCCTGCTCCACCTGAGTTGGCGGATATCCACTCGAAGGCATCGAGTCCCGGTCGAATGCCGGAGTCTGATAAACGGTCATGATGTAATTGGTGAGCTCGGTGACTTCGCTATCGGAAAGGTTGAACCTGGGCATGCGGCGGATGAGCGCTGGGCGCAGCGTACCGGGGTTCTTCAAGAATGCCTGCAGCCACGGCCGCTGTACCGAACTGCCTTCCCAGCTAAGGTCAGGAGCCATGTCGCTGCCGCGGCCGTTAATCGCATGGCAGCTAAAGCAGGCCAGGTCTGCCATGAGTTGTCCGGCCTTGCCTGCGGGCTGGTAAGTCGAAGGCGGTTGGGCAGGCACGGTCAATGCTCGCGGTAAATCGAGTGCCCGGTCGGTGAGCGAGAGTAAGGCAGTCGTCAATGCATCCGCTTCGGCGGGTGCAAAAGTGTATTGCGGCATCTTCAGAGCCGATCCGAACGAACGCGGTTGCCGGATCTTGGCTGAGATGTAATCCGGTACGGTGTGCGGCATTCCGGGCAAGAAACTGATCTGCGTTAGCGGCCTGCTCCCGACGCGAGTCAGCTCGGGAGCGAAGTTGTCCGGCTTCTTGATGCCGCCGATCTCGTGGCAGGAGGCGCAACCATATTCGGTCACGAGCAACTTGCCATGGGCAATCTGCTCAGGCGTGGGAGCGTCAAGATGCACTTTGGCCAGTAGATCGGAATCGGTCTTATTTCCGAGGAATGCTGTGAGCAGGGAAACCTGCTTATCGGTGAAGCGGTAGTGCGGCATGGCCGTTCCCGAATCGTAGACCCGGGGGTTGCGCAACCAAGCCCGCAACCATTCCGGCTTCACCTTATTGCCAATGCGAGTGAGTTCCGGCCCAACATTCCCACCTACTACATTACCCGCGGCATTCTCTACGGCGTGGCAGGAGGCGCAGAACGATTCTCCGTACAAGCTGGCTCCGGCCGTTGGATCAGGTGCCTTCAAATCTTTGGCTGCTGGCACCGTGTCTCCGGGGATGGGTGTGCTGTTGGCGATCAAGAAAGCCGAAATGTCGCGTGCGTCCGGGTCGCTCAATTTGAAATTCGGCATGGTCGCGGTGACGGCGTAGGCCTGAGGATCCTTCAGCCAGGCATAAATCCATTCCCGTGTGCTCTTGTCGGCAATATGCTCGAGCGATGGCGGATCGTCGGTCGGCCTGATCGCGCTGCCATCAGGCAGTTTGATGGTGTGACAATGCACGCAGCCATATCGCGCCAGCAGATTGCGGCCTAAGTTTAGTTGCGGTGTTCCGGTCAACGGAGCACGATGACATTGCCCGCAGGAAGATTGAACAAACCTCGCCGGCAAAGTGGGCTGCTCCCAGGCCAGTGTGCTGCGGTGCGCTTCCTCGACCGTGGTGGCAGGGCCTTGCCCGCGGTGGCACATCACGCAGCCGAACTGGTCAAGCGTGTGAGGGATTACTGGATGCCGGCGGAAAGGCTGCGCGCTTACGTCGGCGAGGCTGGCTTCTTTGAGTCCGACGTGGCAAGTCGTGCAGCGATCGACCACTCCGAGCTGTGGAAGCCAGATCTGCTGGATGCCGCCGTGGAAATGGCGTTGCAGCGTTACCGCATCTCCCCGGCTCCGAATCAGCGTCAGATACTGGCTTTGGTAGTGGCGCCATTCGCTGAAGTAATTCTTCGCCGGAGCGATGGCCAGAGAAATTAACAAGAGCAAGCTGACCACGCCAAAAGCGCGAACCGGATGGCCGAACAACGTCTGCCACAGGGACGACAACGAGTTCTTCGAGGATTGCAATTAACTTCTCCAGGGCAAAACCCAGGACCAGCCTGGTCCGCGGAAGAGTGTGCCCACCGCCGTGAGCACTGCTAACTCGAACAGAAACCAGGTCATGATCCAGAAAGAAAGTGGTTTGGCAGCCAGATAACGGCGGAATGCCGATGCGGACTGCGGAGAACTCTGCGCCGCCAACACCATGAACCCGGCAACGATCAGGGTTGGCGCCAGCGCCACGTACACGTCGAACCACAACAAGAACGCTAAGAGACCAGCCGTCGCCAGGTAGAAAATAAGACTGCGACGCTTGCGATCTTTCAGGAACAAGCCTTCGCCCTCAATGTTGATGTTGAAATACGGAATCACAATCAGGGCGATCACAACCAGAGTCGGAACCAGCACGCCCGCGACCACTGGCGGAAAGTAGTGCAGCATTTCCTGCAAGCCGAGAAAGTACCAGGGCGCCTTGGCCGGGTTGGGCGTATGCGAGGGATCGGCAAGGCCCTCCAGGGGCGCATTGAAGAGGAGAGCGCCACCCACTAACGCGATCGTGAGCACTTCAATCGCGACGACAGCGCGAAACAGGACTTCCGGGTAGGTCTGCACTTGACCTTCGTCCGTGACTTTGACCTGCGCGGAGGTTCGCCGGGTGATGAAGGCGACCCGCCGGGGCGATTTGCGGGCATCAGAGTCCATGCCGGCGATGAAATCCTTCGGATCGGTCATCAGGGTTGCGCTCCCTTCGCCGCCGGAACTGTTGCTTGAGCCGAGACCGTCCTGGGCTCGCTCTGGTGAGCGTACAGGCCGCCGTCTTTGCGAATGCGCCAGAAGTGCACTGCGACAAAAAGCATCGCAACCAGGGGAAGAATCATGCAATGCAGCACGTAAAACCGCAGCAGGGCATTGGCGTTCACCATGTTCCCACCCAACATAAGGAAGTGAACCTTGTTGCCCAGGACGGGCACCGCCGAAGCGATGTTCGAACCCACGGTGATCGCCCAATAGGCCAACTGGTCCCAAGGGAGCAGGTACCCGGTATAGCTGAGCAGCAATGTAATCAGCAGAAGAATGACTCCAATAACCCAATTGAACTCGCGCGGCGGACGGTAAGCACCGCGGTAAAACACTTTGAACATGTGCGCGAATACCAGAAAGACCATGGCATGCGCCGACCAGCGGTGCAGGTTACGCAGAAACAATCCGGAAGAGACTACAAACTGCAGATCCTTGGTGTCGGCGTAGGCCTGCGGCACCGACGGATGGTAATAGAACATCAGCGGAATGCCAGTACCCACCAATATGAGAAACGTCCCGAAGGTTAGCGTGCCCAGGTACCAGGTTGTGCTGAAGCTGAGCATGCGGGTCCGTACCTTGGTAGAGAAAAGATGCAGGAACACGTTCTGCTGTATTGCGAGAGCCCGGTGCAACGTGCTGGACCCGGTCCCGCTGCGGAAAACGGAACGCCAAACGCGTGTTCCACGCAATTCCTCGAAGTAGCTCGTGATTGTTTTCGCCACGCTTATATCCTCACAAACTGCATGGGACGAATTGTGATGGAACGGTCCACCATGAGATCACCCTCATCGCTGACCCAGGTCTGCAACCAGGGCAGAGGCCTCGGCGCTGGGCCCTCAATCTTGACTCCATCGCGCTTGAATTTGCTGCCGTGGCAAGGACACGCTATGATGCCCAACTCAGGCTTCCATGCGGTCAGGCAGCCGAGGTGGGTGCAGACGGCGCTCAGAGCAAAGAAACCTTCCTGGGCGTGGATGAGATAGATTCCCGAGTTCACGTCAAGGGTTACCGAATCCACGGCATAACTTTCTGGCTTGCCGGCGTTGACGATGGGCGAGGGCTCGTACAAAACGTTTGGCGATAGATATTGGTAGGCAAATGCTGCCGTACCGGCAGCGGCGATACTCAGCGATCCCAATCCCAGCTTCACAAAAAAGGCCCGACGGTTGAACTCGCTGCCTGCCTCCGCCGAAATGACTTTTTTTTCTTCGGACATTAGTTACCTCGGGCTTCGAGCCGTGACCGGCGCTTTGGGTCGAAATGGTCCATCGATGGCTTCTACCGAAATCAAGCCGGTGGGCTCGGCGGAAGCGAGGTTATAGGATTCCATGGTGATGGTGCCGACTGGACAGCGCATCGCGCAGAGCCCGCAACGGATGCAGCGAGTCTCGTCCTTTAGCATGGCTGAACCAGTTACGATGCCGAGTTCGTCGGCTGCCACCTCATCGAGCTCCACTCCAAACAACTCCTGATGAGCCCGGATCTGCTGTACCGCTTCGGGCTCGAACTGGATGCGATCCAGCGAAACGAGTTCGAGGCACTTTTCCGGGCAAACATCCACGCAACCTCCGCAGAGGATGCACATACTCCCGTCTTCCGGCGTGCCTTCGAAGACGGTGTTCACCCAGCAGTGAAGGCAGCGCTGGGCTTCCTCCATTGCGGATGCGGAGTCGTAGCCGACCTCGACTTCGGTGACTCCTGTACGTCGCTCCAACGGCAGCATGGGAATGGGTGGCCGGGTAAGATCCAGCAACTCCAAAGGCATGCTATGGCGCTTGAAGACTTCCACTTCAATGAGGGGCTCAGGATGCTTGCGGCCGCGCAGGAATTCATCAATGCCGACGGCGGCGCGTTTGCCGTCGGCGACGCTGTCGATAATCAGGCGCGGGCCAAAAACGCAATCTCCTCCACCAAAGATTCCGTTTGCTGAGGTCATCAAGGTTTGTGGATTCACAGCGATCAGTCCGCGGGGAGACAGCTCCACGCCATCTTCCGGTTGCAGAAAATCCAGCTTCGGCGCCTGCCCGACAGCCATGATGACGGTGTCGCACTCGAGTTGCGTTTCACTGCCTTCGTAGAACGCGGGGTTGAAGCGCTTGTTCTGATCGAAGACCCACTTCGTCTTCAGCGTTTCCAGCGCCACAACTTTGCCATCTCTGCCGATCATGCGTTTGGGGCCGAGACCCGGGTGCATGACGATGCCTTCCGTTTCGGCTTCTTCAATTTCCTCGAGCGCCGCCGGCATCTCTTCGCGTTTTTCCAAACAGACGAGATGCACTTCCTGCGCGCCCAGGCGTAGAGCGGAGAGTGACACGTCCACCATCTCTCTTGTGGCCACGGCGCTAACATTTTCCTGGGAAGGCTCGAGGTCTTCTACTCCGGCAACGTGCTGACGGACGACTTCGCGAGCCGCCGAACGCGCCACGTCCATGGCCACGTTGCCTCCGCCGATCACGACGACCTTCTTGCCGATGGTGAACTTGTAGCCGAGATTGACGTTGAGCAGGAAATCGATGCCTTTGTAAACCCCGTCCAAGTCCACCCCAGGAATGGTTAGATCGCGGCTGCGGTGCGCGCCCACAGCGATCAGCACCGCATCGAAGCCCTGACGGCGGAGGTCGGAGATTACGAAGTCGCTCCCGGCGGTTTGATTGAGCTTTAGCGTGATGTCGCCGGTCGCAAGAATCTCCCGGACCTGCGCTTCGACGACGTCACGCGGAAGGCGGTATTCGGGAATGCCAAGGTAGAGCATTCCACCGGCGACCGGAGCGGCCTCAAAGATCGTGACCGCATAGCCCATCAGTGCTAAGTCATGCGCCGCCGATAGTCCCACGGGCCCGCCTCCGACCACGGCGACTTTGAAGGGCAGCTTGTTCTGGCCGCGCCCAGCATTGATGTCGACAGGATGCTTGGACTCGGGGCCATGCCGCTCGGTCAGAAAGCGTTTAAGAGCCCGTATGGCGATGGGCCGATCTATCTCTCCACGGCGGCACGCAGTTTCACAGGGATGAGCACAGACCCGGCCGCAGATGCTCGCCAGCGGATTCGGATCGCGGGCAAACTTGTAAGCCTCCCCGAATCGCCCTTCCGCAATCAGCGCCACATACCGGCCCGCGTTGGTGTGTGCCGGACATGCCATCATGCAGGGGAAGTTGGTATTCAGCCAATCCGCGTCGACTTTCTTGTCTTTATAACGCTTCAGCACAAGGCGGTTCCCGTTTCGTTGAGTGGAACGCATTCTACTCCGAAAAAAGGCGGGGAGCGGACACAGCTGTCTGCTCCTCGTTTGCTTGCCTACTTGCTCAGAGTGAAATCCGCCTTGCCCCCGCCGGCTACCGTTACCGGCTTGGATTGGTTCTTGGCGCCTTCATGCCAGGCGGTTACGGTGTAGCTGCCGTCGGGGACGTCCTTGATCTTGTAATTGCCGTTGTCGTCGGTCTCGGCAAAATAGGGAGTTGGGCTGACAATGACGTATCCCTCCATTTCCGGGTGTACGTTGCAGAGTACAGGCACAACGCCCGCCTTATCGAAGGTAAAGGAGCGCTTTTCGCCCTTGGGCCAGGTGCCGAGATTGTGCCCCGCCTTTTTATCGGTGCCGATGGCTGTCCAGAAGACGTTGTGCTGCACGGTGTCGCTATTCAGGAAGTCCACCGTCGTGCCCTGTTGCACAGTCATGATGTGTGGTGCAAAGACCAGACCTTTTTGATCCATGACGGGGTGATTCGACGGAGCCGGGAATGTCTTGCCGGCAATTGCCTCAACATAAACCACCGACTTGCCTTTCATCCCCGTAACTTTCCCTTCGATATCGCCGGCCCATGAAGCCACGCCCAGCCCACCGATCAGCGCGACGACAGCGAATGTCTTCATTGCGATCTTGCTGTTCATTGTTCTCTTCTCCTTTGAAATCGTTGTAAACAACGGCTCACTTGCTGGTAAGAAATCCTCTGTACTGAAAGCCACTTCTCTAGAAAAAGATCCTGGCGTCCAGATAGACCGTATTGTTGGCGCTCGCGTTGCGGCCGAGGCCGTCATAGTTCGTCGCTGCACCATTGAAGCGCGTGTAGCCAGTGTATTGCGCCGCGAGTTGCAGGTTCTGCCACGGCCAGTAAGATACGTTCAAAATGTATCCCGCGCTTCTCGGGTCGCCATTGAAATTGCCGGTCACGGCTGTCCCCGACGGATAAAATGCGAGATCAGATGTTCCGGTTGTATTGAACCAGCCGAACGTGCCCGTGTACTTGTTGCCGATGTGATATTCGGCATTGGCCATGACGGTGTTCAAACGGTGCGAACCTTGCGAGACCAGCGGGGTCGGACTTCCTGGACCGCCCTGAAACAGCAGGCTCAGCAGATCATTGTTTTCCCGGATGTAGGTAGTCCGGAATGAAAGCACGTCAGTTCTGACGATTGTGCGGTCGATTTGCGTGTCGACTGCCCAGTCCGTGTAGGAATCCGTCGGAATGCTGGCCCCGGTGGGATCGGTAATTTCATTGGGGGTCGAACGCAGGTGCATACCATAGGTTCCGATTTCATACTGCGTCTTCCCGGTTAGCTCCTGCCACGCCAGGCGCCAGTACGGAGCGACGCCGCGGATATTGAAGCCCGCGCCCACACCTGGAGCGCTCTCGCCGGGGTTCGGCTGCGGTCCCCCCACGTGCTCAGAGCGATAGATGGCCGCGTCCAGATAGAGATGGTCGTTCCACATGCCAAACACACCGAGTCCAGCTACGTCCTGGGCCAACCCGCCGTTGATGAAAGGATTGGCGTTGGGAGTAGGAGCGTTGTCGCTTGCGATCCACGGGTAGCCCCACGCTGGCGTGCTGTTCCAAAGATCCTCGACGGTGGGATTGTTATTAAGATCGATGCCGTAAACCAGTTCCTTGCCGCCCATCTTGGTCTTATTTGCGAAGCGGATATCCGTGTTGTCGCTGGTGAAGTGGTCGTCCTGCGTGTCGTACGTCACCTGTAGAAAGCTGCCGACGTTGCTGGTCCATGCGCCTGAAAGGAACAGGGAGATATCTTGAGGGAACTCGAAGTTGCCGTTCTGGGTTTGCGGCTGCGGAGTCTTGAGCGAGGTAAACGAAGTCTCCAGCATGACAGACAGCGGCAGCGACGCGAGCAGATCAAGGGCGGCGCGCTTTTTCCCCCCATCGGCCTTTACGGTTTTGGTGTCGTCTCCTCGATCGACGTAGCCAGTCAGTTTGAACCTCCGTCCGGCGGGATTGAGTTCCGGAGGGGCGTAGTGGCAGCCACTGCATGCTAATCCCGTTTGCCGGGCATAGCTTGGAACCGCCAACGCTCTGGGCGGATTGAATGTGGCAACACACAGCAAAGCCAGGATCAACGTGAAAGAAAAAAGCAGAGACAGCCGACGCGTATCCACTGATCGCCTCCTTGGCGGTCCAAGTTATGGTGCATTCGCTTCAATGAAGCGGTCCGATTCGAGGGTCATTATCGGGGCGACTTTCGTGGCTTGCAGCGGCAGGTGTCACAAGCGTATGTGATTTCAATCACATTTCCGAAAGCGGCTGAGGTTTTCGTCCGATCAGGTTGTCAAGACAGTCATCGCCTGATCCGCGTAGTGAGGGTTCCACGGAGCTATTTCTGTTCCGCCGTTTGTGCCCCGACATCCTTCGCCGACGGAAACCAGTCTGGATGAGCAGCAGGCAAGATTCGTAACGAAGATGTTGGCGGGCGTGATGTCGCGATGGATGATGCGCTGCGAATGTGCTTAAACGTGGCAGATCCGCCCTGCGGCCAAGGGCGACATGTCCAAACGAGTTGCCTGGCTCTGGCACGAAAGTGCTATTCCCATAAATATGAATCGGTGTTCACGTGTTCACATACGTTGACAGATATGGGACGCTGCCTTCTGGCTGACTCTCCCGGTTGCTCTCGCAGCTGTCTCCGTTACCCCGGGTGTATCCATTTGTTCAGGGCCGAACCTCTTGGTTGAGAACTAAAATAAAGAGGCCTTGTGGCGCGCCCCAGCTTCGTCGCTTGTGCGGGACAACTCGTTTTTGTAGTCATGCCGTGGCGCTTCTCCGCCCGGATCGGAGCGCAGCGCGAGTTCGTATCATCCCACCCGCAGAATCCCACAGAGGCGTTGCCCCAGAGGGCCTTGGCCGGGCGTCTGCTGACAAGACACGAACATTGGTTCGCGCGTCAGCGCCGACGAGTTATTCAAGTGGCCATCCGGCGCAGCCGCAACCAGGCTTGGATGCCGAGGTTTGAAGAGTTTGATTTCTTGCCGG
Source organism: Candidatus Sulfotelmatobacter sp. (assembly GCA_049583505.1). Lineage (GTDB taxonomy): Bacteria > Acidobacteriota > Terriglobia > Terriglobales > Acidobacteriaceae > Sulfotelmatobacter. The sequence continues at coordinate 10,612 of JBAUVZ010000015.1, forward strand.
ACATGGGGAGGATGAGCCGATGAAAATTGACGAAGTGCTGGAGCGACTAGAGGCATTGCGCGATTTGGTGCCGCAAGCCGAATGTTTCATGGATCGAGGCGGAAAAGAGCACGCGCCAGTAGAAAACGCCGTACTGGTTCCGGAGGAAGGCAGCCCACCGAAATACTACGTGGTTTTTCAGTGAACCTTCCCGAGTCACTGGCCTCGTTTAAAACGCTGGCTGCTGTGAGGATTCGATTCTCTCCCCCCGGCAACAGCCTGAGTTTGGCTGCTGCGTACTGCTGAAGCGGAAGCGCGGCGCGGGGAAACAAGTTAGGTGCCACGTCTTTCCCGAGGAAAATCGTGATTTAATGGGGACGGCATGAGTCAGAGCAGGATTAGTCCGTTTGTCCCGGTGGGATTACTCGCTCTGGTGGCAGGCATTTTCTTGCAACACTTCACGCATGGGCGCTATTCGGATTTCGCCGGCGGCTTCCTGATGGGCATGTCCCTCGTTTTCTTGATCTTCGGAGTGGCACAGAAGATGAAAGGCGAAACCAAGTGATGGCTTCAGCCTGCTACTTCGGCGAGCCGGCTTGAGCCGGTGCCGCTTCTCGGTCCCAAACTAGTTTTCCTCCGACAATTGTTCTTAGAACCTTGACGTCGCGGATTCTTGCGGGAGCGATGGTGAAGATGTCTTCGCTTAGCAGGACCATGTCGGCTAGTTTGCCAGGAGTGATTGAACCTTTTTCCTTTTCCTGAAATTCCGCGTAGGCCGAGCCCATGGTATAGGCTTCGACGGCCTCGGCAACGGTTAGCTTCTGCTCGGGAAACCAGCCATTGGGATTCTTGTCATCCAGAGTCGCGCGGGTTACCGCGGCGTAGACACCCAGCACGGGATCCAGAGGGGCAACCTCCCAGTCGGTGCCGAAGGCGAGGCGGACGCCGTGATCGACGAAGGTGCGGAAGGCGTAGGTGCGGCTGGCGCGGTCGTGTCCGATGTGGCTTTCAGCAAAACGGCCGTCGTCGATGGCGTGGTAGGGCTGCACCGACGCGATCACGTGCAACTGGGCGAAGCGGTCGAAATCCTTGGCGGCCATGTGCTGGGCGTGCTCGATGCGGAAGCGGCGATCGGATTCGCCGTGGGCTTTGATTACGTCGGCATAGAGATCGAGGATGGTCGATATACCTTCGTCGCCGATGGCGTGGGTGCAGATCTGAAGGCCGGCGGCGTCGGCTTTCATGTAGCGATCGCGCATGAGCGAGATAGGCTGCATCTCGTCAGAGAGCAGGCCGCGATTGGTTCCCTGATTCAAGAACGGTTCGTAGAAGTAGGCGGTGCCGGAGCCGAGAGAGCCGTCGGCAAAGGCTTTCAGGGCGCCGATGCGAAGATAGGGTCCGCCGAACGCGTGGCCGATGCCGAGCTTGGCCTGGTCGTCGACGTGGGTGATGAGCGGAGCAGCGTAGATGCGGGTGGTTAGTTCGCCGCGCTGCAGGAGTTCGGAATAGACCTCTATATCTTTGTAGCTGGCGACCATGTGCTGCACGCTGGTGACGCCGACTGACGCGGTATACGCTAACGCGCGCTTGACTACCTTTACGCGGCGGTCGTGGGAGAGCGGTGGGACTACTTTGTCGATGTAGTCTGTGGCTGCGTCTTTCAGGGCACCGGTGGGATTGCCTTGCGCGTCGCGGACGATGGTGCCGCCGGGCGGGTCGGGGGTTTGGGCCGTGATGCCGGCCAGGCGAAGGGCCAGGGAATTGGCGAGTCCCATGTGGCCATCGTAGCGGCTAACGAAGACGGGAGTATCGGGCGTGAGCGCGTCGATCATTTCTTTTGTGGGTATGTCGGGTGGGTTCCACTTGGTTTCGTCCCAGTTGCCGCCTAAGACCCACTCGCCCTTGGGAGTAACTTTCGCGCGCTCGCCGATGCGACGGGCGAATTCCTGGGGATTGGTTACATCTTTCAGCTGGACGTTATCGAGTTGTTCGCCGCCGGATACAAAATGAACGTGCGCGTCGTTGAAGCCGGGGAGCAGAAGCTTTCCTTCTGCATCGATCACTTTTGTGTTGGGACCGCGCCACCGGTCGACTGCTGCATTCGAACCGACCGCAACGATGCGATCTCCAAGCACAGCGACCGCCTGGGCCAGGGGTTGAGAGGCATCGACCGTCCAGATCTTGGCATTGGTGATGACTAGATCTGCGGCAGGGTTCGATTGGGCCTCGGTGGAGCGTGTCAGCAGGAGCGGGAAAGCGCTCAGCAACAAAATGAAATACCGGGCGAATTTTGCCATGGTCCCTCGATGATGCGAAGATGTGACGACTGGCTCAATAAAGGATTTGCCAGATGCAATCGCTAGCTACGGTTAAAAACTATAGCGCAACGCGAACTGCATCACTCTGGGTTTGGTTAAGGTGCTGCTGTATGTACCGAAGACGTCCTCGGATTGGTCAAGCTGTCCGGTACTTTGAGGCAAGGCTGCAACGTCAAAGCGCACTGAATTGGTGAGGTTGAACACTTCCCAGCTAAATTTCAGGTTCTGGGATTCCGTAATCGGCCACTGCTTGCTCAAACCGCTGTCGATGCCGAAGTAACCTGGTCCGCGTAGCTCGTTGCGCTGTCCGGACTCGCCCGGGTAAGAGTAACGGAAGCTGCCCTGGGCTGCGCTCGGGTTTTGGAATAAATTCGGATTGCCGTTTTGGTCGATAAACTCGCCGGTCTTTGGTTTGGGACCATTTAATATCGCGGCTGAGGGCAGTTCCCAGTTTGTGGGGAACGAGGTGAAGGTCTCGATGGTGGTGGGGAAGCCGCTGGTCCAGCGCGCCAAACCGGACAACTGCCAGCCTCCGATAATTCCGTTTAACAATCGGCTCGAGGTGGCTCCAAAACTCTTGCCGCGGCCGAACGGCAATTCGTACACCCAATTGGTATTGAATTGGTGGGTGGTGTCGAAATCGGATACGGCACGAAGTTGGGCAGGCGACCAGGAGTTAATGATCTGATCGGCCTGATAGAAGGCGTCGAACTGGTTGATGCGCTCGGCATTGGAGCCAATATCGAGCGACTTAGAGAAAGTGTAGTTGAAGTCCCACTGCAAGCCATGGGTCATGCCCCGCCTTAAGGTCACCTGCAGGCCATGGTAGGAGCTGGTTCCGGTATTGCGCCAGGCGTACAGCGAGGTGAACTGGGGATTAAAGAATGCGTAGGGAGTGACTCGTCCACCGAGGGTGGCGCAGGAGGGGAAGCATCCACCGGGTCCAAGTGTGGCGTCGGGCAGATTTTCCGTGGCTTCTCCGGGGACGTCGGTGGTGATCAGGGCGGCGGTTTCGTTGTGCAGGAAACAAGAATAGAGGCCGTACATGGCCTGCGTTGCACTTGTGGTTGGTCCAGTGAGACTGGAAGATCCAGGAGCGCAACCCAAGTCCGCATTGTCGAGAAGCGTGCCCTTTGCCCCAGGGAATATGTTCTCCCAAAAAGCTATGGGAGCGAGGTTCTGAATTGATACGTTGTTTTCCATTGCCTTGGTCAACATGGTGGCGGCGGAAAAATAATCCATGCCTGACTTGTGGTCGCGGATGTCCAAGGGCATGGCCAGATCTTCTTCCTGCAGAAGACGGCGGCCCAGCCGTCCGATGTATGACGTTTCGAGAACAAAGTTGTGGGGGAACTCGCGGCTGATGGAGAAATCGAATACGTGCGAGTAAGGGGTTTTCATCCTGTCGTCGAGGCCCCAGTAAATCGTCGCACCTTCAGGAAGCCCAACCGGCGGAATCTTGGGGAATGGTCCGGTTAGAGGTGGAGTCGGAGGAATGATCAGAGACGACGGGATGTTGTAAAGACCGGTAAAGCGGGGCGAGTTGTCGACGGTGAATTCCCCGATGGGATTCTGGACTGATGTGGTTAGTCCGAAGGAGCCGTTTCTGTCGAAGCTGTCGACAATGCCTTGACCGAAGTGGTCGTAGTACATGCCATAGCCGCCGCGAATCGAACTTTTTCCCCAATCGCCGAAAAGGCGCTTCCAGAAACCGCTGGCGGGTTTCGGAGACCAGGCAAAGGCGAGACGGGGCGCGACATTGCCGTAGTCCCAAGCCCAGTAAGGCGCGCCGCCGTTGGCCTGTCCGGAAAGGGCGAAGCTGACCAAGGGGTTGTAGGTTTGCCCGGCGAGCATGGCGGCGGAACGACTCTGGAAAAAGTTTTCCAGGCTGATGGAGGGCGCTACTTGAGTTCCGGTGGTCTCGTAAGGCGGCTGCAACAGCGTGTAACGCAGGCCATAGGTAAGAGTCAATTGCGGCGTGACGCGCCAGGAATCCTGGATGTAGGTTTCAAATTCGTGGGCCAGGAAATGGCGAACGGCGGGCGATCCCACGGGTTGCGCGTTGCCTTGCTTGTTTATGTTGTAGTTCGTATAGGAGGAATCGAGCAATCCAGTGAGGGCCATGACGGGCCAGTCGTAACCGGTCTGGAAGTTCGCCTGATCGACTGCCGGAAAACCAAAAGCCTCGGGATCGAGACTTCCTCCCCAGCCGGCGACTTTTCCGATAGGAGCCAGCCAAAGATCGTAGATTCTGGCGTAGGGAAAGGAATCCTCATTCGAGCTGCGGTTGTTGGTGATGATGCGGAGGTTGCCCCCGAATCCGAATGTATGTTTGCCTCTCACCCACGCCAAATCGTCTACAAGGTTATGCACCGGCACGTTCACCTGGGTGGTGTTGGTTAGAGCGAAAAGCGGATCAGGGCCGTTGCCGAACAGGACGTAGGGTTGAGCAATTTGCCCAATCGTACCGGTTCCCTGGCGGATGAAGCCGTAGCGGAAATTGTTGATCAGAGTGGGGCGAAAGGTTGCGGTGTAGGACGCGATCAGACCTTTACTGGTATTCGTCGATATCAGGCTTTGGGGCTGGCCGGGAAACTCGGGTCCGGATCCGAGGTTGTCACCTTGCATTCCCCCGCGCAGGAAGACGTGCTGATTCTGGGTCAGATTGAAGTCGAACTTGGCGACGTAGGTGTTGAGGGAGCCGGGCGTGGGCGCGGCGAAGGTGTAACCCACAAAGTTGAAACCATCTCCTACTGCGGTCGAGTTGGGCTGGGGGTATTGATTAAAGAGAGCCTCTGAGTTGGGGTCAGGGCCGCAACCGGCGGCCGTTGCCCAGGGGCAGTGTCCCTTTCCGGCGGCAAGCGTGTCCATGCCGGCCAGCTGCGAGGCAGTCAAAGTCTGGACCTGATCAGCGACCGGGCATGGCGAAGCGTTGGGGGTCGGGCAATAGAGGTATTGCATGGTGCCCACGCGCAGATTGGCGCTGGGCACAACCCTGGTGACTTGGGCGTTTTCCCGGGTGCGCTGACCCTCGTACGCCAGGAAGAAGAACACGCGATCCTTGCGGATGGGACCGCCAACCGTTGCGCCGAAGGTATTCCGGATCAGTTGGCCGGGAACATTGGGCAGGCCGGATTCCAATTGCGCCTGCTTGTTGAACCAGTCGTTGGCATAGCCGAGGTTGGTGCGGTTGTATTCGTAAGTCGTCCCGTGGAAAGAATTGGTTCCACCTTTGGTGACTAAGGCTACCTGGGCTCCTGAGGAGCGGCCCTCATCAGCATTGGAGTTGCTGGTGGTGACCCGGAACTCCTGCAGGGAGTCCAGGGTGGAACGCAGAGCTCCCTGAAAAGCGTAGCCTTTGACCTGGTCGTTGTCGTCAATGCCATCGAGGGTGATGTTGGTCTGATCGCTGCGGGCTCCGCTTACCGATCCGCCGCGGCTATCCTGGTCCTGGTCGACATTGGTTCCGACGTAGGTGACGCCGGGTTGCAGGCTGAGAATCTGCGTTGGATCTCGGCCTTCGAACGGCAGCGCCTCAATCTGCGATGTGCCGAAAGCGTTGCCGATCGTGGCATCCTGGCTATTGACTTGGACGCCCATGCCGGTCACCTCGACCACGCTCACTTCGCCTTTGACCCGCATGGAAATGTTCGACGTAGCCGGCACGTTCACCAGCAGCTGCAGGTTGGCTTCCTTGAGGGTGGCGAATCCCGACTTGGTCACGGTGAGGGTATAGGTGCCGGGCGGAAGCTGCAGGAACTGATAGACACCATCGCGGTCGGACTTCTTCGCTTCGGAAAAACCTGTAGCTGGGTTGGAAAGAGTTACCGTGGCGTCTGGCAGAACGGCGCCCTGGGGATCTGAAACGGTTCCTCGCAAGGAAGTGGTGGAGGACTGCCCCTGAACGAGGCTGGTGAGAATCATGACAATGAAAACCAGGGCGGTGAAAACCAGGACGACCAATACCGCACGCCTCGAACGGTGCATTGCGCGCTCCTTTTGGCTGCAGTTGGGTTGCGCCACGCCTGCGGGTATGAATGGCGCGATTGAACGGCAATCTGTGGGCGCAACTTTATTGCTCGGTACGCTCGGTTGTCAAGAAGTTTGCGCTCCATTTACCTTGATGGAGCTTCGATTCGTCGAGTCACCTGCTGCAGATGTTCGTGAAGTGATCGAGAGAGTGACCAGCGGTCGTATTCGAACAAGAAAACTATTTGGTGTCGGAGGCCGTGATGCTGAAAAAGATATGCGCGGTTTCGGTGGTTCTGGCAGGTTGGGCAGTTCTCATCCCTTTGGCCAGCGCTCAAGCTAGTCCACGTGCCCGCGATCTGGGGGTACCTTTTGATGGAACACCGGGGCCGCTGAATGCAATCACCGATGTCAAAGGAGTGGAAGTCGGCCATACGACGCTGATCTCTGGAGACGGAACGCTGAAGAGGGGCGTGGGACCGGTGCGAACGGGAGTAACTGCTGTTCTACCGCGGGGCAAGGATTCCAGCGATTCAGTGTTTGCCGGATGGTTCACGCTGAATGGCAATGGCGAGATGACGGGCACGACCTGGGTTGAGGAATCGGGTTTTCTCGAGGGCCCGGTGATGATCACGAACACGCACAGCGTGGGTGTGGTGCGCGATGCGGTGATCGCCTGGCGGGTGAAACATCACGCTCCTGACAAGGACGGCTATTCGTGGTCGTTGCCGGTCGTGGCCGAAACCTGGGACGGCTACTTGAATGATGTAAATGGATTTCATGTAAAGCCTGAGGACGCTTTTCATGCTCTGGACAGCGCTCACGGTGGTCCGGTGGAAGAAGGGAACGTGGGTGGCGGAACGGGAATGATTTGCAACGAATTCAAAGGCGGTATTGGCACGGCTTCGCGAGTGCTCGCTGCGAAATACGGCGGATATACCGTGGGGGTGCTGGTGCAGTGCAATTACGGACAACGTGACCAGTTACGGATTGCGGGCGTACCGGTCAGCCGCGAGATTGGAGGAGCAAAGGTCTGGGATGACGATGTAGGTTCGATCATCGTCGTTGTAGCGACGGATGCTCCGCTGATCCCGACCCAACTGAAGCGCGTGGCCAAGAGGGTGTCGCTGGGACTGGGAAGGAACGGGAGTTACTCCGGCGATGGATCGGGGGACATCTTCATCGCTTTCTCAACGGCCAATGCGGGAGCGGCCCTAGCGAGCCGTGCAAGTCAAATCACCATGCTGCCCAACGATCAGATCAATCCAATTTTTCTGGCGACGGTGCAAGCCACGGAGGAGGCGGTGGTGAATGCAATGGTCGCCGCAAAGACGATGACCGGTGTAAACGGGCATACCGTCGAGGCGCTGCCCCATGATCGACTGCGAGAAGTGCTGCAGAAGTACAACCGCATCGTGAAGTGACTGGCTTGGTCTGCAAACGTGAGCCGGGCAACTGATGTACTCTGTTCTTTCCACGCATGAAGCTTCTACGAGGACAATTGCTGGCGCTGAGTGCATCGGTTTGGTTGACGGGCTGCGCTGCGATGGGTCCGCCGTTGCCGCCTTCGCTCGAGTTGCCGCGACCGCCGTCAGACCTGCGGGCCGCGCGCAAAGGCGACAAAGTCACGCTTACCTGGACTATTCCGGCGCGGACGATGGACCGGCAGATGGTCCGCTATTTGGGGAAGACTAATATTTGCCGGAGCCTTGATCCCACTCTTGTCAAGTGCGACACGCCCTTGGGTGAGGCGGCGGCGCCGGTGGATTTCGCGAGCAGGAAAAACGCAACCGGCGAGAAGTTGAGGGCCAGCTACGTGGGCAGCCTTTCGTCGGGGCTACGTCTTGATCCGAAGCAGCGGAGCCCTTTCGCGACTGTTACGTATGCGGTGGAAGTGCTCAATAAGGATGGCCGAAGCGCCGGGCTATCCAATCAAGTGCACGTCTCTCTGGGGGAAACGTTGCCTCCGCCCACCGATTTCGCGGCGCGACTCACGGGGCGGGGCGTGGTGCTTAGTTGGACGGGCGAGATGCTTTCTTTGACTCATCCCCAGACTGACCCCCAGCCCGTGCGTTTCACCTACCGGGTTTATCGCCGGCAGGAGGGCAGCCAGCGGCAGACTCTGGTCGGCGAAGTGGCAGCAGACGGAGTACGCAATCTATCGCTCACGGACGAGAGTTTCGAGTGGGAGAGAACTTACTACTACCACGTCAACACTTTTACGGTGATTGCGCAGCCGGGAAAACCGGAAGTGTCGATCGAAGGCGACGACTCACCCGAAGTTAGAGTTTTTGCTGACGATGTGTTTCCGCCGGCTGTGCCTTCCGGGTTGCAGGCGGTGTTTTCCGCGCCTGGGCAGCAGCCATTCATCGACCTGATCTGGGCACCGGTGACCGACGCGGACCTTGAGGGCTACAACGTTTACCGTCACGAGGAAGGTGCGGCGCCGGTTAAGTTGAATTTAGAACTGGTGAAAACGCCGGCTTTTCGCGATGTTCAGGTGGTTGCGGGGAAAAGGTATTTCTACTCGGTGTCAGCGGTGGATTTGCGCGGGAATGAGAGTGCGCGGTCGGAGGAGGCTAGTGAGAGTGTGCCCTAATGGAGGCTCCACCGGGCTTCAGGGGCTAAAGCCCGAGTCCCGATACGCCTGGGCGGCACGGCTAAAGCCGTGCCCTGATACG
>JBAUVZ010000016.1:0-21519 GCA_049583505.1 Candidatus Sulfotelmatobacter sp.
ACAGCAACGGAAAAACTAAAAATCTGAGCAGTACGGTGCAGTGGATTTCATCGGCGACTGGGATAGCGACGGTGAGCAGTGGAGGGCTGGCTGTGGGTGTTGGCCAGGGAAGCGTAACCATCAGCGCATCCTCAGGAACTATAAGCGGGTCGGCGGCGTTGTCGGTGGCACCTCCTGTGTTGACTGGGATTTCCATCAGTCCGGGGAGTGCTTCGATCGCGAAAGGAACGACTCAGCAGTTTGCGGCGACAGGAACTTACAGCGATGGCAGCACGCAGAACCTAACCGGTACAGTGACCTGGAGTTCGTCTCCGACCGCCGTGGCCACCATCGCCACAAGCGGCTTAGCTACAGGGGCCGGCGTCGGCAGCGCCACCATCACGGCCACTTCAGGCTCCATCACGGCTTCGGCCACGCTCAGCGTGGGACAGCCCGTCCTGGTGTCCATGGCGGTTACCCCGGCAAATCCATCCTTTGCTCTGGGGACGACGCAGCCGTTGGCGGCGACGGGAACGTACAGCGATGGCAGCACTCTGGATCTGACCAACTCGGCCACTTGGAGCACGGCGGACGGAAGCATCGCCACGGTCAATACGCAAGGTGTTGTCACCGGTGTTGCTCCGGGCAACACTGGTGTCGCGGCCACCTCGGGATCGATCACAGGTTCTACAACTCTGACCGTTACTCCGGCGGTTCTGGTCTCAATTGCGGTCACGCCCGCCATTCCTACCATTCCGCTGGGGACGACGCAGCCGTTCACCGCCACCGGCACCTACACCGACGGCAGCATGCAAAACATCACGGGCACGGTACAGTGGAGTTCCGATACGCCAACGGTAGCCACGATCAGCAATGCGACAGGTTCCCAAGGGGTGGCGAGCGGTGTGGGTCAAGGCACGGCGAACATCAGGGCCAGTGTAGGATCGGTGGCCAGTTCCACCACCCTCAGCGTGACTTCGGCGGCACTGGTTTCGCTGGCCATTACACCGGCGACGCCTTCGCTGGCGTTGGGCACCACGCAGCAGTTCACCGCCACCGGGACATTCACCGACGGCAGCACGCAAAACCTGACCAGCACAGCCACGTGGTCCTCCGATACGATTTCGACCGCTACGATCAACAATACAGGACTGGCCAGCAGCGTGGGGATCGGCACGGCCACCATCACGGCTATTTCGGGCAGCGTTAACAGTTCGACGGCTCTCACGGTGACGGCAGCGGCTTTGGTTTCGATAACGATCAACCCACCGGCGCCGCCCACGATTCCTCTGGGCATGACGCAGCAGTTCACGGCCACGGGCACCTTCACGGACGGCACCACGCAAGATCTGACACCAAGCGGACACTGGAGTTCGACCGTGGCTACGGTTGCGACCATCAGCGACTCGGCGGGCACAGCGGGGCTGGCGACTACGTTGGCAACCGGGACGACGACGATCGGGATTAGTTCGGGATCGGTGAGCACTTCGGTGCCGCTGATGGTGAATCCGGCGGCGCTGGTGTCGATCGCGATCAATCCGCAGAGTCCGACGATTGCGCTGGGCACGGCACAGCAGTTCACGGCCACGGGCACGTACACGGACGGCAGCACGCAAGATCTGACGACGGTGGTGACCTGGAGTTCGTCGTCGGCCATGGTGGCGATCATCAGCAACGCAGTGGGCAGCTACGGAGTGGCCACCAGCTCCGGACAAGGCACGGCCATCATCTCGGCCACCTCCAACTCTATCTCCTCATCCACCTCCATCACTGTGAGCGGTCCGGCCTTGGTTTCTATCGCGATTACTCCGGCCAGCCCGTCCATCCCGCTAGGAACCAGTCTGCAGTTCGACGCAATGGGAACTTATACCGACGGCAGTACACAGGACCTGACTTCGTTGGCGACGTGGACATCTTCTTCACCAGCGGTTGCGCCCGTGACCGCTGGATTAGTGATGGGCAGCCTATTGGGAAGCGCCAACATCACCGCCAGCTCCGGCACTGTAAACGGTTCTACGAGCGTGATGGTAACTGCCCCCGTACTTATCTCGCTATCCGTAACACCTGCGAATTCGACGATAGCGAATGGGACGAGCCAGCAGTTTACGGCGACGGGAACCTACAGTGATGGCACCACGCAAAATCTGAGCAGCTCAGTGACGTGGAGTTCGTCTTCGATGACGGTGGCAACCATCGCCAGCAGCGGTTTGGCCACAGGCACCGGAGTGGGCACGGCGACTCTCACGGCAACCTCGGGTTCGATTACGGCCTCGGCCACGCTTAACGTTGGGCCGGCCATTCTGGTGTCACTGACAGTGACGCCGGCCAATTCCTCGTTTGCCCTGGGCACGACTCTGCCCCTGGTCGCGACCGGAACCTACAGCGACGGCAGCACTCTGGTGCTGACCACTTCGGCCACCTGGACCACGGCCGACTCCACCATCGCCACCGTCAACAGTCAAGGAGTGGCCAGCAGTGTGGCTCTGGGCAGCACCACGGTCACGGCCACGTCGGGCACGATCAGCGGTTCGACCACGCTCACCATCAGTCCTGCGGTGCTGGTTTCGATTGCGGTGACGCCGGCGATACCCACCATTCCGCTTGGCACGAGTGAGCAGTTCACGGCAACGGGTACGTATACGGATGGCAGCACGCAGAACATTACGAGCACGGTGCAGTGGGGTTCGGATACGGCGACGGTGGCCACGATCAGCAATGCCGCACCGACGCAAGGCTTAGGCAGCAGCGTGGGGGAGGGCACGGCGACGATCACGGCCACTTCCGGTTCGGTGAGCGGATCGACGACGCTGACGGTCAGCACGGCGGCGCTGGTATCGTTGGCGGTGACACCGGCGACGCCGTCGATCGCGCTTGGCACGAGCGAGCAGTTCACGGCGACGGGCACGTTCACCGATGGCGGCACGCAAGATCTGACCAGCACGGCGACGTGGTCGTCGGACACGGTTTCGACGGCGACGACCAACGCGGCTGGATTGGCCAAGAGCGTGGGGGTAGGGACGGCAACCGTGACGGCGACGGTGGGCGAGTTCAGCAACTCGACGGTGCTGACAGTGACCCCGGCGACGGTGGTGTCGATCGTCATTTATCCACTGGCGACGACGATACCGCTAGGCACGACGCAGCAGTTTACTGCCACCGGCACCTTTACCGACGGAAGCACGCAAGATCTGACCCGAAGCGGACAGTGGAGTTCGACGGTGGCGGCGGTAGCGACGGTCAGCATGACGGCGGGCACGGCGGGTTTAGCCAGCACGCTGACGACGGGAACGACGACCATCGGGATCAGCTCGGGTGGGGTGAGCGCGACGGCCACGCTGGTGGTGAATCCGGCGGCGCTGGCATCGATTACCATCAATCCGCAAGCACCCACTATCGCGCTGGGGACGACACAGCAGTTCACGGCCACGGGCACGTACACGGACGGCAGCACGCAAGATCTGACGACGGTGGTGACCTGGAGTTCGTCGTCGGCCACGGTGGCGATCATCGGCAACGCGGTGGGCAGCTACGGACTGGCCACCAGCTCCGGACAAGGCACCGCGACCATTACCGCCACCGCAGGCACGATTTCCAACTCCACCGCAATTACAGTCGGGCAGGCGAGCATGTCCAGCATTGCTGTGACCCCAAGCTCCATAGTGGTTTCTTTGGGATATGGTGAGCAGTTCTCGGCTACGGCCACCTTCAGCGATAGCTCAACGCAGGACATCACACAGTCGGCGCTTTGGACTTCGTCGGTTCCGAGCGTCGCTACAATAAATTCCTCCGGCTACGCGACCAGCATCTCTACGGGAACGACTACGGTCTCGGCAACTTTCGGCTCGATGAGCGCTGGCGCTACCCTTATGGTCAATCCAGCAATCGCAATCTCGCTAGTCGTCACTCCTGCGAGTTCATCGGTTATCGTGGGCGGGCAGCAGCAGATCAGCGCCACGTTGAATTACAGCAATGGCAGCTCAGTGAACGTCACGAGCACAGTCACCTGGAGTTCCTCGAAGCCGGCTGTGGCGACCGTCAGCAGCGACGGTCTTGCAACCGGCGTCGCGGACGGCTCGAGCACAATCGAGGCAACTTGGGGTTCGAACTCGTTGACGGCCACCGCAACGGTAACCGTCTCGGCGCCAATGGTTTCGGGCGCAATCCCAGGATGGCCGACTTTCGGAATAGACCTTATTTCCGTTTCTCCGTTTCCCGGCGTAAATGGGGCGGCCGGCCCCAGCGGTACTGGCGGCGTGCGGCTGCTTGGCATTCCCAAAGCAATGCGGCCGTATATAGAGACTGCGAACAATGTATTTAACTTCGCATCGGTGGACAGCATCTTGGCCACAGCGTTTGTCGGTTCTGTCTACTACGCGCAAGCTGCGCTTGCCCTGACGCCGTACTTTGCCACCTCTACTGCCGACTATACTGACGCCACCCATTGCAACTATTATGTGTCAGGAGGCAATCTGACTACCCAGGCTCCAGGTCAGTGCGACCCGCCCAGCGACTTAAATTCGAACGGGACGGGAGCGAACCTGTACTGGCGGAATTGGGTGGCAGCGTTTGCGGCCCATGTCAACGCGGCTGGATATAGCACCACGCACGCGCACGTCAATGTCTGGGAGATTTGGAACGAGCCAGACTCAGGCGGGTTTTGGAGCACGAAGTATGGAACGTACGACCAGTTGATTCGCATGGAGCAGGATGCCTACTGCATCATCAAGGGGGGTTCTTTCACGGTCAGCGCCACGGGAGAAAGCTGTGCCACGGTCCGTGGCACGGTAACCAGCGTGACAATTTCAGGGCCCATAGACCCGACCGCCAAGATTGCGATGCCTTCCTACCACGCGCAAAGTCCGGAGCTCCAAATGGGGCAGAATTTCCTCTATTGCAATGCCAGCCCTGGAAGCAGTTGCCACACCGGGGGGGGAGCGGCCCAGACCGACGTCGTGAACTTCCACATGAAGCCGGGAAACAACGAACCGACCGTAATGGAATCCGTGATGAGTACGTGGACGGACAATATTGCCAGTATCTTGCAGAGCGCGGAGTTGGCGAAGCCGCTCTACAACACGGAGGGCGGGTATTCTGAGACAGGATGGACCTGCCCCGCGAGTCCGGCCGGCTTCTGCTACACTGACGCGAACATGCAGGCCAGCTACATTGCCCGGTTCTACATTTATTCTTACTCGCTAGGTGTATCGAACAATGTGTGGTACGACTGGTCCTCTACTAACGAAGGCTTAGGCTCTACGAATGCGGACACGGCCTACACCGAAGTCTATAACTGGCTGGTCGGTTCAACTTTTGGAAGCTGTTCGGTAAGCGGTACGGTTTGGACTTGCACGATGACTCTGGCGAACGGCGTGGCGGCGGCGGCCGTCTGGGACACGTCTCAAAGTTGTACGCCTTGTACCACCATGGATCAGACTGTTGGCAGTACGTACCTGTCCTACCTGGGGCTCTTAACGGGCGGCACGAAGACGACCATTGTAGGCAACACCGTTCCCGTAGGAATTCAGCCCATTCTGGTGCAAGCACAATGAAAACGGAACCGTGGGGATTATCTGCTTCAAACTTTACCGGAGCCAGGTCGCGGTCAGTTGAGCGGGCGATCGAGACGGCAGCTCTGATGCTCGGAAGCGACCGATCCCGAGGCTATTGTCTGGAAATCTGTGCGGACTTCCTGGCAGGAACCAATCTGGACCATGGCGATCCGGAAATGCTGCTGTACTCCATGACGCCATCCTTCAAATTTCTGCCGGCGAGCAGCAGCAGGCATTTCTTGGAAGCTTAAACCAGAAGGCATCATGAGCCCAATTCGACCGGACCCCGACGGCGTGTGCCTGAATCCGGTCTCCTACGAAATTCCAGCAGGTTCTGCGTCATGATGGTTGGAGCCGCCAAGCATGCAGCACCATGTCGAATCTTGGGGTTCACCACAGAGAATTCGCAGCCACTCCGGCGACGATTCCGTGGAGAACTTTGTACACACTGCCATGCCGGCATCCATCGCTGAACGAATGGCGTATGGCAACCAGCTTCCTCAATTAGAATGTCACGTATTGTGAGACGGACTTTAGCATGGGTCGCGGTCCGGGCCGATGAGATCGCGGTAGGGACGATCATTGCTGATCGCCCCCCGCACGGACCCGGACGGGCGCTCCTTAGCGCATCCGGTTCTTATCGCGGATGACTGGCGGCAAAGCGAACGGCAGGATAGGAATGGAGCACGCGCGGTTGAGGAAGCCAGCGCTGAGCCAAGGCGAGGATACGCTCCCAGGAGATCGGGCGTTGGCTGCGGCAGCGGAGGGTATGCCCCCAATGCCCCAGCACCCGTTCCCGGAATACGCCGAGGCTGTCGAGGTTCCCCGGTACCGCGTAGTAGTTGAAGTGGCCCTGCACACTCGACTGGAGCCATTGGCCGGTTTGGCGCAGGGGATCGTGCATGCGCTCACGGAGCTGCTGCTTAATCTCGCGCAGCTTTGCCCGCATGCGTTTGCGAATCGTCTTACGCTTCACCGTAAACCGCCCTAGCCTATTCTTCCCGCTGATATGCGTGAAGCCTAGGAAATCGAACGTTTCGGGCTTGCCTTCTCCTCTACGTTCCCGGTTTTGTTCGGCAAACCGTCCGAACTCGATCCGGCGCGTCTTATCTGGGTGCAACTCCAGTCCAAACTTTCCCAGTCGCTCCCGTAGATGCTCCAAGAAACGATCTGCGTCCGCCTGGTGTTGGAATCCTAAGATGACATCATCCGCATAGCGGACGACAACCACCTCGCCGCGCGCCCACTTCTTGCGCCACACGTTCACCCAGAGATCGAAAGCGTAGTGCAAGTAGATATTCGCAAGTAGCGGCGAAATCACCGAACCTTGCGGACTCCCTGTCTTCGTCTCCGACCATTCGCCTTCCTCCATCACCCCCGCGGTGAGCCATTTCTGGATCAACCGAGGGATGCGGGGGTCGGCAACGCGATGCTCCACGAACTGGACCAGCCAACTCTTGTCGAGGTTATCGAAAAATCCTCGAATGTCGGCATCCAGAACGTAGTTCACCTTCTTCTTCAGGAGCGCGTACGACAACGCATCCAGCGCTTGATGCTGGCTGCGCCCTGGACGAAAACCATACGAGAAGCCGAGAAAGTCTTCCTCGTAGATCTGGTTGAGGATGGTGACCACGGCATGTTGGACAATCTTGTCTTCCATAGCCGCAACCCCAAGTGGACGTTGCCGTCCATCTGCTTTCTCTATGTACACTCTTCTCGTGGGCTTCGCTCGGTACGCTCCGCGATGAACTCGGCCATGAAGATCGGTCAACCGATCCTCTAGCCCGTCTTCATACTCCTGCCAGGTGATCCCATCCACTCCCGGTGCGGCCTTCCTCTTCAGTGAGTAAAAGCTTTCCCGCAGCAGAGCAACGGTCAGATGGTGGAGCAAGGCGGTGAACTTCATCTCCTTATTGTCCCTTGCTGCTTTCCGCACGCCCGCCAGCCCCTGGGACACGCCCTTCCCGCTCTGTGTCGGGTACGTGTGAGGTTGACGAACGTTCTCCTTGATCGGCGGCCTTCCCTCCCCACTCTCCGCCAACGATGTCCCGTCTTTGTTCGAGTGGTTCATTGGTACTATGCCGCCGTGTGACTCCTCCGAGACGTACGTGCGGGCCTTGTGGCTCTGGCCTTCGCCCGCCGACCTGCGGCCTGGTTGAGCCGTAGGTGTCTCCGAGGTCTCCCGGTTCTCGTGCATGAAGTTTCTAGGCGTGTCTGGGGTCTTCGACTACGCCGGACTGAACTAGTGCTCGCGCTATCGCACCTGTTCATGTTGCCTTCCGCGCATTACAAGGGCGGCGGCGTCCGGATTGTATCTTTTCGGAGCTGAATACCCACCCCGCCTATCCTCTGTCTACGCTTCGCTGTGTCCCTCGCGGTAGCAGCGCAAGACTCGAGGCCGAGTGGGTCGCTACTCCTTTCTCGTAAGGCTCTTGCATCCTCTACTTCATGCCGGTTTATCCCGGCGCACTGTAATGGCGATATTTCAACAATTACGAGCTATCCTCGGAGTCCGAAAAGGTTTTCAAAAGCACGGACTCCACCCGTGAGTCACCCGGCGAGGATAGTGTGCATGGCTGAGCACAACTCAGCCCACTCTGTGCAGTCTGCGGATTTCATCTCGCTTGACGCTTTGTACAAATGAAGGTGCCTGAGCAAGCCATTACCTTCGGAATTACCGCAGATTTCCGAAGTGTCCCTACCGCCAAAGCGAGCCTCAGCCGCGAATTACCGGCCAAACACGCGGAGGAGTTTGTGCCATACCTTCACGCCAAGTCTCAACGGATGCCAAGTGCTCTCCCTGAGAACGGCAACCTTGCGGACTGTCTCTGTGATCCGCCATGTACACGAAGCCCCAGCCGGGAAGAATCCCAGATCGCCGGGCCCAAAGCGGCGCTCTTCACCCTTCTCGTTTATCATGAAGAACTCTCCGGAGATTAGGACAATAGCCTCGTCCATCCCGTAGTGCCATTTGAAGCTGCCTGGCGTGCAATCCCAGATCACGATATGCGAGGTACGGTCGTGGCTTCGCACCATTTTCTTGCAGCGTGCCACGGGTGACCCGCTCACGACCCAATCAGGCGGAATTGGCGCAGGCTCAAGCTCAACCGACGCTGCGGTAACGATTAGGAACGGATCGGCTAGCCCGGATTCCAGACTTTGATCCGTCGATCTCTCTTTCTGAGTCCTCGGAAACACGGACGAAGCTTCTCTGGACGTGTTCATTCCGTATCTCCTTTTCTTTCGACTAGCAGATCTTCGAAGTAGCAATCTGCACCGTGCCGTCGCACGGATGATGCGAAGTGGCGGCACGCAACTCGTACTCTCATTGCAACATTCTTCGATCTTTCCGCGCTTGCCGATAGATAACTGATGTAACCGGGCGATTACACTCATTGAGACTTTCTGGGATCGTGTTCTCGTCTACGAGGTCGCTTGTCGCTGGACACACTGGATTGCTGCACCATACCCCATCGGATAAGGATCTCTTCCACTTTCATCGCAGCTTGTTCCTGCATGTGCGGTAACAAGTGCGAATTGAAATCTAGTGTGAATGCCGCGCTGGCATGCCCCAGCTGCTCAGCAACGACTCTGGGTGGAACCCCGGCTTTAAGCGCGAGCGTTGCGACGGTGTGACGCAAGTCGTACAGCCGTAACCGCATTTTGGGCAGAGGGTGTTGAGTGCTGCTTGAACCCTGTCCCGGTTGATCTTTTGCTTGCGGGCATCGCCGGACCCCTTAGGCGTGCGCGGCTGTGAACTTTTCACCCACCTCACAAACGATCGTCATCTGACCTTGCAGACCAACAACCATGCACAACCGCGAGGCATCCTTAAAGTAATAGTAGTTAATGCGTTCGTCGAACTGATCATTGTCAATGGTGTGTGCTTCATCGTACATTCCTTCAAACAACTCATCATAAGGGTTGACCCAACCTGCGGCCATCATTACGGCGGCTTCCTCAGGTGGGCACGCTGGTGCTGTTTCAGATACCCGTGCAAATTTTGCAGCCCACTTCTCTGCTGTTGTCATTGGACCACCTCCACTCTCAGACTACCAACCCCCAAGCAAACATTCATCGCCTGATGGTGGCGTTACCTCGAAAATACTAGATCGGAGCCACTGTTGAATCGGGGGTTACAAGAAAGTGGGGGGTGTTAGCGCAGGCGCTTCGACAGCTCCATCTGAAACCTGACGCATGATGGGATGTTGCCTGCAAAGAAATCCGCCAGGACAGGCTCCACGCCGCAGAATCGGCACTCTTTGCGGAATTGTCGGAGCCACTTGCAGCAGAGGCCAATGGCACGAACGGGGGGTTACCTAACGTTACTACCTTCTATTACGGTCCATTACCGTCTTGCGATTGTGGGAGATAGGGCCTGGGCGTAACTTCAGGACATGGCCAACCGGACATACAACAACTTGCTAGCGGACATGCACCTCGGACCGGGGCCACTCAAGGGGGTAACACTCATGAAGTCGATCCTCTTCACCGCATTTGCCGTGATAACGCTGGCTGCAGTCTCGTCGGCGGCCGAACTTCCTGAGGCTCCCAGCAGCGTCATCCGGATAAACGCGGCCATGATCCAGACCACGGTGCCGGCTCCAGCGCCGAAGATGGTAGAAGCTAACCCCATCGATAAAACATTCGTCAGCCTGGCCCTTATCTCTACGAGCAGCGCTTTCGCCGATTCTTATACCACGCTTTTTGCTCGGCAAAATTGGCTGGCCCACAAACAGGGCGTCTGCAATGTGGAAGTTGAGTCTGCTTACTTATATGGAACTCATCCGACGGTGGGGCGCGCATATGCAGTCGCATCCGTAAAAAGCGCCGGGTCCATCTTCGCGGCTTACTACCTGCGTAAACACCACAGCCGGTTCTGGAGTCTGCCTTTATTCGCGAACTCGGCCATTAGTCTGCAAGGCGTGACGCAAAACATGATCGCGTGCAACTAGCGAATCACGCTTCCTCCGATTTCACTGAACAAGATTTCACTGAACGCTGAGAGTCACAGGTAGCGAGTGCTGCAGATTACCCGAAGCACCTGTGACCGTGATGGTGTAGGTTCCGGGCGTCGTTCCAGCCTGGGGGATCGGGGCAATACCGGTTCCACCGGCGCATCCAGTCATAGAGATCAGAGCCACAGCCAAAAGAGCCAGCAGTGCAAGCGCACGTAATTTTCTGGTCGGGCCCTTGGGCGCGGCCAGCATCATTCCAAATAAGCAAATCCCTTGCAGCTGGATCCAAACCGCGTAAATCTGCGCACTTCGTGACGGACGAAGCGGAGCTGCCTGAGCTACGGATGCTGTCGTCGTAATTGACAACTTGGAGATCGCCGTGCTTGCGCCCGGAGTTACGGCATTGGGCGACAGGCTGCAGGACGTTTGCACGGGCAGCCCGCTGCAGGTCAGTTTGACGGCATACGCGAATGATCCGCCAACTGGTGAAACCGTCAGGTTGTAACTGGCTGCGGAGCCAGCTTTGATGGTGTCGCTACTTGGAGAACTAGCCAGGCTGAAATCTGATCCGCTCCCGGTGAGGTTCACAGTTTGACGGTTGCCCTGAGCGTTGTCGATGATCGTCAATGTCCCTGTTCGGGCGCCGGCTGCGATCGGGGTGAACGTAATGTTGAATGTGCAACTGGAGCCTGGCGCCAACGTAGTAGGACAGTTGTTGGTCTGCGAATAGTCGCCGGTAACCGGAAGGCTGCTGATGCTCAAGGCAGCGTTCCCGCTGTTGGTGAGGGTTGCGGTTCGTGCCGCGCTGGAGCTCCCGACCTGCTGGCTAGGAAAAGTCAAGTTCGCGGGAGTGATCGTGGCGAGCGGGCCAGAACCGGTGGCGGTCAGGTTGATGAGATGGGGCGATCCCGCCGCGTCATCCTGAATTGCGACCGACCCGCTGCGGGAACCCGGTGCGGCGGGGGTAAAGGTCACGGAAAACGTGCAGTTGCCAGAGGCAGGCACGCTGCTTCCGCAGTCGTCCGTCTCCGCAAAGTCTCCGCTGGTAGTGATCGATGAAATCGCCAGCGCCGAACTCCCCATGTTTCGCAGCAGAACAGTCTGCGCCGGGCTGGTTGAGCCCACAGCCTGCACAGCGTACTGCCGAGAAGCCGGACTCAAGGACACGGATGGTGCTGGGTTCGATCCGATCTTCAGCAGGAAGGCGTTGGTGGGGTTGACTCCGCCGGAACTTGCTGGTCTCGCTCCGATCCTCAGCGGGGATGGGTCCGTGCTGCCGCCGAGCATAGTCTGGAAAGCCCTTTGCGTAACTGGGAAGTCGGTTGAATCGGTGGAACCGGCAAGGTAGAGGTTGCCGTTGGAATCGAGAGCGATGCCAGCGGGAGAGTTATCTGTGCTCCCACCCAGGTATGTAGCAAACAGTTCCGTACTCGCCAATGGGTCAATCTCCACCAACAAAATGTCACTTCCGTTCGGGTAAGGCTCGATGCCATTGACGATGCCAAACGAATTGCTCGACGTAGCCGCCGCCACGTAAGCATCGTTGTTTGCATCCAGCGCAATCGCTTGCGGGGTGGCATAGTTGTTAGGGCCTAGAAAAGTCGAGTAGAGCAACGTCGAAGCTGCCGGATCGAACTTGGTCACGAAGGCGTAGCCGCATCCCGATCCGTCAACGCTGGGGTCGCAGATGCTGGTTGACGTAATTGGAAAGGTCCCATCACTGGAAGCGGCGCCGGTAACATACGCCGAACCTGAGCTATCTACTGCGATGGCATCAATCACGGTGCCGCTGGACTCATAGAAGTATGTGGAGTAATCGAGAGCTCCCGAACCGCTGAATTTGCTCACAAATCCGACCATGGCATTCTGTTGCGTCGAGTCTGTCGTTAGGTACGCGGCCGGCGTAGTTGGAAAATTGTACGTGTTGGTGATACCGGCGGCATAGGCATTGCCGTTGGTGTCCACCGCGATTCCGCTGATTGCGCTGTAGGGCGCAGGCCAGCAGGGAGCACCACAGTTTAAAGGAACATTGGAATTGCCACTCAGATAGGTGGAGTAGACCAAGTATGATCCATCCGGGCTGAATTTTGTCAGGAACCCGTTGTTCCCTGATAGCCCCCCTTGGTTTGGAGATACCGAAGCCTGATAGGCATTCGCCATGGGAAAATTGCTGGACGTAGTATTCCCTGCGACAAACACATCACCCGAACCATCAATGGCAGCGCTGGAAGGTATGTCACTACCATTTCCTCCGAGGTAGGTTGAGTACAACAAGGAGGAACCGTCTGCTGAGATCTTCGTCAGAAAGGCATTGAAGGATCCTGGATAGGTGCCCTGATACGGATTCACCGTAGGAAAATCGCTCGAATTTGTGCTGCCAGTTACATACATCTCGTTAGCGCTGTCCAGCACGATCGCGTAGCCGTAATCCTGGCCGTTGCCCCCGACATAGTCGGCATACACAAGATTCGATCCGGTTGAATCGAGTTTCGCCACAAAGACATGAGTCGCTCCGGCTGGGAGTGATCCTAGAGTTGCCAGCGGGAAATCGGTCGAATCTGTGTACCCAGAAACATAGACACTGCCTGTGCCATCCACGGCGATGCCGGTGGCTTGGTTGTCGCCACTTCCGCCTAGGAAAGTCGAGTACACGAGCACAGGGTCGATAACAAGCGGTTTGCTTGAATCGTACTGCGCAACCTGGAATGCGATATGCGTCGGATCGTTCACGACATAAGTGCCAGAAATCGGTACACGCAAGCCCCGGGATTCCTGATAGACCGTGGGACTCTGGAAATGGAGCTCCCCGCCGACGGTCTGCACAACCAGGTTGCCTTCCGCGTCCAGCGCGATCTGACTGGCGCCCGTGATTTCGAATTTGATCCGGCCAGGGTCCGCGCCTGGCGAGATTGCAAAGTCGTACTCCAATTGCCGATGGTTTCCGTAATAGACGAGATCAATTCCCGGGTACACATTTTTGTAGCGGACGCTGGCATAGGTCGGCACGTTCGCGTGCCATTTCGAGGGATCTCTGCCGATGAAGTAATTCACCCTCCCGGGCTGTAGATTTTCACCAATAACGGCCGGATTCTGAGCTGCTCCCAGTAGCTTGAATTGCAGTGTGGTGTTCAGAGGCTGCTGGGATTGGTTCGGAGCGGCAAGGTTGCCTGTCTGTTGGACTGGAGCCGGTTGGTTCGGGCGCAAAGAAAGCACTATCCCACCCGCGGTCAGAAAAGCCGTGTATCCCTTGCCCCGGGAGAGAAACTTAACTTGAGAACTAGTCTGACCCTGGTTCGCCTCAAAGGTCAGCGGCAGGGCGGCGTATCTCCCATAAATCCCTAGATCCTGTGCCACGGAACTATGAGGCGTCACCTGTGCGGAGGACTGCTGCACCGAAGACACTACCGATGTCAACGAAAAGACCATCCATGCAAGATTTCTGGATCGCATTTCTGCTCCCTCGAGTTCAGGTGTCTCGCCTTAGACGAGACCAGATATGTCGGTTTCCGGTCACGACAAGTTGTTACAGTCGACAAGTTGTTACAGTCGACAAACGCGTGATTCGTGGTCGTACGTCAAGCCGGGGAGAGGGTGTTCTTGGGCGAGCTTGGCAAGCGCAGACACTGCACGTTCAGTGCCGAACGCTTTTTGCACTTAGAAACCGTGCTGCAAACCAAAGATTGCACATGACTTACGTATGCGATTTGGCTGCGGTTTGTGTTGAGTGTATGCAGTGCGTGTTCGTCCGTTTTTGGGAATATTGTCTTGCCCTGGAACTCACAGCGGGTACCGTTTAGCGACGGCACCAGCCCTCACGGGTGCTTTGGAGGCGTGTTCAAGACGAGGATTATCAACGTGGTCAGACTAAAGCCGAGCGTGCCGCACGCCTGAGTCGACCTTTCAGGTTTCCGGGGCGACATCGTGGCGTTTTCCGGAGGCCCGTTTCTGGGAGAGTTTCTGGCGCCGCCACGCCTCGGGCAGCGGTTTTTCGTGGTTTCTATTTCATCGACCATTATGTCTCGCTGTCCCATCCGCGATCTATGAAAGGCCACAGACAATCTGGCGGCCACTGGAACGTAGCCTTGGGCCTGGCGGTTAGAGGTTCAGACTTCCTCGGTTCATTAGGGGGCTGGTCCGGATCGGGCGAGGGATCGGTAAATGGTACTTTGTTCTTCATGCCAGCTATGCTGCCTCTGCCTTCCGCATTTTGTTCATGTAGCTATCCATCGTCTGTATCAACTGCGCGTCGACATACAGCGCCAACTCAAATAACGGACGATGGCAGCATTACTCAGTTGTATCCTCGGGAGGTGTACAACACTTCGGTTCGTGGAAGAGCTCTCGAATTTTCGTCGCTAGCTCTCGGAGAAGAAACGGCTTCGCCAGGAAAGCATCGTTCGTATCGAGGACGTCCTGCTCAAGAGTCTGGTCTGCAAAGCCGGACACGCAGAGAACTCGTATGTTGGTGTAAAGCAGTCGCAGCTGCCGTGCTAACTCTCGACCGTTCATCCCTGGCATCACCACGTCCGTTAACAGCAAGTCAATCCTCCCCGTGAACTGCTGCGCAAGTTGAATGGCCTCTTCTGGAAGACCTGCAACCAGCACTCTATACCCCAGCGCTTGCAAAAACTTATGAGTAAGGATACGTAGTTCGCTCTGGTCCTCTACTAGAAGGATGGTTTCCGAGCCCCGCAGCGATTCGTCAGGGACTCTCGATGCGGCGGCCCGCTCTATGATTTCCTCCTTCGCCCTCGGCAGATAAATCCTGAATGTCGTACCTTTGCCCTGCTCGCTGTTTAACAAAATGCTCCCACCGCTCTCCTTTACGATTCCATAAACTGTGGACAAACCCAGACCCGTGCCTTTTCCTAGTTCCTTCGTGGTGAAAAACGGATCGAAAGCACGACTCTGGATCTCTGGCGGCATACCCGCCCCCGTGTCACTCACAGTCAGGGTAATGTAATGTCCCGGAGCAACGTCAGCCGGTTCGCCACCACCCTGTTTCATTTCACAATTGGCGACCTCGATGGTTAGCTTCCCTCCTTCGGGCATGGTGTCACGAGCGTTCGCCGCGAGGTTCATCAGAACCTGCTGGATCTGGGTAGGGTCGGCGAGAACCGGGGCCTGCTCCGCCGGGAGAACAATACCAATCTCGATGTGTTCTCCGATTACTCGAGGGAGCATGCGGCCAGTTTCTCTCACGATCGAATTGAGATCAAACACCAGTGGCGAAGACACCTGCTTGCGACTGAAGGTGAGGAGTTGTTTTGTCAAACTTGCGGCCCGCTTAGACGCGGCGGTGATAGACTTGACATATCTTCTTCGCGGGTCATTGGCACTAAGATCATCTAGCAAGAGTTCCGAACTTCCCAGAATCACATTCAAAAGGTTGTTGAAGTCGTGGGCTACTCCACCAGCCAGCCGGCCGAGGGCTTCCAGTTTGCTTGCCTGTTGTAATTGCTCTTCCGATTTGCGTAGTGCCTCCTCGGCATGTTTGCGCCGGGTGATGTCGCGGATGTTGCACTGGACCACCCGGGTCCCGCCCACTGTATAAACATTACTGACAAACTCTACCGCAATGCGGCGACCGTCTCTGGTTTCGAGGGGCAAATCGTCGTAACGGATAACGCCCTTGGTTTGTAAATCAGCGAAACTTAAACGGCTGGCGGAAATGTCCTTAACAGGACCGATTTCCCAGAGATCCTTCCCCACTAACTCGGCATGCGAATATCCCAACAGCTTGGTCAGGAACGGGTTCACATCCACCACTTGCCCGGTCGCAAAATCGAGGATCAATATGCCGTCTTGGGCAGCTTCAAACAGCCGTCGGTAACGAACTTCGGAAGCTTGCAGCGCTTCGTCGGCTCGATTGCCTACCGTAATATCGTGAATGGCACGGGAAGTCAGCCTACCCTCCTGCACCGCCGCAGGGGCCAGGCTGATCCCTACCGGGATCTTGCTCCCATCCTTGTGCCCCAGCTTGTGCTCAACCATTGGCTTGCCCTCGTGTTATCGTGTCACGTTTTTGGATCTGTATATCGCGATCTCTTGTAATGTGGTCTTTAGGTCGTCGCTTGATTGGTACCTCTTTAAGATGATTTTGCAGGTGCTAAACTGAAGGAAGGTCGGTTACTGGCTCAGGTTGTCCCCTCCATCCGCGGCCGTGCCATGCCGCGGATAAGCTTTCGAGCACGGCTTCGTCTCTACTGATCCGTGCCGGGGCTTTCGCAGTTACCCACTCGAGGTTCTTGTCGGGAAGCGTAAAAGTCGACAACGCCCGGCCGCTCTTGCAGAATCGGTAGTACGTCGTTCTTCAATTTGCTGTTGACTTGCTTCCTTCGGCCAACTTTCGATTGGCATTCCACAACGCGAGCAAATATAGAGATGTCTCCTTCTTCCTAATAGTTTTTCGATATATGGCGTAGCTCTGCCTAGTGCTTCGTCGAAACGCCTCTTCCACCGTCTGGTGATCTGCATCACCAAAGAGGTTCCAGCAGACCACCAGACCCTCGAAGCGCTCCCAAGGGGGAGGGCAAGCGTGTGCGACAGCGCTTCTTGAACGCTATGGGGGGGCGCCTGGATCCACTGACCCGCCTGCGGCGATTTCGCGTTAAAGAACGTCACCGGTCCACCGTTGCTCCACTTCGCATTTTGTTTCCGTTAGGCGTTGCATGTACCGGTCCATCTCCGAGTAGTAACTAGGTCACAGAAAACACTGCCTCGGGATCTCAGTGGCGGAGTGTCAACACTGTCAGAGACAGACGATTCGACACTTCGGGTCCCAACTAAGTTGAGGTCCCACTAAACCTTCGGTGCTTTAAGCCAGGGTTCGTCACTTCACTGGCAAAGGCGGTTCGGCCACACAGCCTTTCCCTCAAATGTGAAGATCTTTCCGCCGCGAAAATAGCAGAAAGGTACGTTGCAGGCTGGACTAGGGGGGCAGGTCACTTAAAGCGCTCTCTCCTTCGAAGGCCGGGTCCAGCTTCGCTATGGCAGTCCTGTGTTCCGAATATATCTACGGTGCAGTGTGGTGAGACCACCGCGGTCAGGACTGCGATACATAGTGCTTGAGCTTACGGTAAAGCGTCGTTTTTCCGATACCCAATAGTCTGGCCGCTCGCAGCTTGTCGCCCTTGAGTTCAGCGACGGCACTCAGGATAGTCTGCTTCTCGATCTCTGCAATCCGAATGATCTTGCAAGCGTGGCCATCTCCGTTCGAGGCTTCCGGGCTTGGGCAATTCGCAATCTCCGGTGGCAAATCTGTGGTGTGGATCAGGGAACCGCTGGTAAAGGCGCAGGTGCGCTCCACGCAGTTCTCCAGTTCGCGCACGTTGCCGGGCCACTCATAGACCATCATGGCCTTAAGCGCTTCTGCGCTGAAGATTTTCCCCTGTCCGGAATCGCGCACAATGCGTTCCAGGAAATGCGCAATGAGTGGAGGAATGTCCTGCCGCCGCTCGCGCAGGGGGGGAATGCGAAGGCTGAGTAAGTTGAGATGGATGTAGAGGTCGCGCCGGAAGGTGCCCTGCATCACGGCTTGCTCCAAATCACGGTTGGTCGCCGCGAGGATGCGAACGTTGATGGGGGCACGCCGGGTGCTGCCGACCGTGCGAATTTCCTTTTCCTGGATGGCACGCAACAGCTTGGCTTGCAGATCGGCGGGAAGTTCACCGACTTCATCGAGGAACACGGTTCCGCCTTCGGCGATGGCCGTCAGGCCCTCCTGGGATTGGTCGGCGCCGGTGAAGGCACCTTTGACGTAGCCGAAAAGCGCACACTCGATCAGAGCGGGCACCAGTGATCCGCAATCGATCGGAATAAAGGGCTTGTCGCGGAAAGGACCGGAATAGTGGATGGCGCGCGCGACCGTCCCCTTGCCAGTACCACTTTCGCCCAGGATCAGAACCGGGTGCGTGCTGTTAGCTGCTCTTGCGATGATGCGGTTGAGCTTCTGCATTTCGAAAGCTCGACGGACGCCGTCGGGTCCTTGTTTAGACCCACCTTCTCCCGCAGCAGACAGTTCCCCGACTTCAGCTTCAAATAGCTGGCAACTTGCCCCAGTTGCTTCCCTTCGTCCACGCTGAAGGGCGTGGTGACGTGGTCGTAGGCGCTGACGGCTATCAAGGTCCTGCTGTACATGCCAATCGAGGTAGGCCTTTGCAGTCCCCGTCGCCTGTTCTAGGCTTTCTTTCCGTTCCATCATGGACCTCGTTTCGCTGCGGAAAAACCAACACTTGGTACTCTTGTTCGGTCTTCTTCGTCCATTAATGGGGACGACCCGGGCACAACCGCTAACAAAGGGTGTGGCTCGGACCAACTGACCCGCCCCCGACAGTTCGCGTTAAAGAATGTCCATGAGTCCACCGTTGCCCCACTTCGCGTTTGTTGCTGTCAGGCATTGCACGTACCGGTCCATCTCCGAGTAATAACTAAATCATAGAAAACACGGCCTCGAAATCTCAGTGGCAGACTGTCAACACTGTCACGAGACAGACGATTCGACACATCCGGTCCCAGCTAAGTTGAGATCCGCTAAAGCTTCGGTGCTTAAAGCCAGGGCATCACTTCACGGGCAGAGGCGATAAGAGCCACAGGCGGATCAGCAGGTCGGGGAAGTTGGCAGATAGTGACTGCTTTCGTCCGTCGTTCGCATCAAATGCATGGTCGGGGCGCAATCTCCACACAACCAAAAGAACTCGATTCTGGGTTTTGGGGGATCGGTTCTCGGATCTGGGCCCACATCGTTTGCCTCAACGATGAATATCTGCCCAATACGAAAATAGCGGAAAGGTACGTTGCGAGCTGGGCTAGTACACGCGGCTATCATAGTCCTCCCGGAAATTGCCGCTGCAGGCCCATAGACCTCGGATTCTTCCGGGTGCAGGACAAAACCACGCCGGCCGCTGACGGTTTCACTTTGACCGATGACCGAAACGGAGCCTAGCGACAATGGGGTCGAGCCGATCTCTCGGCATCAAAATATCGCTTCGGCGAATGAGGCCTCGGCTCTTCCGGCGTGGCTAATCCCGCACTCCATGCCTAAAAGGGATCTCTGCAGATCATCCTCCGTTTGATGTCAGTTTGTAAGTTATAGAAACTACGGATTCAACTTTGTCGTTTGCCCGCCCAGTGGCGTCGGATGAACGTCTACCGCGTCAGTGGACTCGACACTTTCGACACGGTCTAGCCCTTTGTCGAAGTGAACACTACAAGTTTACGAATATATGAAGGCCAGACATCGGCACGCACAGTGGCAACTAGCCCTGAAACCCAACGGGACTAATGTTCAGCTTTTTCATTTTCGAGTAGAGGGTCGTGCGTTTCATTCTCAGTCTATTAGCTGCACCCGATGCGCCACCTATTACTCCGCCCGCCTCTTTCAGAGCGTCAAGAATGAGTTCTCGTTCGACCTCTGGGGACATCTTGCCAGAAGCTGTCTTTGTGTCCCTTTTTAGTTCGCCGAGGGGAACCCTCAGGACTGGTGAGTTCGTCAAAATCACGCATCGCCGAACTAGGTTTTGCAATTCCCTGATGTTCCCCGGCCAGCTCCAATTTTGAAGAGCATCCATTGCTTCGGCAGGGACGGTCGCAATCGACTTGTTCGCTTCTCGTGCGTATCTGGACACAAAGTAACTTACAAGGGCACGAATGTCACTTTTTCTCTCCCGTAGAGGAGGAATGTAAATCGGAAAGACATTGAGTCTATAGAATAGGTCCTCGCGGAAGCGACCTTCCGCGATACTCCGATGCAAGTCCTGATTTGTGGCAGCGATCAGCCGCACATCGATTTTTATAGTCCGGTTACTGCCGAGCCTTTCGAATTCCTGTTCCTGCAGTACCCGTAGTAGCTTCGGCTGAACTACACTCGGAAGATCCCCCACCTCATCCAATAGCAAAGTCCCTCGGTCAGCGAGTTCCAATCGACCGATGCGCCTGTTGATCGCCCCGGTGAAAGCCCCCTTTTCGTGTCCGAACAGCTCACTCTCCAATAACTCTGTCGGAATCGCAGTGCAGTTGACGTTGATAAACTTGCGGCCGGCTCGTGGGCTGAGTTGATGAATAGCACGTGCGACTAATTCCTTACCAGTACCTGTCTCTCCCTGCAACAGCACCGTCGCGTCCGTGGCAGCCACCGTTTTCACCTGTGTTAGCAGTTCCTGCAGAGCAGCGCTATTCCCCACGATTTCTTGGAACGCCTCGTCCCGGCTTGCCTCGTCGCCCAGATCGAAATCCTGGGAAGTCTGTTCGGGCCCTGGCGCTACGACGGAGGTGGCTTGGACACATTCTGCCTGCGCGGTAAGCCCATCAGATGAAAGAGTGGTGTCCAGGAATTGAGCGATCATTGCAGCCGTACGGCGCAACAACTCAAGTTTCGCATTCGTCTTCGGAATGACATGCGAGCTGCCAAAGCCTATTGCTCCCAGCTTGTGACGAC
Organism: Candidatus Sulfotelmatobacter sp.; assembly: GCA_049583505.1. GTDB lineage: Bacteria > Acidobacteriota > Terriglobia > Terriglobales > Acidobacteriaceae > Sulfotelmatobacter. The sequence goes on from JBAUVZ010000016.1 coordinate 20,922, forward strand.
TTGTGGTCAAGGGAAGGACATAATAAGTACGAACCCCGAGTTGGCGAAGCGACTCTAGGAAAACGGGCAAATTGGTTTCCGTGTCCATGTCTTGGATGAGTACGGATCGTTGACTCCTCCACGCCCATCCGCTTGCACAAGTGTGCACAGCAATGGATTCACGTCTTTTCTGCGCGCCGCCCGCCTTCCAAGTATCGAGCAGGATGCTCTCCGTGTTTAAGTCATAAAGACCCAACGTGACAAATTCAAAATTCAAGGATTGTCGCAAGTGGAGTGCTAGGGCGGGGAAGAGAGTATCTGTTGTCGGTTGGCCGACCGCGAGCTGTGCCAGATCTAACAGATTGCGATAGTCACCCACTTCGAGCTCAGACAGATCAAAAGAGTCAACGGCAAATCTACGCTCCGGCATGGTGCTGCACCCTAACGGTTTAACCTTCGGCTTCGGACGACGTTTCACAGTACTACGCGGACAGCGACTAAAACCACGACATCCCCCCCAGTGTCTTTCTAACATTTATCACTTTTGACCTTAAGCGTTCACAATGTTTTGCGCCACAAAGTTAACCGTCTGGGTACGGAATGACACAATCACGTAAGC
>JBAUVZ010000017.1:0-16681 GCA_049583505.1 Candidatus Sulfotelmatobacter sp.
TGAGGCGCGGTGCCCTGTTAGTGATTCCGTCGGGACGGGCGCTGTTATATGCGGAGCCTATTTACTTGCAGGCGGAGCGAAGTCCGATGCCGGAGTTGCGCCTGGTCGTGCTCGCGCTGCAAGATCGGCTGGCTTATGGCCCAACCTTCGAGTCGGCGATGGCGGCACTTTTTGGCGGAGCGGTTTCGTCGCTGAGTGCCCCATCAACGAGCGCTCCGGCAGTCCCGGCGGAGCCGGAGGGAAGGGCACAGGCCTCCGCCGCGTCGCCCCAGCCTACAGCGAATCTTAACGCCCTCATCGCGGAGGCCGCGAAAGATCTTGCCGACTACCAGCGCCTGACAGCAGAAGGGAAGCTCGGAGAGGCTGGACAGAAGCTTGAAGAGTTGAAGCGTGTGCTCGACAAGTTAAATGCGCTTCGAAGATAATCTCGCTGCGACCAAACTGCCTAGACCTGGATCCGCAGTCTCCCCAATAAAGAGACAGCTAAAACTCGACCAGCTCCTCGGCCTGTTCTTCGGATGTCACCATCGAAGGCCGCTGCGGACGTGCGTCTGAAGCACGAGCAACCAATCAAACCCCTACAGTTGCCTGGGGTGGTATTCACCACCTTGATTACCTCTTGTTACGCTAAGTAATATTTCGTGTAATAGTTCATGTATGCCAAAGAAGAAGAGCGACTACTCGAGAGCTCTCGAGGCCGCTCGGGAAGAGATGGCGAGACTTCTAAAGAAGCAAGCTTCCATCGACTCGCGGGTGATCAAACTCAGGAAGAGTATCCACGCTCTATCTCAACTGGTAGAGAACACGCCGGGATACGACGCCAGGAGGGAACCGGCCGGTGGGACGCTGAGGCCTTCCGCCGAGTCTGGCATAACCGATGCGATCTGCGAATTGCTGCGTAATCACGGTCCGCTTTCGACTGTGGAACTCCGGGACCGGCTCAATGAGCAAGGCTTGAACATTAACGCGTACGCGAGCGGCCTCAGCATGATTCACAACACACTGAGGCGGCTGCAACAGCAGGAAGAAATCAACGTGGAAAAAGGGCCAAACGGGACTATGGCCTATCCCCTCGAGAAGAGCAAACGACTTCGGAACCAAGAGTAACCCGCGCAGGGTGCCAGCCCATGACCGCTGCCGAAGTTAAGACGCGCCTGACAGAGGAGGGGTTTGACCTCGGGCGATTCGGGAACGCGGCAGCAGTCATTCACAACACTATGGCAAGAATGGCAAAAGCAGAAGAGCTTGAAGTCGACCGAAAGACGAAACGCTATCGATTCCCCATGACCGAAAGTTGATTTTGGAGCTGACCAAACCTGGCACCTAGGTGTAGTCGGCTCAGTGAAGAGCCTCCCCCGGGAAAGTGATTTTGGGCACCACACAGTCGAGAAGGTGACAGTAGCCACTTTTCGATGTGCACGATTGCGGTGGCGAAATGCGAAACGCCCGGAAACGGCGGCGATTATCCGATGGCGCAATGAGGATGATCTCCAGCGTAGACAGATAGGGAAGGGTGCTCGGTAGATCCCGGGCCATGGAAAAGCCACTAGGCACATGATTTCGTCAATGGCTAATAGTTCACAAAATCACTGCTTTAGATGGCTTAAGCGGTGTAAAGCTCGAAAGCCATCTCGCGAAAATTCAGCGATGGCGGAAAATTAGAGACATTGATTCTGCTCTCCGATCAATTTCACAAGAGCGTGGATTGGATCTTGTGGGGAGAAGAGCATTAGTCTAGACCCCAAAAGACTGGACCAGGATAACACCCCGAGCTCTCTGCGAAGAAGGCGCTTGGTGGCCAAACAGAAGGCCAGGGTCAAAGACTCATGAGACCGGAACAGCTGCGCTATCGCGTCGGATTGTCTGCAGTTTGCCCATGATCCACCTGCAGTCGTTAGCAAATCTTCCGACAGGCCGACTTCTCGGTTCAAATCACTTCCTCGAAGCCCGTTTCTGGACCGGAAGAGGAAAAACTGACGCGATCCTTGATTGCTCCCGCATCTCTGAGAATTCATCCACAGGTAGCATGTTCGCTACGGCACCTAGGGCACACATCCGGCGTTTCCTCCGGAAGCATTAGTGTTTCTCTCAGGCGATCATGACAGCTTCAACCTAGATCATGCCTCGGCTAGTCGGCTGCAAGCTTGTTGCCGTTCTGAAAAACCAAAACTTCCGCCGGAGTGTTTGCGAAGTGCGGAATCGATACAAAAAGCAGTTCTAGTTCCGGAACAAAGAGTCCTGTCTTTCCTTTGGGCGCGGTGGCCAATTTGCCTAGCAAATGATAGGAATCCCCGGCAACTTGCTGGTACACATAAGCCCATCCGTTTCCTTCCGGCCCTTGGCCGCAAGTGGCGTAGAGGCGTCTGCCGGCGGGGTCGTAGGCGAGGTAGTCTACCCAACCAGCGATGGGCATCGCCTGCAGCTCCTTACCTGTAAGAGTATCGAAAACTACGATCACGCCGCTGCTTTCGGTGTTACGGCAGCCTACGAAGAGACGATGGTGGGATTCGTCCAAGGCCATCGCTATGTTCCTATTCCCTTTGGTGACCGGCCAGGTTGCGAGCACGGTGAAGTTATGGCGGTCAATTACTGCGATTTCATTCTTGTCGGTCACATCGATATAAACTCTTGGGCTTGCAGCCTCCAATGCCATGGCTTCCAGACTTCCGGCAGGAACCTTGACTTCGCCCACCAGCTTGCCGTCTTCTGTGTCTATGGCGCTTAGCAGCGAGTAGTCTAGCTTTGCGCCCTCTCCCCCATTCGTTACATAAACAAACTTTGTCGCCGGGTCATATCCGATGGAATCCGCATCTGGCAGCAACTTGACCGATTGGATCAGGCGGTAGTCGCGGCCACTGAAGATCTTGAGTTGCCCCGCGCCCCCGTCGGTTACATAAATCCGGTCGAGATCGGAGCGGTACAGTACCGAGTGGGGATTTTCAAATCCCGAGATATTTTGCAGAAGTTTACCGCTGGTGAGATCGAACACCTGTACACTCTTGCGCGCCTGCGGCGTGGCGAAAAGACGATTCCCTTTGATATCGACAGCAAGATGATCGGTGTATGGCCCGATGGGAACCTCGGGCATCTCGATGGTTCGAATGAGCGTCAATGGAGACGGACTTTGAGCTGACGCCAACGTAAACAGAAACAAAAAGGCAATGGCCGGAAGGAATTTGTTCAAGGGTCTTCCTTTATTGATTGGATGTGTGATCTCCGCGACCTCGTGAGGCAACAGAGCGTCGCTATTGGATGGTGACGCTCTGAAACAAGTAACGATGACGAGTTTTAGGGAGCTGGATAATAAAGCGACGGGTTCTTCTCAATATCGACCTCGATCCACTGTTCGTCCCAGTGTTCCAAGGTGAGCGCCCAGCGGGCCCGCTCTCCCTTCACGTATTCATCCAGATCAGGAAAAAGGCTGCGAATCAACTCACCCCGCGTCTTCTCCGCCTTCGGCCTCTTTTCCGCAGGCGGTGCGATGATCATGATGGCGATGTCCCACGACGGGCTGATGTGATGCTCCGCCCGCGTATACACCGTTTCGCTGATGACCTGGCCGTGGTCTTTCTGATACTGCATGATCGGGTAGTGCCATTTCTTATAAAGGGCGAGCCACTCGTCCTGGCGGCCCGGCGGCAGCTTGTAGTAAGAAACCGAAACCACGGGTTTGCCGACTCCGGCGCCGTTCGTGGCCTGTCCGAAAACACTGGTGTTGGTGAACGTCAGCATCGCCAGCAGCAGATAGAGGGGGAACGAAGACTTTCTTAGTGTAGTTTTCATCTTCTCGATTCGCTTCTTTCTTAGTTCTGGATGTTTGTTAGACCTCTACCAAAGGATTTTCAAGCCGAACTGAATTTGCCGCGAGGAAGTCTGAGTGCGGTCGATGGTGCCAAATGCCGGATCGGTAATAGCGAAGTGATCCAGCGGCGGTGCAAAGTTCACGCGGTTAAATATGTTGAAAAACTCTGCGCGAAATTGAACATTCACAGTTTCGGAGATCCATTTGAACGAGTTGTTCTTGAAAATAGAAAAATCCGTATTGATCAGTCCAGGACCGTTCAATGGGTTGCGCCCCGAGTTTCCCAGCAGGTTAATGCAAGTAGGATACGGTTGACTCGGGTCGCAATATTGACTGTAGTATGCCGGCGATGGTGCCGTTGCAAAAGAGAAGCATTGTGACTTGACGTATGCATTGGGGTTGCCCACATTGATCGGGTTCCCGCACCCCGCCGCATTTACGCGGCTCGGGTAATCCCAGGGGTCGGTGCTGTTCATCCCCAACGGATCGCCGCCCGTCACAACCGTGAACGGTGCGCCCGTGCTAGCTTCGAAGATTCCGCCGAGCTCCCATCCTCGCAACGCCCAACCGGCGGGGCCGGTAAGTGAATCGGAATGGGGAACCTGCCAGTCGCCGCTGATCATGAGGTTTTTCCCGAGGTTGAAGTCCGCCTGGGCTCGCCTGGTTTTCGGGTCGAACCAAAGCGGCAGGCTCGATGGGGAGTTGGAAAATTGATCGCCCGCAATCGTCGAAGAACCATCATCGATCGTCTTGCCCCAGGTGAAAGAAGATTGCAGTTGCAGTCCGTGATACGCCTTCACCTTCAAGCCTGTCTGTAACGCGTCGTAGTAGGAATCTCCCTGGGTCACCAGCCGGTCTTCCTGTCCCAAATTCGGATTGAGCAGCGTTCCACTGCCCACCGGCCTCGGCCAGACATATCCCGCCGAGGTCAATGTAGGAATCACGATATTGGAATCGTCCGTACGAAAGGGCAGATGCACGCCGCGGGAGCCGACATAGGCGATCGTACCAATCACGCTGGGAGTGAATTCCTGCTGCAAATTGAGATTCCATTGCATAACATAGCTGCGCGCCGGATTCGGCTGGATGTAGCTTACTCGCTGGTTCGCCAGGCTTCCGGGAGAATAAGTCCCCAGCACCGTACTCGCCGAGGTCGGCAACGGTCCAGGATTTACTGCCGCGACATTGGCTGCAAACGGAGCCGAGGCGGAAGAGAGGATGTCAAATTCATAGGGCAGCGGAAGCACATCATAGAAGCCAAAGCCACTCCGAACCGCGGTTTTTCCTTTGTGAAAAGGGTCCCAGGCTAAGCCCATTCGCGGCTCGAAATTCCGCAGAGTCGGGTTGTTGAAGTAAGGGTTCCCGGTGTGTACAAAGGAGTCCGTGGGGTTGCGCAGTACGGCAAGCTTGTCATTCACTTCAGTTGGAACGTTGGTCGCCTCATAGCGGAGCCCCAGATTCACCGTCACGTTGGATCGCACGCGCCAGTCGTCCTGCACATAGCCTCCGAACAGCGTCTCGCGGATACCGCGTTCCGTGGCGGTACCGGGAACCGTGCTAAAGAAGACTTGGGGAGTGTCCGCCAGGAAAGCCGATAGCGAACTGAAAATGTATCCGCCGTTGTCACTGAAGTGAAGAAAATTGTTCGACTGCATCCGCTCCAGAGCAAACCCGAATTTAATCGAGTGTGCTCCGTGAGTCAGGAAAGCGTCATCGTAAAGCTGGAAGGAATTCCATCCGAATTCGAAGTTCGGAAAGCCGCCGATGCCACCGTCGAAATTGGTAATGCTACCGTCGCCCACCTGAATTTCAGGGGCCGGACTGCCGGGAACGACGCCCAAACTCAGGCTGGAGGCCAGGGGATTGATTGGATCCGCGGTTGTGCTGAGCGCCCGATTTCGGTTGAACCCGAAGCGGAGGGCATTCACCAGTCTGGAATTGAAGGTGTGGGTTTCCTCGATGGCAAAAAAAGGCCGCGAGTTGCTGTCGAGAAAGTGCAGATTGTTGAGTGGGTCCGGTTCCTCCAGCCGGGTCTTGTCGTATCCGAAATTCCCGGCAAGACTGTCCTGATCTGACAGCTTGTGATCGATCCGGCCGGTAAAGAAGTTTTCGTTTCCTTGCTGCAAAGTAGCCACAAAGTACTGCCCGGTTTGCCCGTTCAACGCGCCGTTCGGCGAAGGCCAGAACGCTAAGTATGGAGAAATGCTCGGATCGGCAGTGCTGCGGGCGCTTGCCGATGGAACTTCGTCTAACTGAGTCGCTGTTAAGGATTGCCGCAAGCCCTCATAATTGAAAAACCAGAAAGTCTTGTCCTTCACGATGGGCCCGCCCACTGATCCACCAAATTGGTTTCGGCGAAATGGCGGCTTATCCGGAGCGCCCGTCGGACCGATGTCGAAGTAGTTGCGCGCGTCCAGCGCGCTGTTGCGGATGAACTCGTAAGCGCTGCCATGAAATTGGTTAGTCCCGGAGCGGCTGATGGCATTGATTACGCCGCCCGAGGTTCTGCCGTATTCCGCCGAATAATTCGTGGTGATGACCGAAAACTCCTGAATGCCATCGACGCCCGATAAGCTGCCCAGCACTCCGCCCGGGGCTCCGTTGGTGTAGTCGTTGATGCTGATTCCATCCAACCGATAATTGTTCTGTTGCGGGCGGGCTCCGGAAATACTGAGTTGATCGCCGAAGCCCCGCAGCGCGCGGACGACATCGCCCGTGCTCACTCCGCCGACCGGAGACTGATTGCGAACGGCATTCACTCCGGGCTCCAGAGTGGCCAACTGCGCCCAGTCGCGGCCATTGAGAGGAAGTTCGCGAATCTCGTTGCCGTCCACCTCGGAGGTCATTGCGGAGGTGTTGAGCTCAACCGTGGGAGCGGCGGAGTCCACCTGCACTCTCTCAGTCGCAGCCCCGACGACCAGGACGAGATTCACGCTTTGCTGTGCTCCCACGGAGAGTGTTATGCCTTCCACCACCGCCGGCGCGAATCCGTCTTTCAAAACCTTGACGCCATACTTTCCCGGTAGAAGGTTGGGCACGCTGTAGAACCCCGAGGAATCCGTCATGGCCGCGTGCAGAATGCCCGTGGCCGCATCTGTGATGGAGACTTGCGCACCCGAAACAGCCGCGCCCGACGGATCTTTGACACTGCCAGAGATCGTACCTCCCGCTACTTGGGCCTCGACCCGCTGAAATATGCCGCTGAAAACTCCTAGGAACAGCGCCAAAAATGCCACCCGCCTAACCCACTGTCCAAAGGGATCCATTTCGTTCTCGTTCCCGCAACAAAGTAGTTGTGCATACCGCACGAGGCAGATTAGCAGTCGAACATTCTAAATGCAAGTATCTCGATAGAGTTAAATTGTGTAATACGCCGAATTCAAATATTGATTATGTCAAGGTATTGATCGGGTTGGAGGACCGACAGAAGCAGAGAAGGGATATAAAACACACGCCTTTGGGGTCGTGGATTCTAGAACATGATTTGCGGGCACGTGGTTGCCAGCACTCGCTTACCTCAGAGAGTTTGTTGGCTCTCGCAAAAGAGCTCCGGAAAAAGACGTATCGAATTCGGAGCGGTAATCCGTGCCAAGGTTCCTGCGCTCGTTCACGGCCGACCAAGGCTATTCTGCAGGCCAGAAGTCGGCTTCGAGGAAATCGGTATTGATCTCCTCCAAGCGCGTTTCTGGATAGTTTCCGTATTGCCAACAATCCAAGAACTTGGCTTGGTTCCTTCGTCACAGGGCGCTTGTCGTTGGCGATCAGGTAATTCAGTACTGCTGATTATGTTCGGCAAGGCGGGTTGAAATGGTGGATTCAGTCGGAAGGGTTTACTTTTCCAAAGCTGAACTTTTTGTCGATTTTTTCGTACGGCTTGCCGTCGACCTCGACATACGGGTAGACGAAGTAATTTAACGCCGGGCCATCCTGCCTAGGAGAGAGGATGATGTCGCGGCCGGTGGAGAACTGCACTCGATTGGCGTCGACACTGCCGAAGAAATAATCCTGTTTCTCCTTTGCTTTCCAGGCCTCTGAGATGTCAACCGGGATCCATCCGGTCTTCGGTGCATAGAACTCGGCCCAGCAGTGGTAACCGGGGATATCTCCGCTGTCTTTGTTTTCGGGCAGAGGGAATCCGATGTCAAAGCGGGCCGGAATTCTATCAGCCCGCAGCACGCCTATGAATGGAGAATGGAAGTCAGTGCAGTTGCCGCGCTTGGCGTCACAGGCCCACACTGCATCGCCACGTCCCCAGCCGTCACCCGTCTTGTCGTAGCGCATATTCGTAAACAGGTAGTCATAAGCGGCTTTGGCTTTTGCGATGGTGCCGATCCGGGAGCCGGTTAGCTCCTCCGCCAGCGCCTTGATTTTGCCATCCGTAGGGATCAGGTTGTCAGGCTCGATCAAACGGTTCATTGATGCCGGGACAACGCCAGGCTTCCTGTCTGTGCGCACGAGTAGTGTGTAATCACCGCGTGAGTATTCGCGGCGCTTAACTTCGTACTCGAGGGTGAACTCCGCGTTACCGGCTACAGGATTCTCGATCTCGGCATACATGATTCGATTGCCATACTCGGGCTCCTGCGTCATCAGCATTTTCGCTGGAGCCTTGATGGCTAGAATGCGGACAGTTTGATGACGGCCGGTCTGCGGCACTGGAACCCAGACGCGCACTCGCTTGGCTCCGAAGGGAATATCCTTCACGATGAAGTGATACGTGAAGCGTAATGTGCGGGATGGCGGGCTGAATCTATGAGCATTCGAAGTTGTTTGTGCTGTCAGCTGATAGATGGGGAAAAAAAGCAACAGGAACGATGAAAGAACTCGCAGCCTCACGGGATACTCCTTAATCAGTGGGGATGAGTGAGAATTCTATCAGCAGTTAATCTGAAGTGGTAAGGCTACGGAAGGATGCACTTTAATCGGCAGCATTCGTACTCTATGAAAATCATTTTGAAACTATCGAAACCTTGCTATCTGGTGTAGCATCCATTTGGGCGAGGGTTAACGTGACCATGAGTACAACCTCGACAAGGGATGCTACTTCTTTGAGAAACGACGGAACCGAAGTGACCTGCCAGCCTCAAGCGGCGAATGGTCTCGCAATTGTGCGGCTGACGATCGGGGCTATGTTTGTGTGGGTCTTCTTCGAGAATCTGGGGAAAGGCCTCTACACTCCAGGAGGCTACGCAAACCTAATCAACTACTACGTTAAAGCGGGTCACTCGCCGGCTATCTGGAAAGCTGTGATGGAAGCAGCCGCGAGCCATGCTGCAATGGCGGCTCCAATGCAAGCGCTGACAGAGATCTCTCTTGGTGTGTTGCTCGTCATCGGGCTGCTTACGCGTCCGGTCGCTTTCGTAGCATTTCTCTACCTTGGGAGCCTTTGGATGTCAGAGTGGGGCACAGCGTGGATCTGGGAATTGCTGGTTCCGGTGCTGGCATCGCTTGGGGTCGCAGTGGGACGTGCTGGCAGAGCGTGGGGCGTGGACGCATGGCTGGCGCAGCGGTGGCCGTCCGCTCCGTGGTGGTTGCTTTGAGCTAAGATCCCGTGCGAGTGTCCGTCATTATTCCTACGCATAACGAAGCACAGGCCATTGGCCGTGTGCTTGCCGATCTCCCTTCTGATCTCGTGACAGAGGTCATTATTGTCGACAGCAACTCAACGGACGGCACTCCGGAAATCGCGGCGAAGACGGGAGCTCGCGTTGTCGGCGAACCAAGGCGCGGATATGGGCGAGCTTGTTTGACAGGGCTCGCGAGCGCAGAAAATCCCGATGTGGTTGTCTTCCTCGACGGCGATTACAGTGACCGTCCGGCGGAACTGCCTCTTCTTCTCTCGCCCATCGCCGAGGGACGCGCGGATATCACACTGGGTTCGCGTCTTGGGGAGCAACGTATTCCCGGGGCACTGCCGTGGCATGCTGCGTTCGGCAATTGGCTCGCCGCCAGCTTGATCAACCTTTTGTTTGGACTGAAGATCAGCGACCTTGGCCCGTTCCGTGCCGGGCGCGCCGACGTTCTCCGCGAACTCGCTCTCCAAGAGGCCACCTACGGCTGGGCCGTGGAAATGATCTTGAAAGGCGCTGTTGCGGGATTTCGCATCGTAGAAGTTCCGGTGAGCTACTACCCGCGTATCGGGAAATCAAAGATCAGTGGCACTGTCAAAGGCACGGTGGGAGCTGCGTGGTTCATTCTCAGCCGGATAGTGCGCTATTATTTCCGCCATCAAAGGGCCAGAATGCCACGACGAGCGTGAGGCCTGGCTGAGCACTTCCTATGGAGTCCTCCGATCCGACGAACCGTCGCCCACGCACGAGCGATTGCACACTGGTCATCATGGCCAAAGCCCCGAAGCCGGGCATGGTCAAGACAAGGTTGGCGCAGTGTGTTCCTTTACCTGCTGTCACCACGTTTTATCGCTGCCTTCTTGACGACACACTGGCGCTGGCGCAGTCGCTGGGCAATATCGAGATTGCCATTATGTGCCCCGCTTCGGATCTGGAGGATCTCGCTCGCCTGGCGAGCGACGTCGCGAGTGTTGTCGCACAAACTGGTGAGGGACTGGCTGCCGGCCTTACTTCGGTGTTTGCGTACTTTGCGGGGGCTGGCCAGCGGCGCGTCATCGCATTCAACAGCGACAGCCCACATCTGCCGGCATCCGTGCTGGGGAAAGCATTCGAGGCGCTCGCTACTTGCGATGTGGTTGTGGGACCGACATACGACGGAGGCTACTATCTGGTCGGAACCAAAGCTAACTATCCGGGGCTTTTCATGGGCGACGGAATGGGAACGTCGAACGCGCTTGAGAGGCTGTTGGAACGCGCCCGCTCTCTCGGTCTTTCTGTGCGTACGGCAGACGTTTTTTACGACATCGACGTGGCCGCTGACTTGATACGGCTGGCCGAGGAACTGCGGGTTTTTCCGTCAAGAGCGCCACGAACCGCGGCCTGGTTGGCACAGTGGAGGCAAGCAGTGGAGCAACTCAGACCCTCCCTCGGAGACTTGTGAGGTTCACTCCATCGGGCAGACTCTACATTCTCGGCGCCGTCATGCTTGTGTCGCTCACCATATGCGCGAGCAAGTTCGGCAGCCTCGGCGCACCATCTTTTCTCATTCCACTGGCGATTGCCGGCGTTGCGTACCTGCTTACCATCTTTGAATTGTTCCACACCCCTGCGTTTCCAAAACGGGTCGTCGTCGTCGGACTTTTGCTTTCTGCTCTCTGGCATCTTCAATTTCTACGACTGCCACCGGGCGTGGATGATGACATTCACCGATATGTTTGGGATGGTCGCATACAGCGGTTAGGCTATAACCCCTATCTCGTTGTTCCCAGCGACCCTGCGCTCAACAAATTGCACACGACCGAAACTCGCACCCTGAACAATCGGAATTTGCCGAGCCCCTATCCAGCAGGCGCAGAGCTTTTCTTTCGAGCGATAGCTGCGATTCACGAGTCCACCTTTGCGCTGAAAGTAGCTTTTGTCGTTTGCGACCTCTTGATTGTTTTCGTGCTGCTCGACATCTTGCGTAGAAGTAGTAAAGGAACGCACTGGGTTCTGGCGTATGCCTGGCATCCTCTGCTCGCCACGGAAGTGGCGGGCAGCGGTCACATCGATATTCTCGGCACGCTGCTGCTGTTGCTGTCCTTCATGGCGCTGGGGCGGCGCTGGCGTGCAGCCGCAACTCTGTCGTTTGGGCTCGCAGTCGCTGTGAAATTGCTCCCGATTGTGTTATTGCCGCTTTACTGGAAGCGCGTCCGTGTGCGCGATGCCGGACTGACGGCCATCGTCGTCGTACTCCTCTATGTACCATTCCTTAACCACGGACGGATTCCGATCGGCTCACTTGGTAATTATGTCCATAGTTTTTGGTTTAATGATCCAGTGTTTGCACTGCTCGAGCGGGTTGCGGCTCCGGAGCTTATAGCGGGATTGGCAGTTCTCGTCGGCATTCTTACCGCGGCCTGGCTCAGAAAAAAGTCAGAGGCAGCGTCGGTAGAGGCGTTCGCCTGGCCGATGGCCGCGTCGCTTCTATGCGCACCGGTTGTTTATCCGTGGTACCTCCTCTGGATGCTGCCGTTTCTGCGGTCGCGCTCGACGCTGCCGATCATCCTCTGGAGTGTGAGTATTCTCCCGACTTACTACGTTTGGCATCTGCGCGCGATTGGGCAACGGTTTATCGTTCCTGGCTGGATTTTGCTGCCGGAATATGGATCCGTCGCTCTTGCCGTTGCACTTGTCTGGTTGCGCCGCATGAGGGAACCCAGGGACGCCGACGCGAAATCGGAGTAAAGTATACCGCGCCGAAAATTCCGTATCCAAGAGACTTTCTGGGATATCTAGATGGACTGGATTCAATCTTGAAAAGGGGAGACTTCCATGACAGAACCGAGCCGCGTTTCGAAGATTCGCTTTCTGGCTTTAGCTGTGCTGGCCCTTACCGCAACCTCCTTGGCGCAGACCCGGCCGCCCATTCTCGAACAAATCGCCAAGATCTACGGCCTCGATTCGTGGGGTCAGGTTGAGGCGATCCGCTATACCTGGAACGGGGAGATAACCGGACTCTTCAAAGTTTCCCGCAAGTGGGAGTGGGAACCCAAAACTGGCAAGGTCTCCTACGAGGGGACGGATAAAGACGGCAAGCCCGTGAAAGTTACCTACATGCGCTCTGAGATCAACGACGACACGAAGAAGCAAACTGATGCCGGTTTCACCAACGATAATTATTGGCTCCTGTTCCCGTTACATGCCTATTGGGACACGAGCGCCGCCGTGACCGATGAAGGTATGAAGAAACTGCCGGCGGGGATCGGATCAGCCACGCTGGTCGCGGTGAAATATGGATCAGAACTCGGCGGCTACACGCCCGGCGACACCTGGGACCTTTACGTCGGCAAAGACAACCACGTTGAGTACCTCGTGTTCCATCACGGCGGGGACAAAAAGCCGAGCCTGGTCAAGGCAACTTGGACGGGATACAAGAAGGCAGGTCCTTTGCTGATCTCAACCGAGCATCGCGGCACCGCCGACGGCAAACCGCTGCACATCTTTATTTCGGGGCTGGCGGTGAAGGTGGCTGGGTCGGATGGCTGGATGGAGGCGAAATAGACGAAGGGCCGATCGGAGGATGTCATTCGTCGCGAATCAAATTACCGGGCGATCACGACCGTAGTACATGAACTGCTCACTTTGGGCAGATCGCGATTAGCGGCCATGTGGACCTCGAGCCGCGGGCGCTCTCCGCGAACGATCGGACAATAGAAGTCAGGTTGCAGCAGAGCGCCCTGCAACTGTCGCCGTCCGGCACATCCGCCGTGGCATGACTCCCGGAAATCGCAAGGCTCGCAGTCGGGCGGAATAGTTCGCGCCTGCTCGGAAGGTGTTGAGTTCAGAATGTCAGCACCAGCCGATATCAAATCCGAAAGCGTCTCACCTGATCCCGGCCAATAAACGCATGGTTGTATTGTGGCCCGCGGCGTTATCCGCACAGTGCTTACACCGCAACCGGTTCGCAGAGGTGGGAGCCCTACCATTGCCCGAACCAGCGGTTCGCCAACGGCGATCACGTCAGTCTCCGCAAAGAGTTTCCGGAAGCCCTCCCAATATTCTGCATAGCTCAGCGCATAAACGTCTGATCGCACGGCCTGATACACGTTCACTCGCAAGGGAGCGTCAAACTGTTTAGCGACTCGCGCCACCTCCGCCAGGTGCAGATAGTTCTGCTTCATCATGACGGCTATGATGGTGACCGGCACTCCCAGCTTCACACATCGCTTTGCCTGGTGATGGATGAGCTCCCAATTGCCGTCCCCACGCTGGGTATCCTGTTCTGCTTGCGTCGGGTAATCGAGAGAGAACTCGATGTCGTGGAAGGCACGCAGTTCTTGGTCTTCAAGAACTGCAACACTATGACCGTTCGAAGTGATAGTTAGCTTGACGGGCTTCTCTTGCAGGTAAGCTAGTATCGCTTTGAAGTCGGGATGCATTCCGTTCTCACCAGTGCCGAGATTCACCGAACTCACGGGCAAAGCTTCCATCACCGCCTTCACTTGATCCAGTGAGAGGCGATCAGTGCGAGTCGGATCGCGGTAGCAGAAGGCGCAAGTGAGATTGCACTCGTTTGTGAGCCCGATCCCGAGCGCGATACCGACATCTGTTGTTACGACGCGAGCTCCGGATGACAAGGACTGGGCTGTGACGTTGTTCATTCGTCGGTCTTCCTGACCGGAGCTGCGCGATGTGCCAGGTAATGCGTATAGCGGGCGATCGCGGCGAACTCCGGTCGCGTGCCCAGCTTGCGCTCTAGCTCGAAAATGCGCTCATACTCATGATTTCGGGAAACACTTGTCGGCAAAAAGTCAGATACGACCCGTATACCAAGCTCGGCACTTATCGCGAGCGAAGATGCTGCAAGCATGGAATGCAGGCTCTCAGCCGTAAATAGCCGCACCATGCCCCCATACAGGGATTCGTTTACCCACTCAGCAGTTAGGTTACGCTCAGCCGCCGCCAGGTCTCCGTTTAGCAGCGCGGCCTTTAACACCTGGCCTCGCTGATTGCGCACCAAAACCGACATTATGCTGGATGAACCTCGCAACAAGTGAGCAGCGCTCCGCAAAACAGCACACGGATCGCCAACGTATTCCAGGGTATTGTGGCAGAGAATGACATCGAATGATCCCACTTCGAACAAGTGTGACAATTGGGCGGCGTCGCCCTGCTTCACCGCGATCTTCTCGGTTAGTCTCGCTTCCTGCGCGGAGCGCCTGGCGAGATCCAGCATCGTGGGAGACGAATCCAGCAACGTGAGGTGAAGGCCAACTTGCGCCAGGCGCAACGCCATAGCGCCGGTCCCGCACCCTATATCCAGAGCGCGCAAAGACCGTCTGTCCTGCGGCAGAAACTCCTGCAGGTTGGCAAAGGCGAGATCGAGGCGCAGTCGGCCTTCGGGCGTCTCGAGGTAGGCGGCGTATTTGTCCGCGCCGCTCTGGAAGCGTTCGGCGTCGAGACTGGTGTTCATCTTCTTCATGCACCACTTGCCCGAGCAGCTTCCGATTCAGTCGCAGCTAAGTACCCGAGCGTATACCCAATGGATTAAGAACGACAAGTCGGCCATTGAGAATCCATCGCTGTCGCTCCCGGATAACGAGCAAACCAGAAGTCATTCCGGGCCAGAAATCGGCTTCGAGGAAATCACCCTTGATCCCTTGATCTCCTCCAAGCCCGTTTGTATATAGCTTCTCGTTTGCCGACCACGCGTCCCTTGTCACGGGCCCCGATAATGACCGGACAGATTCAGTCCGGAAACCTTGTGCCGCAAGACTGCTGGGCGTAAAGTAGGTGGATTCAAAACTGGAGCGAAAGGTCCGGATTGATGCTGTCCATCAGAACTGATGCTGCGGCGAAACGCCTTTTCCTCCATGTGTTGCTATTTTCGATGGCCTTCCCCGTATCGGCTCAGCAGAACAATCTGACTAAGCCCGGGGCGTGGTCCGGTGTCCTTGTGTCCAGCGCCTGCAACGCCGACGAAGCCTTTAATGAATCTCCTGAGTGCACCAAAAACGTGCCCGGCGCGAAGCTGGCGCTCTATGACGACACGAGCCGGGTTATGTACGGCCTTGACCCGCAGGAAAAAGTCGCTGCGCACTTGGGCGACGCTGTGACCGTCCGGGGAACACTCGGTGGCGATACCATACGGTTGGCCTCTATCGAGTTGATGTCCCTTGGACTCGCCGTCGGGCAAAAGGCTCCCGCTTTCTCCATTCGCGACCAGTTCGGCCGGACACAAACTCTCGATACGTTGAAGGGCGCGAACGGCACCGTCCTCCTCTTTTTCCGCTCCGCCGACTGGTGACCCTTCTGCAAAGGGCAGCTGGTCCAGCTCCAAAATGCAATGCCACGATTCGAAAAGCAAAGGGTCAAGCTGGCCGCAATCAGCTATGACTCGGGAGAAATCCTAAAGTTCTTTGCCGACCGGCACAAGATCGAGTACCCATTACTGGGAGACCCCGAGTCCAAGATCATCAAAGAGTATGGCGTCTTCAATGAGGAGGCGACCGGGATGCAGAAGGGCTTTGCGCGCCCTGGCTATTTCTTCATCGACCCGAAAGGCATTATTCGAGAAACGTTCTTCGAAGCGAGATACCGCGAGCGGCTTACGGGAAACAGTATAGTTGCCAAACTTTTCCCGGAATTAGGCCAGGAAGAGACCGGAACAGTCGAGGCCCCTAATCTCCAGCTGGCCCTCGAGCAATCCGATCGCACCGGCGTTCCCGGGACTCGCATCACGCTAGCCGCCGAAGTGCGGCTGCCCGCAGATGTACACGTGTACGCGCCGGGCACTCAGGATTATAAGCCGATAAAGCTAGTGATGGACGCGATGCCGGAAATGGAGTTCAAGCCAGCGCTGTACCCGCAGTCCAAGACGCTCTTCTTGCCGGTGATCAACGAGCGCGTACCGGTTTTTGAGGGGACTTTCCGCATCAGCCAAGATATAAAAGTGAACTCCGGCATGGAGTTTGCCGCGTCGTTGGGAAAGGATGGGAAAACGTTCATGATCACGGGAAGGCTGGATTATCAGGCTTGCGACAAAACCAAGTGCTATATGCCCACGTCGGTTCCGCTGAAATGGCAGCTGCAAGTGTTTCCCCTCGATCGAACCCGAGCCCCCGTAGAAATTCGACACAAGTAAGCAGACGACTTAGAAATCCGGAGGTTTTCCGCCAATTGTCCCGAATGACGGGCAAGCCGGAGTGCGCCGGGATAAACCGGCATGTTGTAGGGGATGAAAGAGCCCTACAGGAAAGGAGACAGCGACTCCATCCTGGCCTCGAGTCTTGCAGGCGAGATCGCGAGGTCACGCTTGAAGCGTAGA
>JBAUVZ010000018.1:0-11112 GCA_049583505.1 Candidatus Sulfotelmatobacter sp.
CTGCTGGACTTGGGGGACTTTCGCCAGACTCCAATGTCGGCGATGGAGAGCCGAACATCAAAGATCAGCAGGTGACCTACGAGGGCGACCTTGTCCATGGACGGTTTCTCACTGAGATCGCGGGGAAGGACGTCTGGGTGACCATTTCCGGCCATATGGGCTCGAAAGATGGCTATGCGACGTTTGAGCCGACGGAATTCAAAGTGGGCGATGTCAGTGTACCGGTTTCGCTGGTGAATCCCGCGTTGCAGAGGAAGCTTGCCGAGCAGCGCGACAAGCTGAAACTTCCGGAGTAGGCCGCGACCGGGTCCCTTCGACCGCGCTCAGGGCAGGCTCCGAGCCAGTCTTACACCAATCGGCCTACACGATTCTGCGCGGCCACCTTGGCGTACCAGCGGCCTGATTCTTTGACAGTGCGCTGCTCCGTCTTGAAGTCCACGTAGGCCAGGCCGAAACGCTGGCTGAAGCCTTCCGCCCACTCAAAGTTATCCAGCAGAGTCCAGGCATGATAGCCGCGGACGTCCGCGCCGTCAGCGATGGCACGCGCCAGCGCCTGCAGATATTGGTGGTGATATTCGATGCGGCGTGTGTCGCGAATTACGCCACTCGCGTCGGGGCCATCGTTGTAGGCACAGCCGCTCTCGGTGATTTCGATCTGCGGCCGGTTGAAGTCGCGGCTGATGCGCGTGACTACGTCATAGAGCGCCGAGGGCCAAACCTCCCATCCATGGTCGGTTTTCGGACCTTGCTGGCCGCCTTCCATCTTCACCGGGAACAGCCATTGCTGGGGGTTTGCCAGCCGCTCCATGGCGCCGGGGGCCGATGCTATAGTGCGGTAGTAGAGATTGATGCCGATAAAATCGAGGGGCGCCCGCATCTTGTCGAAGTCGCCCGACTTGATCCCCATGGCCGTTTCCGGGAAAAACGCCAGGGCTTCCGGATAGCGGCCCTTGAGCGCAGGTTCGACGAACCAGAGGTTGGAGACGGCATGAGCGCGCTCGGCGGCGCGACGATCTTCCTCGGTGTCGGTTGCCGGTTCGCAGGCTGACATGAGGAAGGCGGTTCCCACTCGTGCGGACGGACGGGTTGTCTTCAACGCATGAAAGCCCACGCCCTGCGCCAGGTTTACCGTATGGGATGCGCGCAGGAAGTCGAAGATGCTGTTGCGTCCTGGAGCGTGCGTCCCGTCGAGATAACCCTCGTAGGTGAAGGTCAAGGGTTCGTTGAACAGCAGCCAATCGGTGACGCGGTCGCCCAAGGCCCGCGCCACGAGCTCCACGTAGTCGGCAAAGCGGGAAGCCGTATCGCGGTTAGGCCAGCCTCCGGCATCTTCGAGAGCTTGTGGCAAGTCCCAGTGGTAGAGCGTGACCAATGGCCGGATTCGGGCTTCCAGCAAGGCATCGACCAGGCGGCTGTAATAATCGATCCCCTTGGAATTCGCGGGACCGGACCCGGATGGTTGGATGCGTGGCCAGGAAATCGAGAAGCGATAGCTGTTCAAGTTCATCGCCCGCATGAGCGCGATATCTTCGCGCCAGCGATGATAGGAATCGCAAGCTACATCGCCGGTGTCGCCGTTCTTGATTTTGCCGGGAGTATGGGCGAAGCGGTCCCAGATCGATTCGCCCTTGCCGTCCTCTTTCCACGCGCCTTCGATCTGGTAGGCGGCAGTGGTCGCGCCCCAAAAGAATCCCTTGGGGAACGGGATCTCGGAAGAAGTGTCGAACTGCGTGGCGTGGGAGCTGGCCGAAGCCGCGGAGTTCGCTGTGCGCGCCGCATTCGACGACACGCTACAGCCCGAGAACAGACTGGCGGGCATCGCGGCTGCTGCGCCGGCGGCGAAAGCGGAACGGGCAAATTCACGGCGGGTCAGGCGCAAAGTTGAGTGCGGCTCCTTTAGAAATTGGTGCGGCTAGCTGTCAATTATTCCTGATGGACTTCCCAGCCTTCTGCCCGGTCAGCGAGTTGTATAGCGTCTCCAGGAAAACATCTGGGCTGATGAACTCGCCCGAATACTTCTTCCAGGGATCGAGTAACTTCGCCTGCTTCATCTGGTCGAGTGTCTTGCCTTCCTTCAGAGCTTTCTCGGTGGCGGCGCGCGTTTCCTGCAGCATGGTCAGATAAGCGCGCAGGTCGTCGAGGCTCGAAAGAGGCCCGTGCCCGGGAATCACCTTCACATCGAGCGACAGCTGTGCGATGACTTTCTCCACGGCATCAATCATGCCATTCAGGCTGCCACCCGCCTCGACATCGATGAACGGGAAGTGGGTCACGAACTCGTCGCCCATGTGGACGACGTTCGACTTGGGGAAGAAGACGATGGAGTCGCCGTCGGTGTGGCCAGAGGGAAAATGCAGGGCGCGGATGTCTTCTCCGTTCAAATGCACCGTGATCTCGTGATCGAAAGTGATGATGGGCAAGTCGGCTTGGGGCTGAGGCTTGGCTTCAAAATGCAGGGAGCCGCCGTTGCCGGTGGTGCCGTCGGTTTCTAGCCGCTTGCGCACGTTGTCGTGGGCGATGATCGGTGCCTGCTTTTGGAAGTATTCGTTTCCACCGATATGGTCGCCGTGATAGTGCGTGTTGATGACGAAGGGCACGGGCTTGTCGGTGATGCCCTTCAACGCGGCCTGAATCTTCTCGGCGAGGGGGGCGGATTGATCGTCCACCAGCACAATCCCATCCTCGCCGACGGACGCGGCAATGTTGCCCCCGAGGCCCTCCAGCATATAGACGTTGCCGGCCACTTTGGAGACCTTTATCTGGACTTTGCTGAAGTCCTGGTCCTGAGCGGCGGCGAAGGTGCTGGCAAGCACGCAGGCAGCAAAAAGAACCCACAGTCTGCCCGTGATCGTACTCGGTTTCATTTTGGCCACGGGCTGACATTCTAAACCGAACGGGGAAGCTTGGCGCACTTAGGGCCGTCCTGAGGGTTTACGCGTTCGGTTCGGCCTGCAGATTGCAAATCAAGCTCAGAGATTCGGCGGAGTCCAGAAGGAGCACAGTCATGCACGTTCACGCCAACCAGATCAATCCGAACACGCAACTGGATGCACTTTATGCAGCGGAAAAGGCTGCCGCCAAACGGGCCGCTGAGAGCACGAGAAAGAAGCTGCTGGAGTTTGCCTCGGAACTGGCCGGCGAAGCGGAATCGGAGGAAGGCTGCGTGGTAAAGCTGGGGCACGCGAGGAAGCAGAGGAACAGGCGAAGCCGCAGAATCAGCGGGACCAGGGCGGCCGAAAAGGACGCAAAGAACGGGCGGATGCAGAGGGCGCAAGCAACGCTATTTCGGACTGGGCGTAAGCGCGGGCGTCGATGAGCCAGCCCTTGATGACCCAGCCCTTGACGACCCAGCCTTTGATTCTCGTCGCCACCCCATGCTTTGGAGGCATGGTTTCGCAGAATTACATGTTGTCGGTAATACGGCTGATGAGCTATGCGAAAACGTCTGAGTTCGACGTGTCGCTAACGATGCTTGGTTCCGATGCCCTGATCTCACGGGCGCGAAGCACGCTGGTTGCCGCTTTCCTGGATAATCCTGCAGCTACGCATCTGCTTTTCGTTGATGCCGATATCAGCTTTGAGCCGCAGCAGGTCGAGCGGTTGCTGCGGTTTGATAAAGACTTTACCGGGGCGCTTTATCCGCTCAAGTCAATGGATTGGGACCTGGTCCCGCAGCGCTGCGTCGGGCGCGGCGAAAACTTACGACAAGCTGCGCTGTCCTATATCGGAACTTTCTTGCCTGAGGCGGAGCGTAAGCAGGCCGGGGATTTTGTGACGGGACTTTATGCCGGCGGTGGTTTTCAACTGATCCGCCGGAGCGCGTTGGAGCGAATGATTGCGGCTTATCCGGAAGCCCGGTTCAGCCGCGTGCATGACCTGCCCATGTCAGGCTCGCGACGCGATGTGGTGCGGAGTTCAAACCTCTTTGCGCTTTTCGATTGCATCATCGACCCTGAGAACGGCGCTTATCTGAGTGAAGATTATTCCTTCTGCCTGCGCTGGCGGCGGATCGGAGGCGAGATCTGGATTGATGCCGCGAGCAAACTAAACCATTGCGGGCCCTATGAGTTCGTCGGTGACCACTCCTCTCGTTTCTATGGACTCAAGTGAACCGCCATCGATATCACCTCGTGAGGCAGCAGGACAGAACTGTGAAGCAGTCCTTCTCCCCGGTCATTCGCCGCATGCCGGGGGAGGGTCTTCGGCACGACTCATTTGGCCTCCCGCAACCTCACTTCAAGTCGGCCAAGTCCAACAGTAGCTGCTGCAGGTTGAATCCATCTGGCGTAACGGATTGACCTTTTTTCTGTTCGAGGAAGTCAGGGCTGAGGATGGCGTAGGCTTCGTCGCAATAGGCCGCCCAGAAGCCCCAGGTCATGGTTTGCAGCGCTCCCCAGGTGACGACGGCGAGGCTGCGGGCATCGTAGGCGACGACGGGGACGGCGTGTCCGCCCCAGGAGCCGGGTGCGCCGTCGCCACCGGTGCCCGACGGAGGAACGGACCAAATCTGCTTGTTGCTGGTCTGGGCCTGGGCGCTCTTAGGCAAGGCCAGCCCAATGTAGCAGCCGCCGAAGATCCAGGTTCCATCCATGATGTGGGTATCGTTGGAGGGCTCGAGAGCCATGAAGGCCTGAATCTTGTGACCGGCGATTCCGGTTTGCCGCCAGTAGTTGAGGACATCGATTTCCTGGGCGCCATTGTCGTTGGCTCCAGTCCTGGGGTTGTAGCCGGTGATGGCGGAATAGGCGGCTATGATTTGGGTGTCGGACGGCGTGAATATTCTGGATTGGGCATTGGAGGTCCATTCCATCATGAGGTGTCCGGCGGCGGCGCAGGTGCAGTCGCCAACCTGGGCGTTATCCATCATGCCCCAGGGGACTTTCATCTTGGTGGTCAGGTCCAGGCTGGGAGGTGGAGCGGGCAGAGCGGCCGTGGCGTAAGTGGCGAACAGCAGAGTGCGGGGGTCGTGCCGCGCTGGCTGCTTGCCCAGTTTCAGCTTAAGAGGATCGATTCGGGTTGGGTCGGGTTTCATGATGACGCTCTTGCGGGCGTTGGGAAACGTGGTGAGCATCTTTATGGACATGGCTGAGTTCCTTTCTGGTCATTTCTTGTCGGGCTGACACATCTGCGCTAAGAGATCCGCGGGGGATCCCGGTTCGGATGAAATCAAGGCCCAGTTCAGGGAGGGGAAGACTGCGCCGCGAATAGTAGAACGCCGCGGGAACGTTACAACCGGGAATTTGCGTTTGTTACGAAAAACGAACAAACCCGAGAAGCTGGAAGTAATATGACTCTGGAGGAGAAGAGATGAGCGCTATGGCGGCCGGAATTGGAATTACCCGTCTCGGCCAGATTGCCATCAATGCAAAGGATGTGGAACGCGCGACGGGCTTCTACCGGGATAAGCTGGGGCTGAAGCTGCTTTTCAAGGCGCCGCCGGGGCTGGCATTTTTCGATTGCGGAGGGGTGCGGCTGATGCTGGATCGGGCGGAGAAGCCGGAGTTCGATCATCTCAGCTCGGTTCTGTATTTTTCCGTGCCCGACATTCAGGCGGCATACGGCAAACTGAAAGAAAGCGGAGTGCGCTTCGAGGACGAGCCGCACATGATCGCGAAAATGCCGACGCATGACCTGTGGATGACGTTTTTCCGCGACTCGGAGGGAAACTTGCTGGCGCTGATGAGTGAAGTGGCGCGGTAGCGGGGGACTGCGGATGCCAGCGTCCATCGGTGCGCTGGCAGAGCGGATTTTCCATTGCCAATGGTCCGGTAGGTGATCGAGAATTCGTGAGATGGGTGATCTCATGAGGCAAGTACCCGCTGCACTTTCGGCGCCGGGTTTCGGCAGCGCATGGTTTGCGCTGTGCGTGGCATTCGCGCTGCACATCCTGGATGAGGCCTCCACCGGCTTTCTTGCCGTATATAACCCAACCGTGAGCATCCTGCGCGAGCGCTGGAGCTGGTTTCCCATGCCCACGTTCGAGTTTCGGGAGTGGCTGGCTGCACTGGTCGTGGCTTGCGGAGTGCTGTTCTGCCTTACACCGGTGGCGGCGCGCGGGATGCGTGGGTTGCGGCCACTGGCGTGGGTTTATGCCGTCATCATGTTTCTAAATGGCTTGGCCACACCTTGTTCTCGATTCTGGGGCACACGGTGGCTGCTGTGACGTTTCCGCGCCCGGCGCCAGGGTTTTATTCTTCTCCGTTTCTGTTTGTGGATTCACTGTGGCTGATGGTGAGGCTGCGGCGTACGGCGGGAGTTGAATTTCAATTGCCAGCGGGAGATTGACTATTCGAAATCAACAACCCTGCAGGTTGGCACGCCGGGCGGCACAGCGCCGACCCTGCTATCATCGTGGCCGGAGTTTGATAAGCGCCATGGGAGACTTCGTCATGGAAGACATGGAAGACGACGAGGGACTTCCTTATATTTCCGGTTCAGGAGAAGGACTTATGGATGAAGGTCCAGCTTTGCACGCGAGCGCGCGCCGCAATGAGGATATTGCGCTCGATCTGATGAAATTCATCGCGATGACCACGGGGTACGGGCGGACCACTTCGTCGGGCGTAGGCTTTCAGGGCACGGGCTCGGCATCGAAGCCGGAGGAATACGCAACCCATCTGCTTGAGCTGTATGGGAAGTGCCGGGCGGCGGTGGACGGTAAGAAGTAGCTAGTACCGAGTAGCTAGTACCGAGAAACGGGGCTGCTGAACTGGCGACCTAGTTTCATTTTCCCGCCGGGGCGTACTTGATCCCCAACTGATCAAACAAGAAACTGAACTGGTCAGCCTCTTCTTCGATTTGCTCGTCGAGGGCGGTGCCGATTCCATGGCCGGCGCTGGCCGTGGTGCGCAGCAGAATGGGGTGACTGGAACTGTTGGCCGCCTGGAGACGCGCGGTCATCTTGCGCGATTGCATGGGATTTACGCGGTGATCGTTTTCTCCGGTGGGGAACAGAATCGCGGGATAGGCCGCGCCGTCTTTCACGTGGTGATAGGGCGAGTAGGCGTAGAGCGCTTTGAACTGGGCGGGATCTTTCACGGTGCCGAATTCGGTGACGTTGAAAGCGCCGTTGGGATCGAGCTCGACGCGCAGCATGTCATAGATGCCCACCTCGGAGACGACGGCGCGGAAAAGGTCGGGCCGCTGGGTGAAGGCTGCGCCCATGAGCAGGCCTCCATTACTTCCGCCGAGGATGGCGAGGTGAGCGGGCGAAGTGTATTTCTGGTCGATCAGATATTGGGCCGAGGCGAGGAAGTCGTCGAAGACGTTCTGCTTGTGAGTGAGGTTGCCGGCCTGGTGCCATTCCTCGCCGTACTCGCCGCCGCCGCGAAGGTTCACGTCGACGTAAACGCCTCCCTGATCCAGCCAAACGCGGGTGAATGACCCAGCGAAATAGGGCTTCTCGCCGATGCTGTAGCCGCCGTATCCGTAGAGCAGCGTAGGGTTGGTGCCGTCGAGCTTCGTGCCCTTGCGACGGATGATGTTGACTGGAACACGGGTTCCGTCTTTGGAAGTGGCAAAGTCGCGGACGACTTCGGCATCATCGAATTTCACGGGAGAAGTTTCGAACAGGGCAGTGCGAGTGGCTTTGGCGGTGGTGGCGTCAAAGTGGTACCAGGCAGGCGGATCGGTGTAGGTGGAAGTGTAGAAGAGCACGTCGCCACCACCAATAGAAAGCACCTGTCCGACGGCCGAAACGGGCGGCAGGGGCACCTGTTCCACTTGATCAAAGACGGGCGCCGCTGAAGCACGCGGGCTGCGGTCAGAAACACTTCTCCCAAATACCCGCACGCGCGAAGGCCCGCCCATAAGATCGATCACGTAGAGGTGATTCCAGGCCGGCACGAAGTTCTCGATGGAAGCGCGATCGCTCTCGCCGGAGCTGGAGCCTGAGGATTGTGGAACCACGACTTTGGCTTGCGCGAGATCGAGCTGCGCGAGTGGGAGGCGCAGGATCTGGCCGCGGGGTGCGTCTTTGCGCGATAGCAGGTAGAGTCCGGGGTCTACGCCGAACTTGACGGTGACGATTCCATCGTCGAAGTGTGTGAGTTGGGTCCAGTGGCCGGCGGAGTCCATCAAATAGTGGGCGAACTGGCCGCCATCGTCGTTGGCGACGGCAACGAGGAGCCAAAGTCCGTCGTCGCTGGTCTGAAGCTGGATCTCGGCGATGCGGGGGAAATCCTTACCTATGACATAAACGTCCTGCTTGGGATCGGTGCCGAGCTGGTGAAAGTAGACTTGCTGGAAAAAGTTGACGTCCTCGGGCAGACGTTCGTTGCCCTGGGGATAGCGGGTGTAATAGAAGCCGGAGCTATCGGCCTTCCAGGCGATGCTGCCGCCAGCGGTGGCGAAATTCACGCGGGGGACGACGTCGGAGAGTTCTTTGCCGGTGGCGACTTCGAAAATGTGGGCCGAGCTGTCTTCTGACCCGTTCTCAGAGAGCGCGGCGGCGATATACTTGCCGCCGAACGAAGGCACATAGAAATCCACGGCGAGCGATCCCCTGGCGCTGGCGGAGTTGGGATCGACGATGACTTTGGCGCTGGCGGGATCATCCGCCGAGCGCAGCGCGACCAGCATCGGTTGCTGCTGAGGGGGTTGGTACTTCTCCGCGAATAGGATTCCACCACGGAACTGTAGATCGTAGTAGGCAGCCGAAGAGGCGGCGATTAGTTGCTGAAGGCGCTGCTTGATGGCGGGACGCGAGGACAGATGATCGAGATAGTCGCGAGTACGGGCGTTCTCGGCGGCGCTCCACTGTTTGACGGCGGGATCCTCCCAGTTTTCGAGCCAGCGGTAGTCGTCGGTGACTTTCACGCCTTGGTATTCGTCGGTGACGGGGCGCTTGGGAGTGTCGGGCGGACTGGGGATGCCAGGACTCTGGGCAAAGGCGGCGAGGGTTAAAAGGCAGACTGCGACGCAGGTTTGCAGGGGGGGCGTGGTTTTCATGGGTGAGCCCTTCTTTCTTTATGGGCGGGCAGAGTATACGCCAGTGAGCCCAGCGACGAGTGCCGAACGAAGGAGTTACGGGCAAGAGCTGTGGGTGCTCGGACGGCGGGCTTGTCGCCTGTTCGGGAGAACGGGCGCAGAAACAAAGGAACCGCGGCCCGTGAGCCGCGGTTCTTGATTTCTAGCCTTTTTAGCGGCGACGACCCTTCCTGGCTTTCTTCTTCGCCTTCTTTTTCTTTGCGGGCCTCTTGGCCGCTTTCTTTTTTGCGGCTTTCTTTTTCTTCTTCGCCGGTTTCCGGGCCGCTTTTTTCCTGGCTGGCTTCTTGGCCGCCTTCTTCTTTTTCTTTGCGGGTTTCCTGGCTGCTTTCTTCTTGGCTGCGGGCTTGCCGCCACCACCGCCTCCGGCGGGAGCAACGGGTTTGGGTGCGGGAGGTGGCGGAGCGGGCATCACCGGCTCACTCATTGCGGGTTCCGGCACGCCAGCTTCTTCTTCCTCCTCCTCTTCCTCTTCGAAATCTTCTTCGAGCGACTCGCTGTAGGCCCCGCTGTCGCCGAACTCCTCTTCTTCATCACGTCCGTAGAGTGTGGGATCGTAGAACGTCATTGCTCCTCCTGATCTTCTGATCTTGTTTTGGCTTCCGGGCGCAGGAACGGCTGCGCAAGGCTGCCGGGCACGAGAAATTAAAAGACCACCAGAAACGTTGCTGGAACGGAGCGCGATTATAGCACGGCGTTCCGTACAGGCTGCAAGGACTGCAGATACTGTTGATCCATTCATCTGTTATCACAGCGGCGTGGGAAAAGGGAAGGGAAAACGTAATCAGGTGGAAATGAAAATCCCCTCCCTTCGGCCTTGCTGAAGGGCAAGCCTGTCGCGAACCACGCGATAAGGGCAGCCCTGAGTGTAGCTGAAGGGTGGGGTGCCGCGTCACCTTGAGGCTGACTACTTTAGCGTCTGCCCAATCACTTCGGGCAGCACCGGCGTCCCTTCCGCTTGCACTGCGCCCAGCGCCGTCGGATCCAGACCCAATGCCCGAAGAATTGTCGGAGCGACCTGCCGGGTTGTGACTGTCGCCGAAACCGTAGCTGGTTTAAAGCTCGGATTCGCCACCAGCAGCATCACATTGGTATCGTCGTGCGCGAAGCCGCCGTGATCCTCGATCATGGACGTACTGCCCGAATAAGTCACGCCCACGTTCGGCGTGACGATAATGTCCGGCGAACGCGGATCTTGTCCCGGATCAAGACCGCCCACGTTGTAGTTGATCGCCAGTGTCGGCCCGTAGTAGATTTCCCCCAGGCCGATCGCTGTTGCATTGTTCTGCAGGATATCCACGGCAGTTTGCACCTTGACGCCCTTTTTCAGCCAGAGCACCGAAACGTCGTCTTCGGTCGCGCCGATGCCTGTGGTGTTGAGCGGCGATTCCGAAAAGGGGATGAGATCCCCCAGCAGCGTCGCCGGAGTATTCGTGCCATCTGGCACATAACGTGCCGGGTCGATCGGCGAAGCTCCATGCTTCGCGGTGATGATCACAAGCGTGTCGTCATAGATCCCGGCCCGCTGAAGCCCGTCCACGATCTCGCCGATGCAGGTGTCTACGTACTCGATCTCGTTCTGCAATTGGGCGCTGGGCACAGCCGCCGCGTTTTTGTAACCCCCTGCAGCCACGCCTGCCTCGTTTACCGATTCTCCGACATACACGGACTGGAAGTTCATGCCGAAGACCGCTGGAGTGGATGCCGGAGCACCCGAGTGGGTTTTGCCCGCGATCTGATTCAGCAAGGCATAGACCTTGATCGCGTCATAACATTGGATATTGGCGAAGCTGCTGTTCCAGCCGCTGGTACTGACTGTATCGCGGATGGGGTCGCAGGGCACGCCGTCCAAAGTCTTTACACCGGGTAGTGGCACCACAGTGGAGCTGACTTCCGGCGAGTAATAGTCATCCAGGCCGTTCCCGCCAGGCCCACCCACAAACGAGTAGGAGGGGTGCTTGTCGATCCAGGCCGTGTATCCGCCGGCCGAATGGATCACACCGAAGATCGTGTTGGTGCGGATGAAATTCCATGGATACACAGGAGCGCAATCCGCCTGCGGATCCCGCGACAGCTTCAGCGGATCGAGCGATGCGATACCGCCTTCGGCTAATCCTGCGCCGGGCG
>JBAUVZ010000019.1:0-30069 GCA_049583505.1 Candidatus Sulfotelmatobacter sp.
CGCGGTGGAAGGTCGGGATCCTTCACCTTGCGTCCGCGCAAACGCCAGATCAGATAGACGAAGCCGACAACCACAGCGGCGTCGAGCGGAATTCCGAGGAAAGAGTGGGTGAAGCCGCGATGATGGGCGAAGGCGAAGGCTGGACCGCGGAAACGGCTGAGGACATCAAGATCAGGAGCCTCCGCGGCGAGCGTCAGCGTAAGCGTGGCCAACGCCGTCTTGCGGTTGAGTCCGGCGCGGCCCACGCATGCGCCGGTCAGAAAATGGGTGATGGGTTCCAAGTCGTCTAAGGATTCTATTTTGCTGTGTGGGCAATTGTCACTGCTTGCGGCTTGAGGACCCCCGGCGAAGTTACTTGGACGCGCATCCTGGCGTGAAGTTGCAAGAAATCGCTTGGCGATTCACCGGGGCGGCGGCGCCAGTAGCGTGAGCGCGTCCGGCACGACGGTGATTTCGACGGGCAGCGTGCCCACCAGTTCGCCGTCCGCCTCGACATAAACTTTCGGTTGCGGACGCCGTGACCCGTTGGTGGGAGTTGCCGCCGGCAGATACTGGCACGAGACCCGCCCGCTGTGCGCCAGTTCGATGCCGGGGATCTTCCAATTGCAGCGCAGCAACGCGCGCGTCACGTAGAGGAGATACGCGAGGCGGCTGGCGGAACGGCAGAGGACCAGGCGAAGGTCGTCGCGCTCCAGAGAAGCTCCGGGAGCGAGTTCCTGCAACACGCCACCAAAATTGCGGATGCGGACAGCCATCAACTCAGTGACGTCGGCTCGGCGGGGCTGGTCCGAACCGGTCTCGGCAAACTCGACCCGGAAGCGAGTCATGGGATGCGTGAACCAAAGCTGCCAGGCCTTGGAGTAGTAGGCGGTCATGCCCATACGCTGCTTGGTCCCGGCGTGGAGCTTGTAGAAGAGGTGAGCATCCACGCCAGCGCCCGCCGCGACGATGAAGAAGCGGGTACTGGGCATGCCTTCGAGATTGAGAAACTGTACGCGACCGAGCGCAACCCTGCGGGGGACGGAATGCACAGCGGCTTGCACCGCAGCCGGGATGTTCATGGGCAGGCCGAGGTCGTGCGCGAGCGCGTTGGCCGTGCCCATGGGCAAAATCGCGAGGGCGACGCTGGTGTTCGCCAGCACTTGGATCATGTTGTGAATTGTGCCGTCTCCGCCGCACGCAAAAACTGCGTCGCAACCCGCGAGGACGGCCTGCCGTGCCTTCTCCTCGGCGTGAGCCCGAGAGTCGGTGAGGATTAATTGAGCCTCGACGTTGGCGCCGCGGAGCAACGCCAGCGCGGATTCCAACTCCGACTGGCGCCGCATGCGGCTGCCGCCCGAATCAGGGTTATAGATTAATGCCGCCTTACGCATGGCCGGATCGAAGCTGGATTGTACCTGAGTCGTTTTGCTGGCGGTTGCAACATGCTTGGCAAGCGGTCCGAGTTTGGAATAAGCTGTGGCAGCTCGGAAAGGGGCGCGTCTCCCTGTGACTCTTCTGCGACCGCCCGCGAACAATTTTGAATATCAGGAGGATTGACCAGATGAAAACTCTGGCGCACGTTCTCTGTGGAGTGCTTCTGTGCCTGGGCGCTGCGGCCCAGGACCATACTTCACATGCTCAGTCGCATCCTGTCACGCTGGTGACTGGGCTGGGCGATCTTCATCACCCTGTTTCCACGAAAAACCTGCAGGCGCAGCAGTTCTTCGATCAAGGTCTGCGGTTCATCTACGCTTTCAATCATGACGAAGCGGCACGGTCGTTTCAACGCGCTGCGGAGCTCGACCCCGAGCTGGCCATGGCGTACTGGGGCGTCGCCGAGGCGGTGGGACCGAACTATAACGATCCCGCCAATCCCGAACGTTACAAGCGGGCACACGATGCGGTGCAAAAGGCGGTTGACCTGTCGGCGGACGCCTCGCCCAGTGATCAGGCCTATATCCAGGCGCTGGCCAAGCGGTTTCCGGCCGATCCCAATTCTGATTTGAAGAAGGCTGCCGAAGAGTATCGTGAAGCGATGCGGCAGGTGGTCAGCGAATTCCCCGACGACCTGGACGCTGCCACACTGTTTGCTGAAGCTGGCATGAATTTGCATCCATGGGGACTGTGGCACGTCGATGGAACGCCGGAAGCTGGGACAGATGAAATCGTCTCCACGCTGGAGTCGGTGATCAGGCGCGATCCCAACCATCTGGGCGCGATCCACTATTACATCCATGCCATGGAGGCTTCGCCCACTCCCGAGCGCGCACTGGCCGGAGCGAACAAACTGGCGGCTCTGGCGCCCGGGGCGGGACACATCGTGCACATGCCCGCGCATGTCTACATCCGCACCGGCGACTACGAGGCAGCCGTGAAAACCAACGAGGAGGCGGCCGCGGTAGACCGCGCCTACATCAAAGCTACTGGGGTGCAGGGCATCTATCCGATGATGTATTACAGCCACAACCTGCACTTCATCGCCATGTGTGCGGCCATGAACGGCAACTATTCCGAGTCGAGAAAGAATGCAGACCTGCTGGTCGGAAATGTTGGCCCGCACGTAAAGGACATGCCGCCACTCGAGGGCTTCATGACGATTCCGGCGGCGGTGGAGGTTCGCTTCCATCATTGGAATGAAATTCTGAAGATGCCTCAACCCGATGCAGCGATGAAGACCGCGACGGTGTTTTGGCATTTTGCACGCGGGATGGCTTTGGCGGGTACGGGCAAAGTGGCGGAAGCGGAAGCCGAGTACAAAATCGTTGCTGACGCCGAAGCGGCCACGCCTCCCGATGTAATTTTCCAGATGCCGATCAACAACAAGGCCAAGGACATCATGAAAATCGCGCAGGATGTTCTGGGAGCGAAAATCGCGGTGGCGAAGAAAGACAACAACGGCGCCATTGCCATGCTGCGCGATGCCGTTGCCATCCAGGATACGCTCAAGTACGGTGAGCCGCCGGATTGGTTCTTCCCGGTACGCGAATCGCTGGGAGCCACTCTGCTGATGAACGGCGACTCGACCGGTGCTGAGAAAGTGTTTCGCGAAGACCTGGAGCGGAATCTGCGGAATCCGCGGTCGCTATGGGGTTTGCGTCAGGCCTTGCTGCAGCAGAAGCGCGCGTATGACGCGGGATTCGTGCAGAAGCAGTTTGAGGCGTCGTGGAAGGGTGGGACTCAGGTCTTGAAACTGGATGATTTGGTTTAGTCGAAGAACATGAGTTGGAGGGCTCGCGAAAAGTCCGCCCTCATTCATGTGGAGACCTATGTGTGTCTTTCCTCGCGGGGTGGTTCCCTGCGAATTGAGTAGACCAAGTGCGGGAGTCCCTTCCTAATTACTTGTTTCCAAATGGTCATGCCATTTCTTTCGGCCACGCGGCGGGAGGGCAGGTTTCCCGGACGGATAAGGGAAATCAGGTGGTCGACGGGAAGACGGGCGAATCCGTAGTCGCGGCAGGCGCGGGCGGCTTCCGTTGCTAAGCCCTGCCCCCAGTGATCGCGGCGGAGGTGATAGCCGATCTCGATCTCGTCGGTGCTGTCTACACTCTGAACGGTCAGGCCACAATCGCCGATGAGTTCGCCATTTGTCTTCGAAACCATTGCCCAGAGCCCATGGCCGTCTTTGGCATAGCGGCGCCGGTTGCGGGCGATCCATTCTTCGACTCCCGCGCGGTCCAGCGGCGCGGGATAGAAACGCATGGTTTCAGGGTCGGAGAGGACGCAGCTTAACGCGTCGGCATCGTCAGGCGAGAACTCGCGCAGAATCAGGCGTGGGGTATCGAGGATTTGCAGGGTGTTCGACACGGTTGTTCCTCAGCCTCCATCTT
Organism: Candidatus Sulfotelmatobacter sp.; assembly: GCA_049583505.1. GTDB lineage: Bacteria > Acidobacteriota > Terriglobia > Terriglobales > Acidobacteriaceae > Sulfotelmatobacter. The sequence continues at coordinate 3,810 of JBAUVZ010000019.1, forward strand.
GTGAATTCCTTCCGCGGCTCAAGCTCCGACTATAATCTGCGCGATGGCTTCCCTGGGCAAAGAAGTCGAAAAAAAGATCGAATCTCTCCGCGAGAAGATCCGGCACCACGAATACTTGTACTACGTGGTAGACAATCCGGAGATCAGCGACGGCGAGTTCGACAAGCTGATGCGGCAGTTGAAGGACTTGGAGGCGGAGCATCCGGGGCTGATCACTGCGGATTCTCCAACGCAGCGGGTTGGAGGCAAGCCGCGCGAAGGATTCGTCAAAGTTCCGCACTCTTCGCCGATGTTGTCGCTCGACAACACTTATAGCGAAGAGGAACTGCGAGACTGGGAGCGCCGCGTACACGATCTTAGCGGGCGTAGCGAGGTGGATTACGTTTGCGAGCTGAAGCTGGATGGCATGTCGCTGGCCCTGATTTATGAAGACGGGAAGCTGGTGCGCGGGATTACTCGCGGTGATGGCAGTGTGGGTGAGGATTTAACGCTCAACGTGCGTACCGTGCGCTCGGTGCCGCTTTCGATTCCGAAAGAGAAGTTGAAGAAAGCTGGTATCCCAGCTGATTTTGAGGTGCGGGGCGAACTGCTTATGCCGCTGGCGTCGTTCAAGAAGATGAATGAAGAGCGGGAGAACAAGGGGCTCTCTATGTTCGCTAATCCGCGGAATGCTACGGCGGGCACGGTGCGGCAGCTTGAATCGAAAGTGACGGCGGAGCGGCGGCTCGATTACTTCACTTACATGCTTTTGCAGGACGGGCGAACTTACTTTGACCGTCACTGGAAGACGCTGGATGCGCTGGACGCCGCTGGGTTTAAGGTCAATCAGAACCGCAAGCTGGTGCATGACATCGATGAAGCCTGGGCGTTTATTCAGCAATGGGAAGCAAAGCGTGATTCCCTGCCTTATGAGATTGACGGCATTGTCATCAAGATAGATCGAACTTCTTTGCAGGATGAACTTGGGTTTACGGGAAAAGCTCCACGGTGGGCGATTGCTTATAAGTATGCGGCGCGGGCCGGGATCACGACTATCGAGGGTATTCGGGTGCAGGTGGGGCGGACGGGAAAGCTTACGCCGGTGGCCGAGTTGGCTCCGGTCCTGATCGGTGGCACAACCGTCAGGAATGCCACTTTGCACAATATGGATGAGATCGAACGGTTGGGGGTGAAGATCGGCGACTGGGTACAGGTGGAACGCGGCGGCGATGTGATTCCGAAGGTCGCCAAAGTCATCGACGACAAGGATCATCCCCGCGGGCATAAGAACTTTCACATGCCGGAGACGTGTCCTGTGTGTGGAACGAAGGTCGTACGCACCGAAGGCGAAGTCGACTACCGCTGCGTCAACGCGAATTGTCCGGCCAAGCTGCGTGAGACCATTTTGCACTTTGCATCGCGTGGCGTGATGAATATTGACGGCATGGGCGATGCGCTGGTGAACCAGCTTACCGAGCGCGGGCTGGTGAAGAATGTTGCGGACATCTACAAGCTGACGAAAGACGACCTGCTCAGCCTGGAGCGTATGGGCGACAAATCGGCGCAGAACATTCTTGATGAGATCGAGGCTTCGAAGAAACTGCCGTTGGAGCGGGTGATCTACGGTCTTGGGATTCGGATGGTCGGCGAGCGTACCGCGCAATTCCTTGCTGAGCATTTTGGATCGATGGAGACACTGGAGGGCGCTGGCGTGGAAGAGCTGCAGGACGTGGATGAAGTCGGTCCGCGGATCGCGGAGAGTATTGTGGAGTTCTTCACCATTGCTGCCAATCGCAAGCTGGTCGAGCATCTGCGCGAAGCGGGGCTTACGCTAACTGGCAAGAAAAAGCAGCGGGGGACAAAGCTTGCTGGCAAGACATTTGTGCTGACCGGGACGCTGGCGCACTTCACTCGCGATGAGGCCAAGAAGATGATTGACGATGCCGGAGGGAAGGTAACCGGTTCGGTCAGCAAGAAGACGGATTACGTGGTGGCGGGGGCGGATGCGGGGTCGAAGCTGGACAAGGCGAAGGAGTTGGGGGTGACGGTTATCGACGAGAAGGAAATGGAAGAACTCGCCGGTCGTTAGAGGATTATACCTTCAAGGCTCTCGTCATCCGCTCCCACGTCACGTCCAGCGTCTCCGGCAGGATCCGCGTCTCGCACACTACCGACACGAAGTTCGCATCAGCCACCCAGCGCGGCAGGACGTGCATGTGGATGTGTCCGGCGACGCCGGCTCCGGCGGCTTTGCCGATGTTCATGCCCAGGTTAATGCCGTCGGGGTGGTAGAGATCGCGCAGCACGGACTCCATGCGCTGCGAGAGCGCCATCATTTCATTGGCGGCTTCTAATGGTAGTTTCTGCAGTTCGTCCAGGTGGGCGTAGGGGACGATCATCACGTGGCCGGGCGTGTAGGGATACGTATTCAGGATGACGAAGCAATGTTTTCCACGGTAGACAATGTAGGCTTTGGCATCGTCGCCGGCTTTCAGCGCGTCGCAGAAGATGCAGCCGTGCGTCTTTTCAGTGCTGGTTACGTAGGCGTAGCGCCACGGGGTCCAGAGGTAATCCATAGTAAGGGGCAGGGTAGCAGATGGGCGGCATAGGGCAAAACCGGGGTTCCCGGCAGATTTTCAGCCAGTTTGAAACACTCCCGTAACATGCGCCAGATTTGGGTTTGACACTGTTTGTTCGGCGTTGCTATAGTCGAAGAGTTCCCTTTGGACGCGGGTTTCTGTAGAACGTCCGGCAGCTGGGATTGTCCAAGCTCACTCGCCAGGGTGAGCCCACCACAACCAAACGACTCACTCCAGCAGTCCGCTAAGCAGGCCCGTATCCTCCCCGCACCGAGTGCGAGGCACAGCAGAGAGGCATAATTTTGCTCGACGACACCACCACTCACAACTCCGACTCCGCCACCGCCGTCGCAACCGAAACAGAACCGACGGCCATCGAACCCACCCCGGCCGAGCAAGACGCTCCGGTCACAACCGCCGTTTCCAGCCAGGAAGCACCGCACCCGGCGCCCGCCGCGGACGACAAGCACGCCAACGAAGACTTCGCTTCCGCGCTGGAGAACTTCACCACCGAGACCCAAGAGGCCGTGGGAGAAGACCGCGTCATCAAGGGCACGGTGCTGAAGCTCACGGCGACGCATGTGGTGGTTGATATCGGCACCAAGTCGGAAGGCATGTTGCCGCTTTCGGAGGTGCTCGATCACGAGGGCAAGCCGAAGGTGAAGCCCGGGGACGAGATTGAGGTGATGCGGGAGAAGGGACAGACTGAAGAAGGCTATGTCAACCTTTCGCACCAGAAGGCGGCGCGCATTCACGCCTGGGACGAGATTGAGAAAGCTCACCACGAGAAGCGGCCGATTAAGGCTGTGGTGATTGAACGCACCAAGGGCGGGCTGACGGTCGATATCCTGGGCGCACGGGCGTTTCTGCCGGGGTCGCAAGTGGATCTGCGGCCCATCCGGAATCTGGATGGCATGAAGGGTCAGACTCTTGAAGTTACCGTCATCAAGGTCAACAAGAAGCGAGGCAACATCGTGGTCTCGCGCAAGGAATTGCTCGAAGGCGAGCAAAACGAGAAACGCAGCAAGACTCTCGAACATCTGGAAGAAGGTTCGATTCTGACCGGAGTGGTGAAGAACCTGACCGAGTACGGCGCATTCGTCGATCTCGGCGGGCTCGACGGGCTGCTGCACATCACCGATATGTCCTGGGGAAGGCTCACGCACCCGCGTGACCTGGTGAACGTCGGCGACCAGATTCAGGTAAAGGTTCTGAAGTACGACAAAGACAAGCAGCGGGTTTCTCTGGGGTTCAAACAGTTGACGCCCGATCCGTGGCTTGATGCCGAGCACCGCTATCCTGTCGGGGCGCACGTCTCCGGGCGCGTAATCAGCGTGACCGATTATGGGGCCTTTGTTGAGCTCGAGCAGGGCATCGAAGGCCTGGTGCACGTCAGCGAAATGACGTGGTCGAAGCGGATGAAGCATCCTTCGAAGCTGGTCAATGTTGGCGATCAGGTAGAGTGTGTGGTGCTGAATGTGAATCCCGGCGAGCGGCGTATCTCTCTCGGCATGCGGCAACTGGCAGCGAATCCCTGGGACGCGCTGCATGATAAGTATCCCGTAGGCATGACGGTGGAAGGCCGAGTGCGTAACCTGACTGACTTCGGCGCGTTCATCGAAATCGAGGATGGCATCGACGGCCTGGTGCACGTCAGCAACCTGAGCTGGACCAAGCGGGTGAAGCATCCTTCCGAAGTCTTGAAGAAGGGCGATCGCGTGAAAGCCGTGGTGCTAGCCATTGAACCCGATAAGCGGCGCCTGTCGCTTGGCGTGAAGCAACTGCAGCCCGACGTCTGGGAGACGTTCTTCGCAGCGCATCACGTCGGCGACGTGATTCACGGCAAAGTGCTGCGGGTAGCCGCGTTCGGGGCCTTTGTCGAGATCGCCGAAGGGGTGGAGGGTCTGTGCCACAAGTCGGAAGCCGTGGATGGAAACGGCCAACCGCTGCATCTGGAGCCTGGCGTGGAGCATGACTTCAAGATTATCAAGATGAGTCCCGAAGATAAGAAGGTCGGGCTCAGCATCCGAGCCGTCGGCGAAGAAGCTTCGCGCTCTGAGGTCGAGGCTTACAAGCAGCCGGTGTCAAGCACCAGCTCGACCATCGGCGAACTGATCTCCTGGAAACGCGCCAGCAACGAAAACAACTAGGACATCCTGTTCGTTCCGAGCATTCTGTCATCCTGAGTGGAGTAGTAGCTTCGTGATAGCGAAGCTGCTACGAAGTCGTAGGATCCTTACCGTACCACCGCTTCGGTTTGGTCTCACCCGCCGCCCTGTTCTAGAATCATTGGTTTGCCTTTGGTCATCTGTTCCTACTGGGGAGCGCTTACTTTGCCAGAAATCATTTACGACGTCGTTATCATCGGCAGCGGACCTGCCGGGTACACTGCCGCCATCCGTGCGGGCCAGTGGGGCCTGAAAACTGCGTTGATCGAAAAGGACGGTTTCCTCGGTGGAACCTGCCTGCACGTGGGTTGTATTCCGACGAAGGCTCTGCTCTTCAACGCCGAGCTCTGGGACCATCTCAAAGACGCGAAGGAGTTTGGCATCGAGGGCGTGGACGCGCGCAAGCTGAACTGGGCCGCGGTTCAGGATCGCAAATCGAAGATCGTGGCCAAGCACGCCAAAGGCCTCGAATTCCTGATGAAGAAGAATAAGGTTGAGACCGTGAAGGGATACGGAACGCTGACCGGACCCGCGCAGAATGGGTTGTTGACCGTTGAAGTGGTGAACGATAACAAGGCAAGCCACCTCAAGGCGAAGAACGTCATTCTCGCCACCGGCTCGGAAGCCCGCATGCTGCCTGGCCTCGAGGCGAATGACCGTGTTCTCACCAACATCGAGATTCTCAGCTTGAAGGAAATTCCGAAGTCGCTCGTCATTGTTGGTGCGGGGGCAGTGGGAGTGGAGTTCGCGTCGATCTATCGTTCTTTCGATTGCGAAGTGACGATTATTGAAATGCTGCCGCGGCTTGTTCCCGTTGAAGATGAAGAAGTCTCGAAGGAACTAGCTCGTGTTTTCCGCAAGCGTGGCATCAACTTCCACACCGGAGCCAAGGTCGACAAGGTGGAGAAGACGAAGGCGGGAATTGCGGTCACCATCACGGTCGACAGCAAAGAACAGAAGATCGAGGCTGAGAAAATCCTGATCGCAGTGGGCCGCAAACCGCGCACAGAAAACGTCGGCCTGGAGAAAACCAAGATCAAGCCTGACCGTGGCTTCCTCGAGACTGATTCCTGGATGCAGACCGCCGAGCCGGGCGTTTATGCCGTGGGCGACATCGTGTTGGGCACTCCGCAACTGGCCCACGTCGGCGCCATGGAAGCAATCGTCGCCGTCGCCAAGATCGCAGGCAAGCCGGGCAAGCCCATCAACCCGGAGCACATTCCCGGCGCGACGTATTGCCATCCTGAAATCGGCAGCGTCGGCCTCACCGAAACCAAAGCCCGCGAGGCGGGATACAACGTGAAAATCGGCAAGTTCCCCTTCACCGCGAACTCGCGCGCCTCGATCGTCGGCCAGCACGAAGGCTTCATCAAGATCGTCTCCGACGCCGACCACGGCGAGATACTAGGCGTGCACATCATCGGCCCGCAGGCCACCGAGCTGATTGCCGAAGCAGTGGCCGCCATGGAACTCGAAGCCACCGTGGAAGACTTGATGTGGACCATCCACGCGCATCCGACATTGGCCGAGGCCATGCTGGATGCGGCAAACAGCGTGTACGGGATCGCGATTAATGCATAACTCACCACAGAGTCACAGAGACAAGGAGAAGATCGAGAAATAGCTTTTCTCCGTGTCTCTGTGCCTCCGTAGTGAAACGGTGTGAATTTGATTTCTCTCGTCCAACTCGGCACCGTCGAATACGCCACCGGCCTCCGCCTGCAACAGCAGTTGGTAGCCCTGCGCAAAGAAGAGAAGATCGGCGACGTCCTTCTCCTGCTGGAACACTCGCCCGTCATTACGCTCGGCCGCAACGCAAAAGCCGCAAACGTCGTAGCCTCTCCCGAACTCCTTGCCCAGCGCGGCGTCGAGCTTTTCGAATGCGACCGCGGCGGTGACGTCACTTTCCACGGTCCCGGCCAGATCGTCGGCTATCCCATCTTCGACTTGCGCGGATTCGCTACACCCGACGGCAAGCGCAAGACCCTAGGCGCCGTCGAATTCGTCCGCCGACTCGAGGAAGTTCTGATCCGCACCTGCGCCGACTTCGCCATCCCGACAAAACGCGTGTCCGGTTTCACCGGCGTCTGGACCAACCACCGGGTCGGCAGTGTCCGTCCCGAGGCCAAACTGGCCGCCATCGGGGTCCACATCTCCCGCTTCGTCACCTCACACGGCTTCGCCCTCAACGTCAATACCGAGCTCAGCTTCTTCAACCTGATCATCCCCTGCGGCATCACGGCGAAAGCGGTCACCTCGATGCAACAAGAACTCGGCAGGCCACTAGACCTCAACGCAGTCGCAGAGTCCATCTCTCGCAACGTCGGCGCGGTGTTTTCGAGCCAGATGCTCTGGGTCGAAACTCTCGACGCGCTGCTTGGCCGCACGGTCGGAGTCCCACTGCAGCGCCCGGCAGAGATCCGCCAACTCCACAGAGAAGACGACAGCACCTGGGCGTAGCACCGGCGGTGCTCCCACTGTCGCGAGGGCATCCTACCCTCGCTCATGGGAAGTACCCCGCTTTGCGCAACCTCCCTAGCCCCAGTCCGCCACTCTGCGATAGCATTAGCAGTTGCCCTACCGGCGAAGGCGATCACCATGGCGATCAAGAAGAAGAACTCCAAGCACAGCGCGAACGGGAACCATCGGCGTTCTGGTGCATCCCAGTCCAAGCCCGCCACGACGAATCTCCGCACCTACTCCATTCCCGACATGCGCCTCGAGCATCCCGATCTCTCTGTTCGCCGAGCCATAGAGAAAGACAAAGACGGCACCGAGCACGTCCGCTACGAAGTTACCGGCAACCTGAACGCTCCGGTCCCACCCATTCGCGACTCAAAATATCTCGACAAAAAGCAGTGCATCGAGATCTACCGCTACATGCTGCTCAATCGCAAAATGGAGACCGCGCTCGAAAATCTCTACAAGCAGGGTAAGGTCGTTGGAGGAGTTTACTTCGGCCTCGGCCAGGAAGCCTGCTCCTGCGCCTCGGCCTACGCGCTCGATAAAGACGACTGGTTCGCGCCCATGATCCGCAACCAGGGCTCGCTGCTGGTTCGCGGATTCCGCGCCTCCGACACCATGATGCAGTACATGGCGAAAGCTGACTCGCCCACGCATGGCCGCGACGGCACTTCGCACTTCGGCGACATCGAAAAGCGCAACATGGTCTCTCCCATCTCCATGCTCGGCGATCTGATCCCCGTACTCGCTGGCGTCGCGCTGGGCGCGCGCCTGCAGGGACGCAACGTCGCCGTCATGACTTACATCGGCGACGGCGGCCAGTCCACCGGCGTCACCTACGAAGGCATCAACTTCGCCGCCGTGCAGAACCTCGGCCTCGTGCTTTTCATTGAAAGCAACGAATGGGCCTACTCCACGCCGTCAGAAATGCAGTACCGCTGCCAAGACCTGGCCGAACGCGCTATCGGATACGGCATACCTGGCGTGATCGTCGACGGCACCGACGCGTGCCAGGTCTACGACGCCGCCCGCGACGCCGTTGAACGCGCCCACCGCGGTGAAGGCCCGACGCTGATCGAAGCTAAGATGATGCGCATGAAAGGCCACGCCATCCACGACGCCGCCGCATATGTGCCAAAGCCGATGTTTGATTTCTGGAAGAAGCGCGATCCAATCGCTCGATTTGAGAATTATCTGGTCAAAGAAAAGAAGTGGCTGACCGCGAAGGAGAACGCGGAATTGATTTCAGAAGTAGAACGAGTGATCGAGGCCGAGCGCGAGATTGCGGTGAACTCGCCGATGCCGACGCCAGAGTCTGCCGAAGGTGGAGTCTTCTGCGAAGACGGCTGCCACGAAATCAAGCCAAAGTATGGGATGCCGAAAGTGAAGAAGGGGAAGGGCGGCCTCAAAGAAACCGAAGCGGCGGTGCACTTGAAGTGAAGTACTCTCTCGCGCTCGTGCTGCTGGGAACTTTAGCCTTTTCCCAACTTGCAATAGCTCAACAAATTGGCTCTTTGGATTTGACAACCGCAACTAAGAAGGATCGTCTTCGAGAGCCTAAAGGGGTGGGCAGTGGTTCTTGCGGATGGGTGGATCATGCTGACTACCCGGAAGTTGCTATAAGTCTCACTTCTCTGGACCGAACGCAGTACGCCCTGGGTGAGGATGTCATGTTTGAAGTTAAGATTCAGAATGTTGGCAAGGATCCCGTCGTTCTTCCATGGGCGGAGGACGTTGCCGATTTTGAACCTCAAGATCCAACTGCGCAGTATTCCTATCGCACGGGCACTCTTTCTCTTCAAATCGGCAATGGGAAGGAAAACTTTCTCATCTTTTCCAGTTTTTATGGTTCAACTGAAAGACCAGAATCGCTCAAGGTGCTGCGGGCAGGAGAATGGGTGATAGTGCGAAGCCGCACTCAACTAGTGACAAATGACGATTGGGTGTTCAGGAGATTCAGAAACAATCCACTCGTGAATGCTCAAGTTAAGCCTGGCCTGATGTTGAATAAAGCAACGTTCCAACCAAAAGGGAGGGATGGAAAACCGACTGAATCCTCCTGCATAAACGTGCGCACACGGTCAATGAATCAACTGCCGGTGACCATATTTCCACCGCTGAACAGCCATTAGAATCGTATGCCACGGCTAACCTACCTCGAAGCCATTCGCCAGGGAATCTGGGAAGAAATGGACCGCGACCCCTCCGTCTTCTGCCTCGGCGAAGACATCGGCATCTACGGCGGAGCCTTCAAAGTCACCGACCGTTTCATCGACCGCTTCGGCCCCGAGCGTGTGATCGACACACCCATCGCCGAGTCCGCCATCGTTGGCGCGGCCTTCGGAGCGTCGCTCACCGGCATGCGTCCCGTCGCCGAGTTCCAGTTCATGGATTTCATCGGCTGCGCCTTCAACCAGATCAGCAACATGGTCGCGAAGACGCACTACCTCTGGGGCGCGCCCGCGCCGCTAGTCCTGCGTGGACCCAGCGGCGGATACGTCCACGGCGGCCCGTTCCACTCGCAGAATCCCGAAATGTGGTTCGTCCACAATCCTGGCCTCAAAGTAATCTGCCCGGCCACGCCTTACGACGCCAAGGGCCTGATCAAAGCCGCCATCCGCGACAACAACCCCTGCATCTTCTTCGAGCACAAATATCTCTACCGCCGCATCAAGGGCGAAGTCCCAGCCGAAGACTACGTCGTCCCCATCGGCAAAGCGCGCCTCGCACGCGAAGGCCGCGACTTGAGCATCATTACCTATGCTGCCATGGTGCACACAGCATTAGAGGCAGCCGAGGTTCTAAAAAACGAAATCGATCTCGAAATCCTCGACCTCCGCACCGTTTCGCCGCTCGACCGCGAAGCCATCGCGCAGACCGTAAAGAAAACGAACAAGGTCATCATCCTGCACGAGCACTCCCGCACCGGAGGTCTCGCCGGTGAAATCACCGCCATCATCAACGAAGAAGCCTTCGACGATCTCGACGGCCCCATCGTCCGCATCGCAGGGCTAGACTCCGCGATCCCATTCTCTCCGCCGCAGGAAGAACACTACCTACCCAAGGTGAGCGACGTAGTCCGCGAAGCCCGCCGCCTCAAAGCGTATTGAACCCTCGAGCAGGGAAAGAACGTGTGGGAACGGGCGCCTTCGCCCGTTCAGCCGAGCGGAGCGAGGCGTCGGTAAGCTGCTCGAATCCCGGTTTAGCGGATGCGAAACTAGCGTCCTACCCGCTCCATCTGCCACAATAGTTCCGTCCGGAGGAATTCATGCGCAAGTTCATTCTCGGCGTAATCGTCACTCTTCTCGTGCTCATTCTAGGCGGACTCGGCTTCGCCACGCTCGGCTTCCTTCCGACCCACGCCAACGTCGCACCACCTCGCTGGGAGCATCGCCTGGCTAACGCTGCCGTCGATGCCTCCATGGAGCGCCACGCTCCCCACATCCCCAATCCCCTGCCACCCAGCGACCAGAACCTTGAAGATGGCATGAAGCTTTACACCATGAACTGCGCCCTCTGCCACGGCGGACTCGATCGCAAGCCCGCTTCCCTCGCCAACTCCTTCTACCCGCCGCCTCCCAATCTCATCTCTGATCCGCCCGACGACCCCGAGTGGCACGTCTTCTACTGCATCCGCACCGGCATCCGTTACACCGCCATGCCCTCCTGGGAAAAAACTCTAAGCGACCAGGATATGTGGAAGATCACCAGCTTCATCTCGCACATGGAAAAGCTCCCTCCTGCCGTTCAGGATTACTGGAAGACGAGTTTCGGCGTAGCTGCTCCCACCGGAGAAGAGGACAAGAAGTAAGTCGGAGGAAACACAACCCGCTATAATATCCGTTTGCGTCCGGCCCTCCGTCCGGAACTGTGGGCCGCGTGGAAGGAAATCATGCCGACTGACATCATCATGCCCCAGATGGGCGAGTCCATCGTCGAAGGCACTATTACCAAGTGGCTGAAGAAGCCCGGCGACAAGGTCCAGCGCGACGAGCCCTTGTTCGAAATCTCCACCGACAAGGTCGACGCAGAAATTCCCGCGCCCGCCTCCGGAGTTCTGCAGGAAATCAAAGTCACCGAGGGTACAACGGTGGGCGTGAACACGGTCGTAGGCACCATAGCCGTGGATGGCGAAGCCGCCACTGCACCCGCGAAGGCTGCCCCGGCAGCTCCCGCGCCGCCAGCGAAGGAAGAAAAGAAGGAGGGGAAGAAGCCCGCCGCAGTCGCACCACCCGCCCCACCTGCTAGCACTCCAGCGGTGCAGGAGTCGACGGACGGCGAAGAAGCCCGCTCCTCGCCCCTCGTCCGCAAGATTGCCCGCGAACACGGCGTCAGTCTCTCCCAGGTTCCCGGCACCGGACTTGGCGGCCGCATCACCAAGCAGGACATCATGGCCTTTATCGAGCGCCCCGCGGCGCCAGCCGGTTCGGCGCCCGTCCCTGCCGCGCAGCAACCGGCGTCCCGTCCTGCCGCTCCGGCCGCCTATCCCGGCGACCTCGTCCCCATGACCAACATGCGCAAGATCATCGCCCAGCGCATGATCGAGTCGCGCCGCACCAGCGCTCACGTCCACTGCATGTACGAAGTGGATTTCACCCGCATCGTCACTCTGCGCGCTAAACAGAAGACTGGATTCGAGCAGCGCCACGGCGTCCGCCTCACCTTCATGCCCTTCTTCGTGCGCGCCGCCATCATCGCAGTACAGCAGTGGCCAATCATCAACGCGTCGCTCGAAGGCGATAACATCCGCTACCACCGCAACATCAACGTGGGCATCGCCGTCGCCCTCGACTGGGGACTCATCGTCCCCGTCCTCAAGAATTCCGGCGACCTCAACTTCCTCGGCCTGCAGCGCGGCATCACCGACCTCGGCGAGCGCGCCCGCAGCAAGAAGCTCAAGCCCGAAGATGTCGAAGGTTCCACTTTCACCGTCACCAACCCCGGCCAGTTCGGCGCCGTCTTCGGCCTGCCCATCATCAATCAGCCAAACGCCGCCATCATGGGCGTAGGCGGAATCACCAAGCAGCCCTTGGTCGTCACCGACAAAGAAGGTAACGATTCCATCGCCATCCGCTCCGTCGTGCACCTCACGCTCGGCTACGACCACCGCCTTATCGATGGCGCCGTAGCCGACCAGTTCATGGCTCTGGTCAAGAAGTCTCTAGAGGGATGGAACGAGGAGATCGGCTAGCCGTCAAACGGACGGTTGGGCAGTTGTGGCGGGTGGCTGCTTGCACCAGGTCGACGCATTCAAACATTCCACCGTGCCGTCGATGATCATTGAAATTCCATCCCTGAACTTTTCGGGATTAATGATCTCCCGCGCCGCCACAGCATCCGTCATGGCGAGAGCATTCTGCAAGAAAGACATGGCGGCGTCTTTTTTATCGGCTCCCGGCTTGTCGCCCAAAAGCCCCTCCGAGTTATAGATTTTGATATCCCCTGGCCCAGGCGCGCTCTCATCCACATAAAATCCCAGCGGCTGCGTCCCTTGCGGAATCATCGAGTCTGCTTCCATGTTCGCAAACACCAGATGATCGCTCGTTCCCTGCACATATACCCCATACTGATCGAACCAGTTCACCAGCAAGTGTTGGAATGTTAGCCACGACTGTCCATTGACATTAATCACCGGCACATTGCTCAGCGCCATCGGCACGATCGGCCCACCGTAATAGCCTCCAGGGGACCCTGACGAAAACACGTAGACAAAACCATCCGCCAGGTAAAAGTCGCCCCAGGTCGTCAAGTTCGACGACACCGCCGCCACCTTCTGCCCCCACACAGATCCAAAGAGACAAAAATTAATCGTCGTGTACGTAGATGGCACCGGCGCCTTCCATGCGTTGCCCGTCACCAGCACCCACGCTGTCGGAGGCACGGCGTAATACCCGGTCAGATTCGGCGCCGCCCCCGTGCCATAGGCGTCAAACGCAATCGGATTTCCCGAGCTGCCCGAAGAAGCAGGCGCCAGACTCTCATTCCAGACATCCCCCCGCTTGAACAGAACCGAGTCGCCCGGCTGAAACGTCTGCCCATTCACATGCGCAATCGTTTGCCACGCTGTCGATCCGCCGGTCCCGTTATTCGCATCGTTCCCCGTGCTGGAGCTCACGTGGTAAGTCGTCGCCCTGGCGGTCACACTCAATATCAATAGCAAGAGAAGGACGTTTCGTGGCCCTGTCATCCTGAGCGGAGCCGTACTGGAAGGCACAGCGTAATCCCCCACCACGGTCGCGCTTCCGTCGAAGCTGCGATAAGCCGACCCCGCACGCGCCAGCGTAGCCACTCCCGACGTCCCCGCATTGGCGATCACCACGCCAATGGCCCCGCTGGTCAGCGCGCTGGAGGGTTCTATCGCGCAACCCGCGGAGGTCAGCACCGCCAACCCATTCACGATCGTGCCTGTTGTGGTGTCGTTGCAAAGTTCGTAGCTCTCGTTGGCAAACTTCCCCAGCTCGAAACCGCTGCCGCTCGTGGAATTCCCCGCCGCGTAAACCGTCGCCGGCCGCAGCCCGCTCCCGCTCCCCGAACTGTTGAACGAACCTACGTTATACGCCTGGTCGGTCCAGGGCTTGAAATTGCTGCTCGCATCTACCACCCACTTCAGCCCGCTGTTGATCCAGAAGCCCAATCCGTATGCGCTTCCGGAGGGCGAACTTTCGCTCCGCAACACTGCGTAGTTATCGCTCGCGTCGTATCCCAGCGATATTCGCTGCCAGGTCGAGCTGTTCGTGTAACTGGAATACACATGCAGATTCTGCGCGGTCGTCCCGTTATACTCGCCCAGGTCGTTCGCATCTTCCTGGAAGAGATTCGAAAAATAGGAGCTGCTCGCCGTCGTTGCCACTTTTTGCGGAGTCCCTGCGTTCGCAGAGATATAAAAGTTTCCATCATTCGAGATTCCCAGCGCCGAGGTCCCCGCTCCCGTCGCCGCCATAGCCGTTCCCGGAATTGGCGAGCTCACCATCCACGGCCCCGCCACTAGCAGTTGCCCGTTCACCGTCAGATTTCCACCGACGCTTACCGGTACGTTGAACGTCTTCCCCGAAGCCGTCAGCCGCTCCAGAAAGCTGGCGTTGTCCGGGTTGCTCCCAATGTAGTTCGAGATCGAGACGGGAGCGCCAAAGGCTAACTGTGCGCTGAAAGCGTTTGCTGCAGACGGGTTGTCCAGAGCGATGTAGGTATCGTTGGCATCGTAGGTGGGCCGCATGGCCACACTCGCCAGAGTCTTCGCGGGGTTGGAATCAACAATTGTGATCTTATGCCCGCCGTTGATGAGACCCGCTAGTCCTTCCTCGAAGATAAGCCGCCCTTTCTCTCCCGCGTTATCTGCGGCGTTGTAGGCGCCAGAATCTAAGAGCGTGGCTCCCGCCGCCGCGCCTTCGGTATTCTCTAGGCAGCTTTGCCAGCTGCCACCGTACAGAGCATTGCAATCCCCGGCAAAAAACTTGGGAACGAGCGCTCCATAACTGCTCACCATCTGGCTGACGGGATTCTGCCCGGAGTTTGCTATGTTGTCTCCCATGCGGTCAAAATGCACACCCGAGGGGATGGGGCCAGAGCCAACCGCGTCTCCCAACGAACTGTAGATGACAGATCCGTTCCAGAAGGGAAGCCCGATATAGTATGTCGGAGGACTGACAACTGTGTAGCTGCCTGTACTGGTCGAGGCCGTGTCGGTGAAGGAGCAGATATTGGTCGAACCGACAGCTGCGCAGGCAGAAGCCACCGTTAGCCCAGTCGCCACTGATCCGCAAGTTGTGGTTGAGCCTCCAGTACAGACCGCCGTGTAAGGTGCTGGAGAATTCGCAATCCCCGAGGTCCGAATCACATCATAGGTGATCGTTCCGGTAGTGCCGATCTGCGGCCACTTGACAGGAATGCTTCCCGAACCGCTCGTAAGTGCAATTCCCGCCAGGAAAGGAGCACTCGCTAATCCTCCACTGCTGGTAGTCTTGGCAACGATGTAGTAGTTGTATTGGGTTGTTCCGGTGTTGGCAAAGACTGGGGCCGATCCCACTGGCCCTACCGAATTCCTAACTGAGGCGAACCCTCCTTGCACGATCAAGCCTGCCTGCCCGATGCCAAGCGGATTGCTGCCCGCGCACCCCGCGACTTCTCCGTAGGCATTATCCAACTCTACCGCGGGGACATTGCTGTATGGCGAACTCGCCCGAACTGCAAATTGGGCTTGACCCTGAAATCACGGAATCGGAAATACGAAGCGTATTTTCGCCTTGAGCATCCACTCCATTCATTGTGCAATTCAAGGTTAGGCCCGAGTTCTTTATAGATAACAGAAGCGCCCCCGGAAACCCCTTTTACCGCAACTTCGCAAAAGTCCGTACTGCAATGAGAATCTGTGGCACTCTCGGCGGTCATATCCATGCCGTCAATCGTCGCCAGTTCGTCGGTGTCGATTTGAATCAACTCGCCAAATGAGGCAGTACTGGGCCGCTGGAAATTGTGGAAGGGTGCAAACTTATTTATCCGTACCGCTTGTCCGTGATCCTCCAGGGCAGGGTAGGTTCCATTCACAACGAGAGCATCAGGATGAAATCCGTCAACTTGAACTTCCAACCCGGCAGCCCCATTTGCCGAATCCCCAATATACAAACACGTATCTGACATGGCGCAAGCCACTCTCGCCCCGGCCGCAAACTCCACAATCGCCTGCCGCCCTGGGATCGTGACTCGCGCAGTCCAGTTGTAATACGTTCCCAGGGGAGGGACGATTGTGTGCCCTCCCGATAAAGTGGTGAACCCGAGCACGGCTTGCATCGCTGCGTTGATGGCTTCCTGTACGCCCTGCGAGGAGGATTGGAGCGTATAACCAGAGCCGTGAGCGCCGGCGGCGGTGAACGTAATGGTTCCGGTCGCCCCGCCTCCTTGGGTGCAGGTGGTTGCCGTAATCACTGCATCTTCTGCCGTACCCGTTCCAGCGATGTGTATCCACGTCCAGGGCGTCGTAAACCAATTTGTTCCGGCGGTTGCGGGAGTCATCAGTCCAATTGGGCAAGTGGCTAACGTTACGGTGTTGCTTCCTGCGGAAAGGCTGCTCGGAGAGGTCGGAGTTGCCGACCAATTGTAACTGGCCGTGGCATAGGTGATGTTGCTGAGGTTGTTGGTTGATAATTGTGTTCCTGCTGGCTGCACCACGTTCTGGCTAACCGCCGGGTTTACGGAGACTCCGCCGCTACCACCGCTCGGCGTCGCCGGCGCATACTGCCCCGATGTTGAGGAATACGTCAGGACCTGTCCGTTCGAAGGCGCCGTCGACACGACGGGCACACTCTGAATCGCCGTCGCATTCGCGCTCGATCCGCACGGCCCCCACGTCCCATTTCCCAGCAAGCAATTCAACGCCGAAGCCGTTCCACTCCCCAACTCACTCGTCGGCACCAACCCGCTCACCAGATTCGCCTTCGCCAACGCCGTCAAATCCACGTACTGCTTAGCGGCCGCCTGTAGCGGTGCCGTCGGATTTCCACTCAATGTCAGCGGCCCGGTCATCGCCCCGCCCGCCGTCGGGAGATAGTTTCCCGCCCCTACGGTTGCGATCGCCGTATCCACGTATGCCTTGTTCGTTACGTCGCCCGTGCCTACAGGCGTCGGTACATTCGGTGGCACGGTAAAACTCTTGGTCCCTGTCACCGTCTCCGTTCCGGCTAGATGCACCACCGTGTTGTCATTCGCCTTCGCCGCCAAGGCTGAATCTACGTATTGCATCGATACCGGTTGAGCCGCCGTTCCGGATCCCGATGTCGTCCGCACCTGCGCCAGGGTTGCCGGAGAGCTCGCTGGCACCACCCAATACTCCGTTCGTACTTCGCTCGGTTGCAACTGGTATACGACGGTGTAGTACACGTTCGCGGGAGTCGCTCCCGCGTTCGGCACCAGCTCTGCGTTCAACGCGCCGTTCGTTCCCAGCGTGACATCCAATGCCCCTGCCGCAACTCCCGTCCCGTCCCCGGCCACAAACGCCGGCCAAGTAATCACCAGGATGCCCTGAGCTGGAGTCCCATCCGCCATATACACGGTGTCGACCACGCTCGTTAGCGCCGGTCCGCTCTGGGGAGCGGCCGAAGCCGCACGCGGCGCAGGATCTCCTGCAGCTTTCACCGCTCCTGCACTCGCCGGTTTTTCTCCCCTCCCAGTGGAAGCTTCCACACTCGCCGAAAGCCCGCTGCTGGTCGCTGCCATTACTACCGCCAGCACCAAATAAAAAAGCCTCCCTGCCGGGTGGTGTGCTTGAAACATACTTCCTCCTCAAACTCAATCTTGTAGTTCTGAGCAAAGCCGAAGGGGATCGCTTCCCCGCCTGCGCCACCATTGGCCCGGTAAGGCGTCTCCACCACTGCCAGCGTTTCTCTTGTTTGGCCGCGGGAATTGTCCGGCCGAAGCCCGAAAGCCCTCAACGGCGCCCGTTCAAGAACCTCTCCACGCTCCGCACGTAAACCTCGGCAAAGTCAGCGGCGGGCCGCAACTTCTCGATCAAGTCCATGGCATCCTCAACCGTCCACCCCATCACCCCCAACAGCGCCAGCGTCATCATCGGCGCCCGGTGTACTCCAGCCGCGCAGTGTATAAACAGCTTCGCGCCATTCTCCTCCAGCGCAGCCAGCGCGAACTCCACTCCGCGCGCAAATACATCCGGAGGTTTCGGCTCGAAGTCATCGTCCACCGGATTCCAGCACACCACGATTCCGTGCGGCTCCGCCAACGGCGTATCGTCGAACTCGATCTGCATGTCGATGATGTGCGTGATGCCCGCGCGGGACACCGCCGCCATGTTATTTGCTGTCCAGATTCCGCCCCCGACCGCGATCCGGTCGGTCACCCACGTTATATCCATCCCAAACCTGCGTCGTGTAAGGCTGACATCATTACCCGCCCGCACCTTCGCCCGAAGATTCCGAAGATACTCGACCACCGGGGCGCCATCGATCACGATAGATCCGCTGCCGTAACCGTCCAACCGCCCATCGTTATCCGGCAGCCTTCCCCGGCGCGATCCCACCCGCGGCGAAACCGACAACCCCGCCCGCCAGTTCGTCTCTCCTGAACTCCAACTCCCGCGCTTCATTCTACGGTATCCTCTCAACCCTTACGATCGAGCCCTTCCATCGATTCCTTGCTCTCCGCCGGCGTCGGCTTCAGCTCTTCCTCCCGTTCTCCCTCCAAGTCTTCCTCCACGACACTGGGCACGGCCGTCTCGGTGTTCAGCTCTTTCGCGTCGCTCGGCAACACGGCCGGAGCCAGGTCTTCGTCACAAATCACTGGGTCCAGCGGCAATCCCAGCCTCCTTAGCAGCGTGTGCGCCAGCGTGTTCTCCACCGGTCGCGCCGCTGTCTGTTCCGTAGCCGGGTACAGCCCCACCGCCTCGAACAGGTACCTTGCCGATGTCAGTTGTCCGGCCTTGGCAACTTTAATCACTCCGGTCGCGATCTCTCCCGCCGAGGCCCCCACCAGGTTGTTGATGTTTTCCCGCACCCGCACCAGGTCCACCGGCTTCTTCGTCCGAGGTAAGCTTTTCTTCGCGGATTTCTTCGCCGACGTCTTCGCCGTCCCCTTGCGTTTACCCCTTGCCTTCTTCATGCTCACGGCTCGCCCTCCCCAACTGCCGGCGTCATCCAAATCCCGGCTTCAGCCGCGTGAGGCAATCCCAAGAGCAGCAGCGACTTAACCCGCAGATTCCACGCCGCCAGTGCGCGGAGCTGCGATGCAAACTGAGCTTTTCAGCCCAAAAACACGAAAGGCGCGCTTTTCGGCGCGCCCTCACAGACTATTGCTTTTTTCTTTACTCTATAAAACCATTATATCACACCGCATAGGGCAACTGTGACATTTTTTGAGATTTATTTTGGTAATAATATACTTGACAAAATAGACTATTTGGTCTAAGATTCAAACATGGAACCGAAGAGCCTACAGCAAGCAATCCTCTACTTCGCCAAGCCTGAGAACTGCCGGGAGTATCTGGTTGCCCGCCGCTGGCCCGATGGCGTTGTTTGCCCGCGCTGTGGCAGCAAGAACGTCATATTCTTGGAGAAATACAACCGCTGGCACTGTCGCGAGAAGCATGCTGCGCCTCAGTTCACTCTTAAGACTCAGACAATTTTCGAGGATTCCCCTATCGGATTGGACAAGTGGCTCACGGCAATGTGGATGCTCTGTAACTGCAAAAACGGCGTTTCATCTTGGGAGATTCATCGCACGATCAAAGTCACACAAAAGTCCGCGTGGTTTATGCTCGGCAGACTCAGACTTGCTTTGCAGGATAACGTGAGTGGTGGAAAACTCGGCGGTCCTGATGCGGCTCCAGTCGAAGTCGATGAGACGTTCATTGGCGGCAGGGCTCGCTTCATGCACAGAGCGAAGCGGGAGCGCCTGAGTGGTGAAGCTGGTATGCAAGGTGGACACGGCAAGGCTGTGGTTATGGGATTGTTGGAGCGTGGCGGCAAAGTGAAGACTGCCGTGATTCCGCATCGCAAAGAGAATATCCCGGAAAAGATCGTGCGCGAACTTGTTGAGCCGGGAGCCGAAGTTCACACTGACGAATTCACCGGTTATCACAACCTGAAAGACGGTTACATTCACAAGGTGGTCAACCATCTTGAGGGCTATGTGAAAGAGAACGTCCACACTAACGGCATTGAAAACTTCTGGTCCTGCTTGAAGCGCGGCATCAATGGCACATATATTGCAGTTGAGCCTTTTCATTTGTTCCGTTACGTCGATGAGCAAGCGTTCCGATTCAACAATCGTTCTACGAAGGACAATCCACTAAACGACTCTGACCGCTTCGACGCGGCAGTGCGGCAGATCGTCGGGAAGCGGCTCACCTATAAGGAACTCACTGGACAGCATCCCGAATGAACGAGAATAAAAGGGCGGCTTCTCAGAGGCAGACGAAAAACTATCAAGTAACCAGCATTCGGTTACCATCTAGTAATACGGTCTTTCGACTCATGGTACCTGCCCTTCTTGCTCACAGACAAGGGAAGCATCCTTGTGGTAATGTAAACATCCAAATACGTAGGCGTGCCTTGGAGTGAAAATGAAGAAACGGGCAAACACAAAACGCCAACCAAAACGCTTGCAGCCTCGCATTGTACCCAACGAAAATAAGTTCCGCGAACTGATGCTGCTGATCGCTCGCAAGTCCGAGGGCGATCCGCGTTGCGGCGCACTCAAACTCAACAAACTGCTTTTCTATTCTGATTTTCTTGCCTACCTGATGCTGGACAAACCCATCACCGGGCAAGAATACTTTGCTCTGGAAAATGGTCCGGCCCCGAGATATATGGTTCGAGTGCGCGAACAGATGACCGCTAAGGGCGACATCGCTATACGAAAAACGCCCACTGTGAGCGGTATACAGGACCGCACGTTTGCCCTACGTGAACCTGACTTGACCCACTTCACGGCGCAGGAAGTCAACCTCGTAGACAGTGTGATTCAATTGTTCTGGGGTCAGACAGGCACCGAAATGAGCGAACTGACTCACAGGTTCCCTGGATGGAAGTTGGCGGCTTATAAAGAAACCATCCCTTACACTGTTGCTCTTGTCGGAGATAGGACACCCACCGAGGCCGAAAAAAAGTTCGGCGGCACACTGGAAGCGCTGGCAGCGGCATGCTTGGCGGAAGACGCCGCCGCTCTTGGATAAATATCGACAGATCGTAAAAAATCCATTATTCGAGCAAGACCTTGCTCAACTAGGATTTGACCCAGTACGGGCCGACGAATTCACTGAAGGGGCGGAATGGTTTCTGAGCCGAGAGCCACGGCGCGGTATGTTGGTGGCCAAAGACGTTTGGTTTCTGCCCATGTGGGAACCCGGCAAGGGCAGACCAGTGAACCTCTATTACACGTTCAACGATGAGAACATTTTCTTCTTGGCGCTGCGACTCGCAAGCGACGACGTGACGGAATAGACGAAGAAACAATGAAACCGCTACCAGCACCAGACGTTCCCGGCAAGACGGAGTTTGAGAGGTTTGACAACGCGATGCGGCAGGTTCTTAGCGTATCGAAAGACGAACTGCTCAAGCGGGAAACGCGGTACCAAAAAGAGCGAGGAAGAAAAAGGCGACCGAAGAAGTGACATGGCCGCCGATCCTGTCACGGCAGGATTCCAGCCTAGCCCGTAACGCTCGTTTTGCCAAGTATATTATTACCTTTATTTTCTCCACCTTTTCAACCACTTGCGCAAAAATGAACCCCTTCCCCCTCTTGACAAGATTTTCCACAGACTTTTTCCCGCTTGTTCCATCCTGGAGCTCATAGCATCTCCTCCTTCGTCTCCGGCAGCCGTTCCAGCAACCCCGCTTTGAGAAACGATTCGCTCAGTTCGTCGATCAGCTCCGGCAGTCTGCGTAGTAGCGTTCTGCGGGTGCACTGGAGAATCCGCGCCGCCGCCTCGTGGTCATACTCCTGCAGCACCACCCGTCCGATAAGCTGCCGGTCAAAATCCTGCAATTGGTCCAGGCACCGTTCCATATCGTGCAGAAAGATCACCCGCGATTCGAACGTCGTCGCCGTATAGGCCGTGATCCTCGCCCGAAACAACTCACGGCCAAGCAGGGATGGCACTCGTCCCGCCTCCAGCGACCAGCGCATATAACGCCGCAATAAAGCCGTTGTTTTTCTTCGATATAGCCACAGGTCCGGATCTCTGTTCCAATCCTCGTGCAACCCACTCCCCGGCTGCACTTCCTCTGCCTCCGCTGCGATCCATTCCACAAAGCCGCTCATGCCACACCTCCCGCTGCATCCAGATCCATTCCGTCATCTCCCTCGCCACTTCCGGAGTCGCCGTCATCCACGCCCCATTGCGGCCCTCGCGGCAGCTTTGCGGTTTCTGGTTCTGTCGAAGCCGGTGGCAGTTGAGCCATCTCACGCCCGCAAACCGCGCAGTAGATTTGCCCTCCACCCACCGGACGCAGCCACAACCCGCCGCAGCGTTCGCAATACTTCAGCTCGAATTGCAATTCGTTTGCACGGCCCTCTTTTGCCTTCGCTTTCATCACTCCTCCTGGACTCCGGGCTCCGCATTGTGAAGCTCGGCGGTAGCGGTTCAGACTCGTTTGCCGGAGCCCGAAGGCTGCAGCCAGAAAAAAAGCCCTGCGCCGGTCGCCGCTCCTGGAGCGGAAACCGAACGCAGGGCTCGTTTCTCTTACGATGACCTGCTTGAGCTATTTACTTGTTGGACTTACTGGTTGATCCTACTTGCTGAACTTACACATCCGGCAAACCGAGTAACCCGCTTGCCGGCAACCTTTTATGGTTCGATTGCCACACCCGGTTCCAGCCCCGAACCGGGTTCGTGCTGGCGAAAAAATCCTTCCTCGTAGCCCGACTTCAGCACCCGGCCATTTTGCAAAACTACACTCACTCGCCCACTAAAGTGCAGCGACTTCAACAGGTGTTCCATGGCTGCGGAAAGCCGCCCGCACTTTCCTCCGAAATTCGACGAAGTTCTTTTCTTCGTTGCAGTTATCCACGCTACTGATCGCTGATAATCTCTGGGAAAAGTTGGGTTATACGACACGGCGATCGTATAGCTGCTAATTTTCCCAGTCAAGGTGATGACTATGCATTTGACACAGAGAAGGCGTAAAATAGCCTCCTCCGTCAAGGCTGTCAGAACCTTGATGATGGAGGCTCATCCCGATGCCAACTCTAGAGACCATAGGCGGCGTACTGGCTTTTCTGGTCTACGCCTATCTGCTTCATAGACAGAACAAGATTATGGAACAGCAAAACGAGATCATGCGAGAACAGGGAGGCGCTGCGCGGGTTCTTGCAAACAGTCGCGGCTCGATTAAGAAATTTTGGCCGATGATCGTGATGGCGGCCATGCTCGTACTAACTTGGGGTGCGGTTGGATACGATGTCTATCATCACACTGCATCTATTCCAGAATTTGATGAGCCACAAGCTGACCCCTTAGTTTCAAGTTGGGGATTAGAGGGGCAGATCTGCGACATGACGATAAATGGAAGTGCTCTGCTCCCCTTACGGTCTGATTACAAAATAGCGATTGGCTGTTTCGTTTTTGCTGGAACTGAGGACATTTTGGACGCACCAAACGTGCAGGTTAGTCAGCTGTACGACATAAGAGGAGACCAGATTCTTGTCCGGGTCCCATTTTCCGAGGCATATCAAAAGTATCGTGATGCGCACGGAGCTATGGGTAGTCACATCGCGCTGCTTCTTATTCCGAACGGAATAGAACCAAGCCAGTTTCAGACACTTCGGCAAGCGCGACAACTTAAGGTCCGTATTCTGGCCCTACGGATAGGGGTAATGAAGCACGCATAAAAATGAAAGACTGGTTCCTTTGTGGGACGCAGAAACCGCTTGCGCCAGAGATGAGGAAGGAAACGTTAATGTCAGCGGTCGGTTACGTTGGTGACGATGACAGGGCAGCGGATAGGCCCCAGACTCGCTCTGTGGCCTCCAAGGACAATGAACGGTGCGAGCACTGCCCCGGCAGAACTCCGTTCAGACCCGATCCTGAGAACTTGGCGCGTGCGAAGGAACTCCGTTTCGAGCCGCCGCTAGACGAAGGCATACGAGAGATTGTCGTCATGCTGATAGCGAATGGGGTAGAAACATTTGAATCCTGTGAAGGCGGAGAGGGGCATTCGTTTCCAGAGCCAACGGTGCGTTTTGAGGGTACAGACTCGGAAGGATTGAGAGCGACTTCCGTCGCACTGGAGACGGGCCTTCCTGTGCGAAGGCTTCGTAGGGTGTGGGGCATTCAAGATAACGTGCTCCACGGCCCTTGGTGGGAGATGACCTTCCGCTCACCGAAGGAATCGCACAGGAAGGCGCGAGCGAGGAAATGTCGCTAAGCCTCGCAATCCTCGCAGTGACGGTATCCGCCAGTACCGGGACGCCGTTCGTGTTTAGGTATGTCGCGTCCGGCTCGGCAATTGTCGTCGGTGTGGTGAACCTGTTTGTTTGCGGGTTTGTTGGCTTCGTTAACGGAATGGTACGGACTTACTTTAGCCATTGGTCTCGATCTCCTTGTGAAAGATTTTAGGAACACCCAAGGTTCGGCCTAATCTCTTAGCGCCCTTGCGCGTTGAGGTTCTTGCAGTGGGTACAGACTCTATAGCCTCCCGTTCCGGGGCGGCGTTCATTGTGTGGTATGTCACGCCCCGAAGCACAGGCTCGGTTGTTATGGTGTACGCGGTTTTGAGCAAGTTTCTTGTGTTCGTTTATGGAATGAAACGGTGCTACTGCTGTCATTGGGCTTCATCTCCTCTGGAAAATTCAGGAACTCCTAGGTTCGGCCCGAATGGAACTATCGAACGCAGCTTTTCCAACAGCCGCGACAGTTTGGTCCTTCGTTGCATTTGTCGCCGCAATTGGTCTTGTTGCAGCCGTAGCTGTTGCAGCCGTGGCAGCACTTTGTCCGGTCGGCTGAATTGTCCGCGAGGGAAAACATGGACATCGAAGCGAGGGCCGCTATCAGTAAAATTCTTTTCATGTTGGCTCCTCCTAGTCGAATTGAGGGAAGGACAAAGTTATATCAACAGAATTCCCTGTCGGGAAGCACACGTTCGTGCCACGGAGTTGCTATTTGGTGGTATAACGGAGTGCGAAGGTGGCGGAGGCTGGGTGAGTCGAACACCGTTCCTGTCGGGAACTGCGGATTATAAGTCCGCTCCTGGTAAACCGACCAGTCAGCCTCCCGCCATCTGGAAATGATGAGCGTTATCGGACGCAGTGGGAATATACCAGCCCTCTTTTTCTGTGGATAAACTGTGGATGATGTGCCGAAATGATTGGAAGAACAAGGAAAACAGTGCCTAAACGAACGCCCAAGAAAAAGGTCAAGGTAGAAAAAGCCGCATTTGACGCGGTGTTGGAGAAGCTGATTCAGTCGAAACCTGTAAAAAGACAGGCGTAATTAGCTTTCCTCTCCCCAGAATCCCTAGGTAAGGACCATGTTCGCGGGTATACTTCGGCGCGTATATGAATGCCGGACCGAACGCAGAGTACGAACATGCGATCATGGCGTTCTATATCCACAACGTCATTGTGGCGTTGCCTCTAACCATCCTGATACTAAAACTCGTTGTGCGCTTTATAACGCGAGAATCAGCAAAAGACATTTTCAGAAGTATTTTGGTTGTGCCATTGGATCTGATTTACGTGGCGTTCGGTTTGTTGTTGGCTGGAATGGCTAGACGAATCCCCGCCTTCGTATCTCACTACCAGAGTGACAAAGAAGCAGATTTTGCTGGAATTGTCCTGTGCCTTGGATTGTTGGTAGCGGCATGTTTTGTGACGTGGATGGACCGAGGAGTTCGTCTTTTATGGCAGAAGTTTTATGCAGCTTGGAACTTAACAAAAGAGATGCACAAAGACGAACTGCAAATGGCGCTACCGGGAACACCGCAAGTAAAAAAGATAGGTGTGGTTTATTTTTGGATATTTACTTACTGGGCAATGATGATTCCAATTGTATTTCTTGAAGCTGTCATCTCCGTAGAGGTTCTTGGCGGCATCTTGAAACGCCTTCAATAATCGGGTAACCTAGATAGTTACCTCCGTAATTTTAAAGGGCCCTTGCAAATGACGATACTTTGATGAGGAGGTAAGCAGCCATGCTGTTCTTGGAACTCCTAATTGTTGCCTACTTCCTTGTTGCTATTCTCGCCTCGTTCATGGTGTTTTCGGCCATTGCAAACCAGTCCATCCGTGTCATGTTTATTATCCTCGGATTAGTGATGCCGATTATTTTCTTGTACGCTCTAGTGACCTCGTTGTTCTCTCAGAAGCCGATGCCTCGATTCAATGAAGAGATGGCAAGAGTTGAAGATGAGATCGAGACTGAGAGGCTAAGACTGTTCGGTGGCGAGCGGACTTGCCCATCATTTGGAGATCACTGGGAACGAATGTATGAGGTTTATCTTAAAAAAGTGCTGGCAAAAGCTGCCAAAACTTCGGAGCACATTGTAACCATTGGCACTGGAATCCACTTGGGGAAAGCTGCGTAGAATCAAGGCCGCACGAAAGACGTAAACGCATTCTGCTCGATTAGCT
>JBAUVZ010000020.1:0-2516 GCA_049583505.1 Candidatus Sulfotelmatobacter sp.
TGGTGAGCGCGGTAGGAATCGAACCTACAACCTACTGATTAAGAGTCAGTTGCTCTGCCAATTGAGCTACGCGCCCACGGTGGGGAATCTTATGGCGGGACAATTTGTGATTGTAACATTTCCCCCACGTCCGGTCATCGCTCACTGCCACGCTCGCACTGCCGCGCTAAATGGTTAGAAAACAATTCGTCTCCCGCGGCGCCGACGTGCACCTCGGACGCACTTCAGTTGAGGCGCTGCTTCCCCGCTGCAACTCATAACGGCATTCTTGAAGAGAAGCGAGGGCACAGGTTTCGTCGATGAGAGGGATCGACAGGCGAGGACTCTGGAACCAAGGGTAATGTGAGTTGCGCGCTCTGAGCGCCCGGTCTCAGGCGCCAACGAAACCAAGGCTACGAACGCTGCCGCACTTGCGCGACCAGTCCGCCGGTACTTTCGCTGACCACGGGGCGACGCGGTGGCAATGACTCCGGCCCCATCTTCGGGATGAGGCGCCGCTCGACTGTGCCGATTACCGGAGCATCTTCCATTCCATCGGCGTAAGCCATGGAGACGAACCTTTGCTCGGAACACAAGCTATCGATCATTCGCTGTTGCCCAGTGCTGAGCACGGCGTGAGGAAGAATGGGAAAGTGACGGAACATCCAAAGAAAATACACGCGCTGAAGAAAAGAAGGCATCACGTAACGCGGCCCGATCGGGGTTTGCACCTGCACCACACCGTCCGCCAGTTTTTCAATCCACATACAAGGCCCACCTGATACCTGAGTTTGGCCAGAGCAATTCTAGGGCCGCCATTATTGCACCAAGGTCGGTGCTATGGGAAGCATTTTCTCAAGGATTTTCGGGAGCTGCCCTCCGATCCGGCAATTCTTGCCTGGACATGGGCACTTTAGACAGTTTCGAGGGTCCTGGGTGAGCGTCGCCGGCCTCCTCCCGTGGATGCTCATGCACCAATCATGGTGCAGCCGCAGGAATGGTGCACCGGGGTGTGTAGGAGAGCTGCCGCCACGCGTGAAAGCTAGGCGGGAATCTCCGGCAGTATGTCCATCCGCCGGATCTCGGCCGCCACCCCGAAGTCCTTGCCGGGTCCTTGCTCCACACGCAATACTCGGGCATGGCAGCAAACCCAGCACTTTTCCCCGGAGGTCAGTTCGGGCGGGAGAATCAGGACCAACTCCACATCTGCGCCCTCCGCCATGCGGGACTTGCTGTAAAGGAACACGCCATTCGTGCTCACATCACGAGTCTGGGCGCTCAATTCCGAATTCGCCGCCGCGCCACGGACGCGCACCGGCAGCTCGGCAACCACTCTCCGGCGGGAACGTCGATCGATCTTAGAGTTCATTAATCGAAAGACCAAATCGTAAGGTCAAATCGCAGAACCAAATCTTGAGCTCGAATCCTCAACCGTAATCACAAACGAATGCCAGCAACGAGGGGTCTCGCCTTCCCGTTGGCGTTCGACAGTATAGACGAAATCCGAACGGAAAGTTACAAACGGCTTACATTTCCGGGCGGCGCAGGCGTGCGGCTGGTACCACAAGGGCTTGCTCCATGGTGGGAACGTTGGTGCCCCGCAGCCTGGCCTCGGCCTGGGCCAGCTTGTCGGGCTGATTGGTCTGGTAGTAGGCCTGCACCAGAAGTTCCAGGGTGAAGGGATTGTCCTGATCCTCTTCCAGGGAAGTGATGGCTTCGTCGAACTTCTTCTGATCCATGAGCAAAGTTCCTGCGGCGCCGTTGTAAGAACTCTGGATGACGTGGTTGCGGCTGCCGGAGGCCATCGCTTCAAGCTGTTTCAAAGATTGGTCGGCCAAGGCCTGGTTGCCTGCATGTGCGGCCCGCACGGTGCGGTTGCGCAGAACGCGGGACAGCTCCTCATCTTTATCGCCCTTGGAAATCGCGCGATGGCCCAAAGATTCCTCTGCCTCACGCAGATATTTCAACGCGGCGTTATCGTCGGTCTGATACTCGGCCAGATGCCGGTAGGCCTGTGCTTCCTGCAAGTCCTGGTCTTTGGCGTGAGCGGCCTGGGCAATCTCCTGGAAGGACTTGTCGGCCTCGGCGAACTTGCCGTCGCGCACCCAGGTCATTGCGCTCTGCATGCTGTAGGTCAGCCGGTCCGCCTCATTGTGGGCATAGCGGATGGCCTTCTCGTACTCAACCCGTGCCTCCTCCTGGTTCCCCATCAGGGCATAGGTATCTCCCAGGCCAACCTGCGAAGTGACAAAGTCAGGATCAATCTTCAACGCTGCCCGGTAATGCTGTAGCGATCCCTCAAAGTTTCCCGCCATGCGCAGCAGTTCGCCGTAGGAATCCTGCGGGTTCGGTTCTTTCGGCAGGAGCGCGACGTAGCGATCCATGTCGGCAAAGGCTTTGTCGAATTGCCGGTTGCGGGCATAAAGGTAGGCCAGATCGTTCAGCGCGGCGGGGAAGTTCTTATCGATGGCCAGCGCCCTTTCCATGATTCTCTTCGACTGCTCGTCGCCGTCTTCCAGCATCAGCCAGTTGCCGGC
>JBAUVZ010000021.1:0-14862 GCA_049583505.1 Candidatus Sulfotelmatobacter sp.
CAAGAGACTACATGCTTATTCCAGTTCATGCCCTTGGCATTACCCAAGGACGTTCGCGGCCCACGCTCAGAACGGACAAGAAACGCTAGCTGCTAGCCTGAGATCTTAACCTCCCCGCCCAGACGTAACGAGGAAGAGCAGCCCTCTGTGTGACGCTTGCTCACAGCCCAAGGGCGAAGCTGTGGAAAGCGGCTGCCTAATTAATTAGGCTGCGTATGCCATTTCTTGATTGGCAATTATCATTTTGCCCACGATTACGGGTGTGTGCACCCCGGCATGCCTCTTGGCCGCAAGCATCTCCGTCGAAGCCGTGACGCCCCCACTGGTGGGATTGGCCATACTCAAAGAGCTAGTTCCAGACTAGGGGTCGCTAGTGTGGAAGTCAAACACCTAAAGTTAGATGAGGCTCCCGGTCCAAGGTTTCGTCTTGTGTTTCTGCGCGGTTACCTCGCTCGGTGGCAAAGCGATTCCCGGAATCCAGTTCATTGCTGGGCTGGACTCAAACATTCTTTGACGCAGCTTTCCGCGCCAGCATCGTTTCCAGCCTCGCCTTCACTTCCGGCCACTCTGCATCCAGGATGCTGAAGTAGACCGAGTCGCGGACCCGGCCGGTCCAGGTGATCACGTGCCTGCGCAACGTGCCTTCCTCTTTCGCGCCGATGCGGAGGATCGCGTTGCGCGACTTCTGATTCAGCGCGTCGGTTTTCAGTTCGACTCGGATGCATTGCCAGATTTCGAAGGCATGACGCAGCATGAGGTATTTGGCTTCGGTGTTGACGGCGGTGCGCTGCCACGCTGGAACGATCCAGGTTGAACCAATCTCCACCCGGCGATTGGCACGGTCGATGTTCATGAAACGAGTGCTGCCGATTACTTGCCCGGAACCACGCTCGACGGTGGCAAACACCACCGAATCGCCATGTCCTTGCTCATCAAAAGCCTTCTCAACGAGACGCTGAAAGTCATCGCGCGTTTTCATGCGGTAGGGAATCCATTGGAAGATGTCGTTGAGAGCGTCCCTGGCAACTTCCCAGAATATCTCGGCGTGCTCGCGGCGAACCGGTTCGAGACAAACGATTGACCCTTCCAGAGTGACTGGCATAACGATTTCTAGCGGAGAAGCAGACAAACTCATCGTCGTTCCTTTCCTGACCCCATTATCTTGCATCTTGCGCCTGTTTGCGGCATCTCTACTACGACGCCACATCTGTACAATAAAGGGCGTTGACCGGCGTTGATCTCATCCGTCCAACACAGCACAGGGAAGCGATGTCAGGAGAGCCCGCGGTGAAAGCGCAGTGTTTGCCCTTTACCCAAATCCCGCATACCACTCGCCTATTCACCGATTTCCTCGCATACTCTTCCAGCATCCAACCTTTCTATCCGCACTCCCCGCACTTCAGCGAATGGTCGAAGGCAGAGGCTTCCACCTTGCAGTACGATCCATCCCGCCGGGAGCGTGTCGGCACGATTCTTGAGCGGCAGAACAAATCCTGGGACGCTTCGCCGCAGACTTTCGTCAACCTTAGTCGTCTTCGCCAGGGCGCGGCTGTCATTGTGACGGGACAGCAAGTCGGCCTGTTCGGCGGACCTATGTTTGCCATCTACAAGGCTCTGACCGCCATCAAGTTAGCCGAGGAGGCGACGGCGGCCGGCGTCGATGCCGTTCCTGTGTTCTGGCTGGCTACGTCGGACCACGATCTCGCTGAGGTGAATCACGTTTCGATTCCCGGCCCTGAGGGCCTTTTGCGCACGCTGACCACTTCCAGCCAAGGTGTAAGGGGCTCGCCGGTGAGCGACGTGCGATTGGGCGAGGATATTTTGCCTCTCGTGGAGGAGGCTGCCTCGCTGCTGGGAGATACCCATGCGTCGCAACTCCTGCGCGAGTCTTATCGTCCCGGGGAGACGCTGGGCACGGCTTTCGCCCGCTTTTATGCGCGCCTGTTTAGCCAGTGGGGCGTGATTCTTCTGGACGCTTCTGACCCGGAACTGCATCGCGTTGCGGCGCCCATCTATCGAGCTGCTATCGAGCGCGTGGAAGATTTGGATGCTGCCTTGCTCGCCCGCGGCGCCGCCCTCGAGGGTGCGGGTTATTACCAGCAGGTAAGAGTGACGGAGTCGTCGGTACTGCTTTTCGCGATGCGCCAGGGCGCGCGCACCGCGATCCACAGGATTCGCGGAGCGAATCACGCTGTGGAATTTTCCATCGGGAGCGAACCCGGAGCGGAAAAGCTTTCGTCGGCTGAATTGCTGGATCGCATCGCTTCTGCGCCAGAGAACTTCAGTCCCAACGTGCTCTTGCGGCCGGTCGTGCAAGATTATCTTCTGCCGACCCTGGCTTACACAGGTGGTGCTGCCGAGGCGGCATATTTTGCGCAGGTGGGCGCGGTCTACGAGGCAATCATGGGCCGCGTGACCCCCATCGTGCCTCGATTCTCAGCAACGCTGGTCGAACCCAAGGTGCAGCGCTGGCTGGGGCAGTACGGCATCGCAGTGCGGGAAGCATTCGACGGGCCTGAAGCGCTTCGCCAGACGCTGGCTGCGCGAACTCTGCCCGCAGGTTTGCAGGCAGCCTTCGAACGCGCGAACCAGTTAGTCGAAGAATCTTTTTCCGGCGTGCAGCAAGCTCTGGCCAAGCTTGATCCAACGCTGGTCGAAGCCAGCCAGACCGGTGCTTCGAAAGTGCGCTACCAACTCGACCGCCTTCGGGAACGCGCCATGGCCGCCGAGTTGCGCCGTAGCGAGGTTGTCAGTCGTCATGCGGTGGCCCTCAGCCACGCGCTCTATCCTGAAAATGCGTTGCAGGAACGCGGCGTAGCCGGCGCCTATTTCGTTGCTCGCCACGGAACCGAGCTGCTGCGAAGCATTCATGACATCATGCGCACAGATTGTCACGACCACCAGATTCTGGAGTTGTAGGAGATCCCCTACGGTTTGAGCCACGCACCTGACGGCCTCTATTGCCGGCGCCAGGTTTGCTTGAGCCAGGTTTCGAGCTGCTCCAGCGACTCCACGTGCGGTGGTTCGCGGTCGCGATAGGCGCCGGCCACATCGAACAAAACTGCGTCCATTCCCGCATTGCGGGCTCCCACATAGTCCACGGAGTACAGGTCGCCGACGTACAGGCTTTCGCCGGCGCGCGCCTTCATCGCGCGAATCGCTGCCTCAAAGATTTCCGCGCGCGGCTTCTCGACTCCGACGGTCCCCGAATCCGTGATGCTTTCGAAGCAGGTTGCAATCCCGCAGTTGGAGAGCACCTGCTCGATTCTGCCATCGGAGTTGGAGATCACGGCGATGCGAAATTTCTGGCCGATGCGGGCAAGGGCGTCGCGCGTGCCGGGGAGAATTTGATCCCAGTTAGCCGATCTCTGCGTGTTCTCCACCAGCACTTCGCGGAGACCAATGTCCTCGCCGAGTTGTTGCAGCAGGTAAGTGTGAAATATCCACCAGAAGCCGTGATCGACTCGGCCGCCCATCATGCCCCGGTCGAACTCTTGTTTCGTTCTGCGCTCCAGGGCTTGCCACTGCGCTAACGTGGGATGACGATCGCTCGAGATGGGGGCCAGTATCTTCAGCCGATTGGGGAAAAGAAGAGTATTGCCGACATCAAAGAAAATGATGCACCGTTCTGCCATCCGTTCATCTTACAGAAAGCATCCGTGGGAGCGGGGCAAGGACTGCTTCCCGCGTGCCTGGGGTGTGAACTGATTGACACGCCTGATGCCGTCGCTGCGTCTCCTTCGTGACCCGCGGAGAAAAAAAATGTAATATCCAATCACTTGCGGCATCAAGAGCATCCTTTTGCCATGCGGCGCGTGCTATGGCTCTTTCTTCAACAACATGGGTGATCTCGGGCCTCGCGCGTACCACGCGCGCCGCCCTCTCGCTGCACAATCTGTTGCGTGCGCAGCCCACTCTGGTCGCAAGCCTGGTGCTATTGCAACGCCATCCCAGCCGCCGCAACGACGTTTACAATATTCTCTGGGCGGTGGTTTTCGGGTTCGCCACGCTGAATATCCTGAGCCTTGCCGCGAGGCGCTTCGAGCCCAACCGTCGCGGCCTTACCTTTGGCGAGTTGATGGCGGTCCTGGTCGTTCTGCTTTCGATCTTCCTGTTAGGTTGGGAGTTGCTTAGCGTCTTCCGCATCTTCCCCATCAAACTTCACCGCTGAACCTGGCCCGCTAAGTCCGGTTTTGCGGTATGATTCGCAAAATGGCGAAGAGTCCTGCCACGATCGAGGTTACGTGTCCCTGCTGCAGTGCGCTGTTGAAGATTGATACGGCAACGGCTGCTGTGATCGCCCACACCGCCGCGGTGAAGCCCCGGATGTTCAATGACATGGAGGAAGCCGCGCGAGCCATGAAAGAACAGGACAGCCGCCGCGAATCGATCTTCCGGCAGTCGGTAGAAGCACAGAAACACGCTTCCGAACTTCTGGACAAGAAGTTTCAGGAGGCGATGAAGAAAGCCAAAGAATCTCCCGACACGGGCAAGCCTATTCGCGATTTCGATCTGGATTAGAACAGTAGCCAGTGATCAGTGTTCAGTGGCCAGTCATCGCCTCGGCTGCGGTTTTCCTGACCACTGAACACTGAACACTAGCCACTGACATTTAGAATCGAACGCGATGGGGATTCGTCCACTGCTGCTCGGTCACCGCGGCGCGCGTGCCGAAGAATCTATTCCCGAGAACACGCTGGCCTCATTTGACCTCGCGCTGGCCCAGGGCTGCGACGGTTTCGAATTCGACGTGCGGCTCACGGCAGACGGGCAAGCTGTCCTCTCTCACAATTCGACCGCCCGCGGACTAAAGATTGCTGAATCCTCAGCCGAGAAGCTAGGCCTGCCGCGCTTGCGCGAAGTTTTGACTCGCTACCCGAGTGCCGCCTTTCTTGATATTGAACTGAAGGTCCCCGGGCTGGAGGCGATCTCGGCGGATTTGCTGCCAAGGCTTGCCCCGGCCCGTGGCTTCGTGGTCTCTTCGTTTCTCCCGGAAGTGGTGCGGGCCATTCATGACTTGGATAAGACCATTCCACTTGGCCTGATCTGCGAGACCCGGGCTGAGTTCAAACGCTGGCCTCAGTTGCCGGTCGAGTATGTGATTCCGCACCACAAGCTGGTGAGTCAGAGTCTCATCCAGGAGATCAAAGCTGCGGGTAAGAAGATATTGGTGTGGACCGTGAACGCCTCGGCGGACATGAAGCGCTTATCGAAATGGGGGGTGGATGGCGTAATCTCCGACCACCCCAAGCGGATGGTGCGCTCTCTGGGCCGGAGTAAGAAATAGATCAGCGGATGAGAATCGAGACGATGTTCAATCCGCCGCGGCTTCGAATGCGGTAGCGGCGCGCCCCACGGGTCGCAGGAAGGCGGCGCGCTCCATCTCAAAAGCTTCCAGGTTGGCTCCCATGGCGTGTTCGTCCCAGCCGAGAACAGCACCGATGCGCAACGCGGCTTCTCGGCTGCACGACTCAGACCAGCAGGCGCCTAGAGCAACTGGCACGCGGCGTAGCAGCACGTCGCCCAATGTTACGGCAAACTCTCTGCGGTATGCTTCCACTACTTCGGCGATAACGTGGGAGGTGTGCGGACAAATCGGGGCCCGCAGCTCGGCGCTCACCAGAGCCATGCGGGCGATGTCGGCCGCGCGCTTGCCGTGCCATTCCACCATTCCGCGAGCCGTTTCCTCGCTCACTGCTCCAATCCGCGCAATTTCCAGCACCGCGTCGTCCAGAAGAGGATCGAGTGCATTCTCCGGTCCCATTGCCATCGCAACTGGTTCGGTCGCCTTCAACCCGATCCTGCGGGCACAGTCCCGCGCCAGCGAAGCCGCAGTCGTCAACTTGCCGCCGATCACGGAAAGCATGTGCGCCGCTCCGTCATCGGCGTGGTCGTGCAGAATGTGCTGCCGCGTGACCGCCGAAGGACGGCTGTCCGGGGAATAAGGCAGCGGGCGGATTCCCGCAAATGCGTGCGTGACACTCTGTGCCGATATCTTGGCCTTGGGAAACAATTGCGCCACGGAGCGCACCAGGTAACTGATCTCGTCCGCGGAGGGAACCGTTCTCCCCGGGTCGCCGTTGTCAGCAACCTCCGTTGTTCCCACCAGGATCTGTTCATTCCACGGAATGACAAAAATGGGACGGCCGTCCACCGCCTCGGTGTAAACCGCCGCACTCGGCGAACCGGAAAACCGTGGCAGGACAATGTGCGAGCCGCGCACCCCGCCCAGCATCGGTTTGGCCATGCGGATCGAAGAGCGCTGGCACATGCGGTCAGCCCATGGTCCGCTGCAGTTGATCACCCAGGCTGCGTCCACGCGCTGGTCCCGCCTCGTAATCTGGTCGCGTAAGAGCACGCCCCGGGTGCGACCGTGGGAGACGTCAACGGCGAGGGCCTCCATGTGATTGCGGACGGTCGCCCCAGCCTCCACAGCTTCCATTAACCATTCCGCGACCAGCCGTTCTGGAAATTCGCATTGAGCATCTTCATAGTTGAAGAACGACCAGCGATGTCCGGCGTCCAGGGCTCGCTCCAAACGTTTCAATTCCATTTCGGTTGCTTCTTGGCTGGACGGCTTTCCGGCAAGGCGCTGATAGAGCCACAATCCGGCACGCACCTTCAACGCACTGCGCTGGCTGGTCTCGTTCAAAAGCAGCAGGAAGTGCATGGGATGCACCAGGTGAGATCTTTCCCGAAGCAACTTTTCCCGCTCCCGCAACGATTCCCGTACCAAGCCCAACTCCCCATGTTCCAGGTAACGCAGTCCGCCGTGGATGATGCGCGTGGAACGGCTGGTTACTCCAGAGGCGAAATCATTCTGCTCAATCAGCAGCGTGTGCTTGCCCGCACGGGCGCATTGCCGCGCCACAGCCACGCCATTGATGCCCCCGCCAATCACCACCACTTGAAAGTGCTGGCCTTCCAGGGAGGCTCGTGGATTTGCCGCTAAGACCATGTTTTATCAATCAGATACAGAATTCCTGAAAGGTGATACTAGAGCCCCTAGCCGACTGTGCCTACACTACTACACTTAGAGTGTGCACCGCGTCCGTCAGCCGGAGAAGGTAACCTTGGTACCGCAGGTTAGATGACCAAAATCCAATAAAGTCGACTCAAAAGTTCCGAAAACAGGAAGCGTAAAACATCCTGAGCGGCCGCGACAGCCAGCATCTGCCACCTGCATGCTCAACCCGCCGCTTCTACTGCGTTGCCCGCACCGCGATGGCTCATTTAGAGTGGTTGCCAATGTCCACTACCGGCGAACGATTCGAACGCGTAGTCGCGATCATGGAGCGCTTGCGGGCTCCGGGGGGATGTCCTTGGGATCGCGAGCAGACCTTCGATTCCATCAAGCCCTATACGCTGGAAGAAACCTATGAAGTCCTCGAAGCCATCGATAATCGCGATTGGGACGAGCTCCCCGGCGAACTCGGCGACCTGCTGCTGCAGGTGCTCTTTTATTCGGAGATGGCCAAAGAGCAGGGGACCTTTTCGATTGATGACGTTCTCGACCGGCTCTCCCGCAAGCTGGTTGACCGGCATCCTCACGTGTTCGGTGACACGAAAGCCGATACGTCGACTGAGGTGAAACGCAACTGGGAAGCGCTGAAGGTCAAAGAACGCAAGAAGCGTTTCGGCGAGGCTGCGGGCGCGGCGGAAGGCAGCCCCGCGGGGAAGAATGCGCCGTCGATTCTAGCTGGCATCTCTTCCTCCATGCCATCGATGCTCGAGGCCCACAAACTCAGCTCGCGCGCGGCGCAGGTTGGTTTCGACTGGTCTGACGTGGAAGGCCTGTTCGACAAACTTGGCGAAGAGACTGGCGAGCTGCGACAGCATCTACGGGAATTTCCCGCTCCCGGTCCGCGCCCCGAAGCCCGCGGTGTCGCTGGTTCCGGACGCCAGACCATTCCCGAAGATCTGCGGGCGCGGCTGGAAGACGAAGTCGGCGATCTTTTCTTCGTGCTGGTTAACATCGCCCGCTATCTCTCGCTGGATCCCGAATCCGCGCTGCGCAAGGCGAATCGCAAGTTCCGCCGCCGTTTTCAATGGATGGAGCAACGCCTGCACAAAAGCGGCGCCACACCTGAGAGCTTGTCGATGGATGAGCTTGAATCCCTCTGGCAGCAGGCCAAGCAAGAGGAGAAGCAAGCGTGAGCCCGGGCGCCACCGTGATTCGCCGATGTCAGGGCCTCGATGAACTTAGGGCCTGCGTTGCGTTGCAAAAAGAGATCTGGAATTTCAGCGACGCCGAACTGGTTCCGCTGCGCATGTTCGTCGTAGCTGAAAAGGTCGGCGGGCAGGTGATGGGTGCCTTCGACGGCAGTGGGATGGTCGGCTTCAGTCTTTCGGTGCCGGGCACGCGGTCGGGCCGCGTGTATCTTCACTCACACATGCTTGCCGTTCGCAAGGAGCACCGCAATAGCGGGCTCGGCCGCCGCCTCAAGCTGCTGCAGCGCGAAGACGCGCTTGCCCGCGGCATCGAACTCATCGAGTGGACCTTCGATCCCCTCGAAATTAAGAACGCCTATCTGAATATTGAGAAGCTGGGAGCCATCTCGCGCCGTTACAACATTAACCAGTATGGAATCACGTCATCGCCCCTGCAGGGTGGGCTGCCCAGCGACCGGCTGATTGCCGAGTGGTGGCTGAAGTCGAAGCGCGTAGAAACATTATTGGCGACGGGAAAGAATCGGCCATTCGAACAAGAGACCACAATTGAGGTCCCGGCCCAGATTTATGAGTGGAAAGCCGCGGCAGAAACGCGCGGTAAGGCGCAGCAGGTGCAGGAGCGCAACCGCGAGCAGTTTCTCCGGGCGTTCGGCAACGGGCTGGCTGTGTTAGGTTATGAGCGCGACTCCGCCGGCAATGGCAAGTTTCTGCTCGGCAACTGGGATGAGAATTGGTCGTATGCATCGCAAGATTGATTTCACCACAGAGACGCGGAGACACAGAGAAAACCAAATCTTTGGGTTTTCTTGTTCATAGATTTTCTCTGTGACTCTGTGTCTCTGTGGTGATTACTTTTTCTCCTATGAAGATTGAAGCCATCACTCTCCGCGAGATTCGCATGCCGCTCGTCCATTTTTTCGAGACGAGTTTCGGACGCACTTACAGCCGCCGCATCCTGCTGCTCACTGCGCATTGCAACGGAGTCAACGGCTGGGGTGAATGCGTGACCGGCGAAGATCCTTACTACAGCAGCGAATGGGTCGAAAGCACGTGGCCCACCATCACTCACTATCTTGCCCCTGCCGTGCTCGGACGCAGCCTCGATGCAGCGCGCGATTGCGCGGCTCTTTTCTCCCGAGTGCGCGGCCACCGCATGGCTAAAGCAGCCCTCGAAAACGCGTTGTGGGATGCCGAGGCCAAACAAAAAAGCGAGCCCCTGTGGAAGCTGCTGGGCGGCACGCGGACTGAGATCTCTTGCGGAGTCTCCATCGGCATTCAGGACTCCGTGGAGCAACTCCTCGAGAAGATTCAGATTGAACTGGCGGCTGGCTACCGCCGCATCAAAGTTAAGGTCAAGCCGGGCTGGGATGTAAACGTGCTGGAAAAAATCCGCTCGCGCTGGTCCGAGAGTACGCTGAGCTGTGACGCCAATTCCGCCTACACGCTTGATCAAGTGGAGCACCTGCGGAGTTTCGATCAATTCAATCTGCTGATGATCGAGCAGCCGCTGTGGCACGACGACATTTTCTACCACGCACGCTTGCAAAAAGAATTGCGCACCGCCATTTGCCTCGACGAGTCCATCGTTAGCGCGCGCGCCGCGGCGGTTGCGGTTGAGACCGGCGCATGCCGCATCATCAACATAAAAGTCGGACGCGTCGGCGGATTCAGCGAAGCCAGAAAGATTCACGACATCTGTCACGCCCAGAAGATTCCGGTCTGGTGCGGCGGCATGCTCGAATCCGGCATCGGCCGCGCCCACAACATCGCTCTTTCAACACTCGAGAATTTCAGCCTGCCCGGAGACGTCTCTGCTTCCAAGCGCTATTGGAAGGAAGACATTATCGACCCGGAGGTGCAGGTCTCACCGCAAGGAATGATTGCGATCAGCGACCAGCCCGGGACCGGCTATCGAATCAGGGAGGACCTGATCGAGAAACTC
Source organism: Candidatus Sulfotelmatobacter sp. (assembly GCA_049583505.1). Lineage (GTDB taxonomy): Bacteria > Acidobacteriota > Terriglobia > Terriglobales > Acidobacteriaceae > Sulfotelmatobacter. The sequence goes on from JBAUVZ010000021.1 coordinate 10,115, forward strand.
ACAGTAAGGAAGGAAACGCTGCGCGCATCAGCGTGACGCTGGAAGCCATCTCACGAATGATGGCCGGTGTAATCGCGTCTAGTGCGACTTCGGCTCCGTCACCGCTGCTCCCGGCTTATGATTCTCAGCCAGCTTCGCTTCTTCTGCCTTCAACATCTCCACTCCCTGAGCAAACGTGGTATCAGCGGGTACCCGCCGGAAGTCACTGAACACTTCGTCGGACTTGATCGCGAGACTTTTGAAAAAAAGAATCTTGCCGGTGAAGCTCAGGGACATCCGCGAGATGTCCCAAGATCCATCCCCAACGTCCCCCTGCTCGACCAGAAAATGTCCGCCTTTGTCGAGATGTCCCAGAATTCCCCAGCCGAAGCCGACCTCTTTGAACAGAGTCCCGTCGATTCGAGCGATTCTCCGCGCCTCGGAATCAATCAGAACAAATCCCTGCATGCCCTCGAGCACTTGTTCCACGCGAGAAGGTGGTTCGTAGGCCGGATTGGGCCGGAATTTCAACCGCGCCAGTCGAGCTCCATCCTTGCCGAGATCGGCCGCTCCTCGCTCCTCGCCGTCGTATTCGTAAAGGAAAGCATCGGGCAAGGCCTTCACGATGCGCAGCGTGCGCTCGGCAGTCTCCTGCTCCTGCGAATGCTTGCGCTTGAGTTGCTCGGGATTGTCCACAAGACCTGCCAGGTGGGTTTCCTCACCCTGCATTTGTTCCGGCGTAAGAGGCTGGTCGTTATAAGCGATCGTCATGCCCGCCATGGCGTTCCGCGTTTCCACGTAGAGCCGGGTCTGCGAACCCTGGGGAGTTTGCTTGCGCGACCGAAACATGTGCTTGATCGAATTGTCGTTGGCGGCTGCCATCTCATTCGCAACCGCCGCCCGCACCAGTTCGATTGGAGAAACCGCATCCCCTGGAGAACTCAAGGGCTTGCCAGCATCGAGGGAAACCGCATCGCTCGCCGCGAGCGAAACTCCCAGCAAAATAGCGATCCAAATACGAATCAAGTCTGCCTGTCTCATCCCATCCCGCACCCTCCCAGTGTAACAATTCAGCGCCTGGCATCCTCCGCGGAACTTGCCGCACCCTCCGTGCCTTGCGTATAGTCGTTGCAGTGAGCGGTCTTCCGTATTGCCTCATGGATTCTGACGTGGGAGCAAACCGTTACAGGTCCCGTCTCACCCAGGAGAGCGTCTAATGAGCGCACCCGCCAGTGGATTGGCACAAAGTGGATTGGCACAAATCGGCAAGTCGGTTGTCATCAAGGGCGAACTTTCCGGCAGCGAAGATCTGTATCTGGATGGCCAGGTTGAGGGCAGCATCGCTCTCAAGGGCAACAGCTTGACGGTTGGCCCCAACGGCCAGGTCAAAGGCAGCGTCGAGGCAAAGGGCGTGGTGGTGCAAGGCAAGCTGGAGGGTAACATTCAAGCCAGCGACCGCGTCGAATTGCGTAAGTCCGCGATCGTCACCGGGGATATCACCACCCAGCGCATCTCAATCGAAGAAGGTGCCTATTTGAAGGGCAAGGTTGATATCCACCGGACCGACACGAAGTGAGTGGCACAAATGCGGCCACAATCGCTGACGGGCTTATTCCTGGAGTGACGCAGTTAGGATGTCGGCAGTCTCACAGACTTTCATGAAACTTTTTCGCGGTTCATCCGGACCGGAAACCATCCCGGCGCAGGGCACGCAGAAGCTGACCCGCCGCTCCAGCGGCCTGGGTGAGTTGTCTCGAATGTGGGAGTCCGCCGAAGGCCTCTTCATTCTGGATCTGGGATCGACTTCTGCCACCAACATCCGCCGCTTCACCGAGAAGGGTCACAGAATCTACAGCGAAGATCTGCTCACGGCCTCGACCGATCCCGAGCTTCTCATCAAGAACGAGGAGGGAAGTATTGTTCTTGACAGCCGCAAGTTTCTCGCCGATAACTTGGTCTACCCGGCCGCTCGCTTCGATGTCGTCCTGTGCTGGAATCTACCCGACTACCTCGACGAGAGTCTGGTGAAGCCTGTTGTTGGACGGCTGTGGTCAGTTCTGAAACCCGGGGGTATGCTGCTGGCGTTCTTCCACACCCGCGACGCCGGTCCGGACTCGCCCTGTCACCGCTTTCACATCGTCGGCACTGACACTCTCGAGATGCAGAAAATTGTGTTGCGCCGCGAAGCCCGTCGCGGTCCCACCGGAGCGGTCCACACCGCCATCTCGGACGGCTTCCAGTTGCAGCGCGTATTCAACAACCGCCACATCGAAAACCTCTTCCGCGATTTCGCCTCCATCAAATTCTTTCTCGCCCGCGATAACATCCGTGAAGTGCTGGTGGTCCGCTAGGCGGCCGTCGCCTTCTCGACGGGACTCTTCCACACCATCACTCCCATGCGGAAAAGATAATTGCGAGAGATCTCCACTTGCGCCCCTGCCCTAGCAGATAGCGCAGACGCCAACATGCTCCGAATTTCGTCCGGAACATACGCCCGGCGCACCGAAGTCAACCCGTCCAGCCAGGCCACCCGGCTGCGCATAAGCGGAAATCCGGCAAACGCCAAAGCCAGATGCAGGGGATGCCGAATGAGGTCGTTGATCAGCAGAGCCCGCCGGCTCACCCGCAGACCCTCCCGTACGAATTGCGCCAGTTGCGGCGCGTCCAGATGATGGGCAAAAAGGCTGCAACTCACCAGATCGAAGGCTCCGTCGCCGAAAGGCAGGGCGAGCGCGTCTCCGACAACGCCGTGGTTTGCCAGCCGATTCTCTCCTCCGCGATTTCCCGCGGCGTGATTTCCGGGAAGATGAGACCGCGCCCGGTCCAGCAGCGTCACATCCAATGTAATACCGCGTCGCGCCAGCTTTCGCTGAACCATCTCCGGGACTTCCCCAGACCCGGCCGCCACTTCCAATAGGGAAAAGTGATGTACACCGACGGCGGTCGCTACGCGTTCGACCATCTTCTGCGTGGTAGTAACTCCACCGAACCAGCGGTTGACCCGGCCGAGATCTCGCATCGAAATCTCCACGTCGGCGGGAGAACAGGCGTCGGAATCGAGAATTTCAGGCGCGTCGACTCGCTCCATGCAAAGTGGTTCCGAATCTAGAACCGGAATGACAGCAGCCGGCTTTACAGATCACGCTGTTAGTTTGCTTTCGCCGCCGGCCGCGCCGGGCTGCCGTCGGCCTTCACATAATGCGCGTACCAACTAAGGTTGCGTTCGAGCCGGTCCTTGATATGCGAGGGCGTTTTGAAGCTGTGGAACTCGCCGGGATACACCACCAGTTCGGTTTCGCGGCCCAGGCTCTTCATCGCCTCATACATCTGCTCGCCGCCTACTATCGGTACATTCCAGTCGATGTCGCCGCCCATGAACAGCGTGGGCGTAGTAATGTTTGCGACTCTGTAGAACGGCGAGATCTTGTCCCACACCGCCCGGTTCTCCCACGGGTGCCCGAGTTCCACATCGTAATCGAGGATGTACTCGTCATGCCCGTACAAGGCCGCGAAGAAAGCCGACCCCGCGCCGGAAATCGCTGCTTTGAAGCGCGTGGTCTGCGCAATAATGAAGTCCGTTGAAATTCCGCCGTAGGACCACCCACCCACGCCCAGCTTGTCGGGATCCGCCACTCCCTGCGCGATGGCGTATTCAACCATGGCCATATCGTCCTGATAATCCTTGTTCCCCCAATCGGCGAAGATGGCCTTGCAGAAATCCTGTCCATAGCCCGACGAGCCGCGTGGATTCGGCTCCAGCACCACATACCCGTTGGCGGCGAGGAGCTGCCAAAAATGGAAGAACTCGCCGTAATAAGCGCCCACCGGCCCACCGTGCGGGATCAGAAGCGTGGGATACTTTTTCCCCGCCACGTAATCCAGCGGCTTGTAGAGATAACCAGCAACGGTTGTGCCGTCTTTACTTTTGAACTTGACGTACTCCGGGGTGACGAACTTGATCTTTGCCATGAACGCATCGTTCACATGCGTAATGCGTATCATTGGAGCGCCGGAAGCGGGAGTCGTGAAGATTTCGGCAGGCCGGTCCATGCTCGTGATCTGCGCCGCTAGCTCGCCGGACTTCGCGAGAGTGTAGGCGGACACCACAACGTGTCCAGAGATTGTCCGCGTGATCTCCCCGCCCGTAGCCGGGATGCGGAACAAGTTCTGCGAACCGTCGTCATCGGCCATAAAGTAGATAAACTGGCCGTCGGGCGAGAAGTGCGGTGACCTCGACATGCGATCGAAGGCCAGCGTCAAAACCTTGGCCGGACCTCCCGATGCCGGGGAAACCGCGATGTGGTGGGTGGCATAGATGAGGAGCTTCGGATCAAGCTGCGTAACGTAGGTGATCCACTTGCCGTCGGGCGACCACGCAGGCGAGCCGTCCGCGCCCGGATTCGTAGTGACTTGCGTCAGGTGCGCCCCCCTGTCGGTATTGTCGGCGGCGACCACCCAGATGTTGGTGTCGTAGGTGCGGTCGGGGTCTGGCGTGGAGCGGTTGCTGCGAAACGCCAGCAGCTTGCCGTCGGGAGACCACGCGGGCTGCTCATCGTCGAAGTCGCCGGATGTAATCTGCACCACTGCCTTGGTGGCGACATCAAAAACATACAAATGCGTGCGTCGCCGGTCGAGATAGCCAACCGTGTCCGTCTTGAAGCGATAACGGTCGATCACGAACGGAGGCGGAGTCTTCGGTTTCTTCGGCTTCGCGTCCTTATCTTTGTCTTTATCGCTGCTCCCCGGCTTGTCTTTCTCTTTGGCTTTCG
>JBAUVZ010000022.1:0-1612 GCA_049583505.1 Candidatus Sulfotelmatobacter sp.
CAACATCCTGAAAGGATCCCATGACCCGCCAACCCGGACTCTACGCCACCCTCGAAACCAGCGAAGGCAACATCGTTTGCCGCCTCTTCGACAAAGACGCACCCAAAACCGTAGCCAACTTCGTCGACCTCGCCGAAGGCAAGCGCGAGTGGACGCACCCTTCGACGCGCAAGAAGTCCCAAGACCGTCTTTACGACGGAACCATTTTTCATCGCGTGATCCCGGACTTCATGATCCAGGGCGGCGATCCCCAAGGCACCGGCATGGGAGGCCCCGGCTACCAGTTCGAGGACGAAACCAAAGGCTCGCCCCACAAGCTCGACAAGGCCGGCAAACTTGCCATGGCCAATGCCGGCCCCAACACCAACGGCTCGCAGTTCTTCATCACCGTCGCGCCTACGACGTGGCTGACCGGCAAGCACACGATTTTCGGCGAGGTCGTCGAAGGTCAGGAGATTGTCAAGAAGATTTCTGAAGCCCCGCGCAACCGGCAAGACAAGCCGAACAAGGATGTGGTGGTGAACAAGGTGACGATCGAAAAGGTGTAGGCGGCGTTACGGTCGCGTCCTATCCAGAGATCGCGGATCTTATGAGCCCGATCCCAAGCAGCAACACTCCGGCTGCAAGAACCAGAGCTCCGGCATAGATGAGTCCAACCGCCCCATTAGGCTGAGTGGCGGTCGGAGATAAGATCGAGAAGAAGAATCCGGCGGGGACCAGGATCGCCGCCAGAGGAACCGCAATTCGGGCTGCCCACAACAACGGTGAAGGGAGAACCGCCGCGTCCGCCAACACTTGGCACACCAACGAAAGAATAATAAACACACCCGCGTGAGCGTGTCCGGCACGGAAAAAATTCTGGCGCAGGGGATTGTCCATGTAGCCACTGCTCTTGTCCATAAGCGAGGTCAACAGAAAATATCCGTATTGAATCGTCGGCACCGTGATGAGAATGATTCCACTCAGCATTCTGGCGTCGCGCGTCATAGCTTCTCCCTTCAAACCCCAATCACACCACACAACTCCTTAACTGCCGCCGCACTCTTATCGAGCCCAGCTTTCTCCTCGGCAGTAAGCTTGATCTCAATGATCTGCTCAATCCCTTTGGCGCCCAGCTTCACCGGCACGCCGACGTAGAGTCCGCTGATCCCATACTCGCCTTGCAAATACGCGGCACAAGGCAGAATCTTTTTCTTGTCTTTCAGGATCGCCTCAACCATCTCCGTCGCCGCTGCCGAAGGCGCGTAGTAAGCCGAGCCGGTCTTCAGATACTTCACGATCTCCGCGCCACCGTCGCGAGTTCGCTGCACCAAAGCTTCGAGCCTCGATTTCTCGATCAGCTCCGTGATTGGAATGCCCGCAACGGTTGAATAGCGCGGCAGCGGCACCATGGTGTCGCCATGTCCGCCCAGCACGAACGCAGTCACGTTCTCCACGCTGACCTTCAATTCATTAGCGATGAATGCCCGGAAGCGCGCCGAATCCAGCACGCCCGCCATGCCGACCACGCGCTCCCGCGGAAACCCGCTCAGCTTGTACGCCGCCTGCGCCATTGCATCCAGCGGGTTCGACACTACAATCAAAATGCACTTCGGCGAATACTTCACCACTT
>JBAUVZ010000023.1:0-1979 GCA_049583505.1 Candidatus Sulfotelmatobacter sp.
AAGTGAAGTCGGCGCCGCTGCTCGGTCAGCATAACGCCGACGTTTACGGCGAGTTGCTCGGCCTCGGCGCCGGCCAGCTCGAAGACCTCAAGCGCGAAGGCATCATCTAGATGCGGCTCACTTGAACGGGCGCGCCGACCTGTTCGAAGCGATCGAGTACCTGCGCCGCGAGGGCGAGGGTATCCTCGCACGCTTCGCACGCTCGAAGCGCGGCGTCGCGTATGCCGATCTTCGCTTCGAAGCAGTCTTCAATCGTTCCGGCTCCGCCGTGAATGGTGAGCCGCGCGAAGGCTCCGAGAGCGAGAGTGCGGCATACGCGGTTTCGGTTCATGTCGCCGACCGGGCGGGTCCCGTCGGTCATGGGCAAACCGGCGCGGAGATTGGCGCGCTGGCGGAGCGTCCCGCCAAGCTCGTCGCCGAAATCCGCCGCGGCTTCGGCGAGGCCTACGATCGCGCACGCTTCAGCGCGCGAAAAAAAGCCGAGCTCATCGCACAGCTCGGCGACGGTGCCAAAGGACTGCTTGTCGCGCCAATTCCAAGTCGCGAAAAAATCCGCGACGACGTCGACGCCAGCTTTCGCCGCGACCCGCGCACGCTGTCGACCGACGAGCTCAAGAAAATTTCGCTCGATGCGTCCCAGGAAGTCGCTGCACTCGGCGACGCGATCGCGTTCCAGGCGGTTGCCGCGATGACTGAGTTTCGCCGCGAGATTTTCATCGATACCGCCGGCACGGTCGTGTCGCAAGCCTACGCGATTTCGCAGGGCGACTGCTACGTCGTCGCGCAAATCGGCGACGGCCACCAGGAAAGCTACGACTCGATCGGCCAGCAACGCGGGCTCGAGTGCCTGAGCGATGGCTGGCGGGGCGAGCTGATGCCGAATCCGGGCCTCGCGAAATTTTGCGTCAACCTTGCCACCGAAGCGCGTGAGCTTGCCGCCGCGCCCGTGCTCAAGCCGCCCGACGGCGAAGTCGTCGTCGTGACCGACCCGCATTTCAACGCGCTCGTTTCGCACGAAGTGATCGGCCATCCATGCGAAGCCGATCGCGCACTCAAGATGGAAGTCGCATACGCCGGACGCAGTTGGTTCCTGCGCTCGCTCGCGGACAACCAGCTGGGCAAGGCGGTCGCATCGCCGCTGCTTTCCGCCTGCTCGGATCCGAGCCTCGACGGTTACGGCCACTACCGTTACGACCACGAAGGCACGCGCGGGCGCCGCGTGATGCACATCGAGCGCGGCATGTTCAGCGGCTTCCTCAATTCCCGCGCGACCGCCGCCGTGCTTGGCGCGGAGCCCAACGGCTCGGCGCGTGCGAGCGAAGGATGGCATGTGCCGCTGATCAGAATGTCCAACACCTTTTTCCTGCCTGGTGAAACGCCGCCCGAAAAGATCATCGCCGGCGTCGAGCACGGCTACTACATCTGCGGCCATCAGATCCCGTCGATCTCCGAGTCGCGCGAAAATTTTCGAATCTCCGCGCGCCGTGTTTACAAAATCGATCACGGCCGAATCGGACGCCTCTACCGATCCGGCAGCGTGATTGCCGACTCGAAGAGCTTCTTCACCAACGTGGACGCGGTCGGCAACGATCTGCGGCTTATCGCGATCCCCAACTGCGGCAAGGGCCAGCCGATGCAGGTCAAGCGGATGTCCAACGGCGGACCAACGCTGCGCTCGCGAGCGCGCCTGGCGGGCAACTGATGCGCACGCCTGCCGAGCTCAAGGCCTTCGTCCGCGAGGCGGCGCGGATTCTCGCGCGCGAGAGCGACCTCTCGAGCTACGAGATCTATTGCGCCACGGCGGAGCATCGAATCGCGCGCCTCAGCTACACCTCGGACATTCCCAGCCGCGGGCTCGAGGAGTTCAAGTCGCTTCACGCCGACGGATTCCAGGTGCGCGTCGCGATGCGCCGCGACCCGCACGAAGTCGGCGCCGCATTCGAAGCCGGCGATTTCACCGCCGACGCCGTCCGCGACGC
>JBAUVZ010000024.1:0-5950 GCA_049583505.1 Candidatus Sulfotelmatobacter sp.
AACCTCTCGCGCAAATCGAGAGGCACTCTTACAGTGAAGTGGGCTGGATCTCGAGACAAAATCTTCTCGGTCTCCGGTCGAGGGAGAACTTTTCTCTTGACATCCCTTTTTATAGAACTCATTGACCTCGCGGGGCCAGCCAATTTTCTCAATGAGTGTAATCGCCTGGTTACCTAAACCATCGGCAACCAGTAAGCGACGAGGTAGGATTTTCCCCAGCTAATTTGCGGCTTTCGCTTCCTTCAGAATAGGGCTCCGACTCGGGTCCGCGCAGATCAACGATCAAAAGTAGATCAGGGATCAAAGTAAGGGTAGACTTTCGGGCAGAGGAAGCGCGATGCCTACGCCTGGACGATGCCGGCTGGGGTTCGACGAAGAAACAAAGCGGATGCTTAGGGCCGACTACGCAGCGCGCGGCAGGGGGCCGATAAGGCAGGAGAATTGCCAGTGCGGCCGTCTTGTCGTCGCCGAGAGCATAGGTGGCGTGTGGCTGCCCAGGCCGCACTACCCGCCGAGCCCCTACAAAAGCAGCAAGAGAACTGGCGACAAGCACTGAACCCCTTCGATCAAGGTCCCTGAGGCTGGCGATAAATCGCCATTTCACTCATTGACTCGACCTCGCGATCACGCCTGGCGGGAGCATTGAAAGCCGACGGCGTTGATTGTATGTTATTGGCGATCGGGGAGGTCCAATGGGATCCCCGGTTTCAGATCGTTGACCGGAGGAAAACAGGACATGACGAAGCAGAGCATTGCGGTGTTCTTTGTGTGTGTGGTACTGGCGATGTCGAGTCTGGCCCAGACTCCGCCCGCGAAGAAAAAGAGCGCAGGGGCGGCCGGCGGTGGGGGAACAATGCCCGGAACCGAAACATGGATGGACATCCCCGCCGCAGCGATGGTGGGAACTCCGTCGGTTGAGATCGGCGGAACTTTGAAGTTGGCAATCCTGCAGGGCGATCCGATGACAGCCGGGCGCTCATATGTCGTCCGGCTATCGTGCACAGACAGCGCCGAGATTGCACCGCACTGGCACCCGACGACGGAAAACGTGACGGTCATCAAAGGCGGGTTCTTGCTGGGGATGGGATCAAAATGGGATTCGGCGTCAATGAAGGAGTTTCCTATGGGCGCATTCGTTTCCGCGCCGCCCCAAATGAGGCACTACGCGCAGTGTAAGGGCGACTCCGTTCTCCAGATAAATGGAATTGCGCCACTGGTGATCAATTTCGTGGGGCCGGATGAGGCTCCCGCGGCGAAGAAGACGAATTAACTCTTTAACGCGCCAAGGTGCCGAAGCGGCCGCCACGCGAAAGACGGAGGTGGAGTCAGGAGCTTAGTTGGCTCGGATTCACCTCTCCGTCCACCAATTCCTGCTGGAGCGAAAGGGCGCTACCGGAGAAACTATAGGGCGAGGGGGGCCGGCGGTGTCGATTCTTACGGGATGCGTCGCGGCCAACGTGTCCAGCATGACGGCATTCTGAAAATCCTGCCTCGCAATCAATTCGATTACTTGGCTTAACATCGCCATATCACTCATTGACCCTCAGGACATTCAGCGCCACTTCCACAACTGCTTCCACACCTGCACGAGTGTCTGCATCTGCCGGGGACTTGGTAGACGGTCGTAGATCAGGCGGCAATCCTGGTAGGCCCGCTCGTAAAAGCCCCGAACCGCCGACACGCTGAGGTGTGCCAGATTGTGGCGGAGTTCCCTAAGATCCTGCTCGCTCAAGATTTCGCCTTTGCTGCGATCAGGACGCCGAGCCATAGGCGACCATCCTAGCATCTTCGCCTTATATTCGCCTATCGAGAAGGAGAAAAGTTGCCGCCGTTAGGGCTTTATGACTGTCAGGCTGATTTTCGTTGCCTTCAGAAAGGTGGCTATCGAGGCTGGTCAAGCCCGACGCGGTGGACCAGATCCACAAAGCGCGGGTCGCCGCGCAAGGGATCGAAGTATGGATGGACCTTGATCAACTGCAGCATGTTTGATTGTTCCTCGTAGGCTCGTTCCAGCCAGGCAAGTGCCTGCTCGTTGTCGCCGAGCCCCAAATAAGCGTTCACAAAGGGGGCGGCGGCAACATAGCTTGTCTGCTGCCGGCGTTTCAGCTCATCAACCAGGCGTAGGGCTTCCCTACGACGCCCAGCGTGCGCATAGGCCCGAACCAGCACGCTCATTACCGCCGGATTCCGGTCGGTGCCGAGCGCCTTCTCCAGCACCGTAATCGCTTCGTCCGGCTGGCCGTTGGCAATCAGGGCCATCCCCAGATACCTATGTTCCGGGTCGTCGTTTCGGAACTCCCTGATGGCCTCGTCGTAACGTCTCGCGTAAAACAAAATGAAACCATTAGTGATAGCAACGCCTCCAACCGGAGTGATCCCAGCGCCCCCAAGCGGATCAAGTTCGCGGGCACGCCGGACCCACGCCAGGGCATCGTCCGTCCGCCCCTGGCACAGCAGCCACTTAGCGTATCCGACGTGAGCACCAGCATCGTTCGAGTTCAACTCCAGAGCCCGCTTAAATTCCGCTTCGGCGTCGCTCCACTGCCATTGTTTCTGATATACCTCTGCAAGCAAGACGTGTGGTTCCGCAAGGTCCGGATCCAGTTCAATTGCTTTTCGGGCTGCACTCATCATTTTTGGATGCGTTTCCTTCGGGGGGGCACCGCCAAGAACTGATCCGAGCCTCTCGTATACCTTCGCGAGGCCGACGTAAGCCGGTGCAAAGTTAGCGTCCTTGCCGATCGTTTCCTCAAAGTAGGCAATACTCTGTTCAAACCCAGCCCTGCTGCTACTCTTGCTGAATTCATTTTCGGCTTTAAGATAGCTCTCGTAAACTTCAGGCGAGACATGATGCGCCGCGATCAGCCTGGCACGCTCCTCTCCGGTGACCTTGACCTCCACTCTGCGCGCGATGGATTGCGCCACCTCGCTCTCGAGAGTAAGTACGTCCCCCAACTCACCGTCGTACTCATCCGCCCAAAGGTGCTCGTCGGTTGAGGCACGAATCAACTGGGCGTGCACACGAATCCGGTTGCCCTGCCGTATCACCGAACCTTCGACGAGAGCGTCCACCCCAAGCATCCTGGCAATCTCTGGCACCGAGAGCGTCGTACCCTTGAAGCGCATGACCGAGGTACGGGAAATAACACGCAGATCATGGATTCTGGCCAGGCGTCCGCACAACTCTTCGGTCATCTCATCAGCCAGGTATTCCTGAGTTGAGTCGCCCGACAGGTTACTCAAGGGCAGGACTGCCAGCGACCTGATTTTGGTCTGGGACGTATGCCCAGTGTGGCCCCGGAGCATAACGTAGGTGACGGCAATAAGTGCGAGTCCAGCCACACCGCCTAGAACAAGCCAGAGACGCGCCCGCGAAGTCCCGGTTGGTCGCACGTCGACTTCTGCATCCGCCGGCCGTTCCGCCCTAAGCCCCTCCTCAACTGGATTTGGCCGCAAAGGGATAACGGCGAGCGACTCGATCGGCGCTACTCCCCTAGACAAATCGCCATTTTGCACCTGAGCAATGAAACGGTATCCCCGGCGTGGCAAAGTCTCGATGTAGCGGGGTTCCTCGGCTGAATCGCCCAGCGAGTCGCGCAGCTTTTTGACGGCGCTGTTCAGACCGGTATCGAAGTCAACAAAAGTGTCGACGGGCCAGAGTTTCTGGCGAAGCTCCTCGCGCGTAACGACGTCCCCCGGATGCTCCAGCAAAAGCGTGAGTACCTGGAAGGGCTGGCGATGAAGCTTTAGCCGGATGCCGTGCTTGCGCACTTCACCCGAACGCATGTCCACGTCGAAGGCGTCGAATCGCACCCTGCGGGTTTGGTCGGTAGCCTCCATAACAGGCTCCCCAGATTGCCAGTAGTCTATCACCACTGCTTGTCACCTAAGGAATATGTGCCGGTGTGCCTACAAGTCACCTGCATTCAACGAGTTGGACGATCAGAACAAAAACACCTACAGACCATACGCCGACCATTGCGCCTCAAGCGACTTCGCGCCAATGTCGCGGGACGCAGGCCGCAGAGCAGTTCAAATTAGGAGGCTTCCATGAAAGCAGAAATCACCTTATCGGGGAGAACAATAAAGACCTTTGTACTCCTTTGTTGCTCGCTCGGGACTCTGTTCGGGTCCGCAGGCGCAAAAGCTGATGCCGTTCTGGACTGGAATGTGATCGCGGTAAACACAGCCGTCGCTAACAATCAGAACCCCTTCGCCCAGGCACGCTACGCGGCGATTGTGCAACTCGCCGTGTTTGAAGCGGTCAATTCCATCACCCACAAATACCAACCATATCTTGGGGCCATTACCGCTCCTTCGGACGCCTCACCCGACGCAGCAGCCATCGAGGCCGCGTATCAGGTGCTGAGCACCTACTTTCCCACCAGCCAACCGACTCTTTATGCCGCGTGGACGAACTCGATGCAGTCCATACCAGACGGTCAGGGGAAGACTGACGGCATCGCGACCGGGGATGCCGCAGCAGCGGCCATGATCGCCCTTCGAGCGAACGACGGCTCTTCGCCGGCGCAATTCTATAGACCCGGCCCGCCAGTTCCAGGGGCATGGCAGGCGACGCCGAGTTGCCCGGTTGTGAATGGGGTCGCGGTTGGAATCGCCTTCCAATGGCAGAACATAACTCCGTTCGGCATCCGCAGTGCGAGCGACTTTCTTCTCGATCCGCCGCCGGCGCTGACGAGCGAGGAATATGCCAGGGCTTACAACGAAGTCATGACGGTGGGTGGCATAAACAGTACTCAACGACCTCCCGACCGGGCAAATGTAGCCCTGTTCTATGCAGCTTCTTCGCCAACTCAGGTATTTAATCAGGCCGCCGAGCAGGTTGCCGTGGCACAGGGCCGTTCGCTGTCGGAGAATGCGCGCTCTCTAGCCTTGATCAACATGGCGATCAGTGACAGCCTGGTGGCGTCATTCCTCAACAAGTATCACTACACCTTCTGGCGTCCGGAGACGGCAATTCACGCGAGTGGCAGTACAAGCTGGGCCCCCTTTATCACGACGCCGTGTTTCCCAAGCTATCCCTCAAACCACGGCAGCGCGGCTAACGGGGCAGCCGAGGTGATGCGACGCCTGTATGGCGAAGCAGGACATTCGATAACGTTGACGAATTCTGCCGTGCCCACCATCGTCTTGCAGTACACGTCGTTCAAGCAGATCACCGATGACATCGCCGATGCGCGTGTTTACGGGGGCATCCATTATCGATTCGACCAAAGGGCAGGCGCACGGCTCGGCCATGCTGTCGGCCGCGAGGTGTACAGAAATAACTTGCGTCGCACGCACGACGACGAGTGATTGGCGATGACGATAAAGCCTAATTACGCTCAAATTCCCGGCGACTGCCAGTTGAGCGAAAATCGCCGGGTGTACTTTACGCTCCCAATGCCCCAGACACGAACCCGAGTTTAAGCCTAAAAACAAAGGAGAATCACAATGAGCAAGTTCGGAAAGTATTTTCTTCTCGTGACAGGTTTCGCGCTCCTTGCGACCTTTGCTCGCATTCCCGGGGCCAACATCAACGTTCATGCCCACGATCAGGCCTGTAACGTTGCCAGCCTCAAAGGGACCTATGCCTACCTCAGGACGGGCGTGAACAGTGCCTTGGGTGGCCCTGTCGCCGAGATGGGCCTCGACGTCTTTAACGGAGACGGGACGCGCGGCATCATTCGCGCGACCGGAAGCAGCCTTGATGGATCCTACGACTGGACCGATTCCTCGTGGCCGAACGGAAGCTACACGGTCTATCCGGATTGTACCGGCTCGCTCTTCGCTGCGGATGGTACAAAAGCCAACATCATCGTCCTTGACGGAGGCAAGAGATTCTCCGTGCTCAGCGGGCTAACTCAGACGGGCAAGGTTGTCACGGGAGAGGGGACGAGGCTGGAGGAGGAGAACGACTAACGGTGCGCTGACTAAGTTGGATGCACAC
>JBAUVZ010000025.1:0-45146 GCA_049583505.1 Candidatus Sulfotelmatobacter sp.
GCCTGGGACGAACGGAGCATCATCGCGGGAGTCTGTGACGATCGTCACAGCATGTTGTTGCCTAAGCGAAATAGGCTGAGCTACGCTAGTCTAGCGCAAAGGAGCAGGTCCTTCATGCCAGAGAACACACTCACTATCACGGACAATCGCACCGGTCAGGTGTATACCGTCCCGATCGAGGACGGAACGATTCGGGCGATGAATTTGCGGCAGATCAAGACGGGTCCGGAAGATTTTGGACTGATGACGTACGATCCGGCGTTCATGAACACGGCGTCGTGCCGCAGCAGTATCACCTTCATTGATGGCGATCGTGGAATCTTGCGCTACCGCGGATATCCCATCGAAGTGCTGGCTGAGCGCTGCACCTTTCTGGAAGTTGCTTATCTGCTCTTGTTTGGAGAATTGCCCGCTCAGGGCGAACTGAAGGCCTGGGTGCACGACATCACCCACCACACCATGCTGCACGAGAGCGTCAAGAAGTTCATGGAGGGATTCCGCTACGATTCCCATCCCATGGGGATGTTCGTGAGCACGGTGGCCGCGTTGTCGAGCGTTTATCCGGAAGCCCGCGAAATCCACGACCCCAAGAACCGGATGCACCAGATTGTTCGTCTGATCGGGAAGGTTCCTTCGATTGCGGCCCTGTCCTACCGGCACAACGTCGGCTTTCCCTATGTGTACCCGGACAATGATTTAAGCTACACCGAGAATTTCATGAACATGTTGTGGAAGATGGTCGAGCCGAAATATGTGGCGAACCCGGTCCTGTCTCGCGCCCTCGACATCCTGTTCATTCTGCATGCAGATCACGAGCAGAACTGCGGCACCAACGCCATGCGCTCGGTAGGAAGCGCCCAGACCGATCCCTACCTATCCCTTGCTTCGGCGGCCTCGGCCCTGTCGGGACCCTTGCACGGCGGAGCCAACGAGGAAGTCCTGAAGATGCTCGAGGAGATTGGTTCGAAAGACAACGTGCCGGCCTTTATCAAGAAGGTGAAGGATGGACACGGCAAGCTGATGGGATTCGGACATCGCATCTACAAAAACTATGATCCGCGGGCAAAGATCATCAAGTGGTCGTCGGAGCAGGTTTTTGAAGTTACGGGACGCAACCCGAAGCTGGACATCGCCCTGGAATTGGAGCGCATTGCGCTCGAAGATGACTATTTCGTGAAGCGCAAGCTGTATCCCAATGTCGACTTCTATTCCGGGATCATGTATCAGGCGATGGGCTTCCCCCCAGAGATGTTCACGGTGCTGTTTGCCATCGCGCGCACGGCCGGCTGGTTGGCGCAGTGGCAGGAACTGGTCAACGATCCGGAGCAGAAGATTGCGCGGCCGAGGCAGATCTACACCGGGCACGAAGAGCGCGAGTTTGTACCGATGGAGAAGCGAACTGGGGCGGCCGTTCCGGCGCACTAGGACTTACGCGGCTTGTTTCGTGGCCAGCGAGGCTACGTACTCGCGCCGCTCGGACGATGAGGTGATCACCTTCATCTCCTGCCAGTCGTAGGGAAATTCTCTTCCACAATCCAGGCAAGCCACGTACATGCCAGTCAATGCGGCTGCTTGAGGGCGGCGTGCCGCTCCGCGAATGGTTACCGGGAAGCTGTACCGGGAGTGCCGGCAACCGAAGAAGACATCAATGAGT
This sequence comes from Candidatus Sulfotelmatobacter sp., assembly GCA_049583505.1. Taxonomy (GTDB): domain Bacteria; phylum Acidobacteriota; class Terriglobia; order Terriglobales; family Acidobacteriaceae; genus Sulfotelmatobacter. The sequence continues at coordinate 1,655 of JBAUVZ010000025.1, forward strand.
TCCGCCACCATGGAGCACCTTCCACAGCCCAGCTCGTTTCCCCTGGGTTGTTCTGAGTGTGCTGCCCCCCTGCGCGACTGTTAATCTCAATACGCAACCACTCAAAACATTAGATTCATCCCGGCGGAGAATGGTTTCGTATTCCTCGTTGTGATGTGTGAACATGCCGGGGCTCGCTCCTCGAAGTGCCTTACTGGGAGCGAGTTACGGGCGGGTTGGTAAAACATTTGCACAGGCATCTGGGATGAAAATGCCGGGCCAGGCACAGCAGTAGCTCCAGACAGCAAGGGAGGGCGGGGGTTCCGCGCCGAATGCTACGCGAGATTCAGAGCTTTTTTGATGGTCCCGCGCTCGTTCTGGATTTTCTCCTGCAAGAGCGTGATGGCGTAGATGAGTTGCTCGGGACGCGGTGGGCATCCGGGGACATAAATATCGACGGGAATGACCTGGTTGACGCTCTGTACCAGCGCGTAATTATTAAAGACGCCGCCAGAGGTGGCACAGGCGCCCATCGAGATCACCCACTTTGGTTCCGGCATCTGCTCCCACAATTGCCGAATCACCGGCGCCATCTTGTTCGACACGCGGCCGGCAATGATCATGAGGTCGCTCTGCCGAGGCGACGGCCGAAACACTTCCGCCCCGAAGCGCGCAATATCAAAACGCGCCGCGCCCATCGACATCATCTCGATCGCGCAACAAGCCAGCCCAAACGTCATCGGCCAGATCGAGCCCTTGCGCATCCAGTTGACGGCCGAATCGAGAGTGGTCAGCACCAGCCCTTCCGGCGTGGGATTGCCGAAGGTCAGATCCCTCACGACCTTCTTGCCGTTCTCGGTCTCGATGTAGGGGCCGAAATTCAGTTCGGGGGACATTGATGCCTTTATTCTACCTTTGCTTCATGCAGATTCCAAACCTAGCAGGGAGGAGCGGATCCCTTCATTGATGAGACTTCTCCTCAGGGACAATCACTGAGGGCCGACAGGCTGTCCATTGACCCGGTTCTGCCAGTGCGTCCAAACAAACCAGCCCGCACCCGCCAGGAGCATCACACCAATCACCGCGTCGAACTTATGAAAATACTTTCCCAGCTCGCGCCAGTTCTCCCCCAGCTTCATACCGAGATACGCCAGGCCCAGGCACCACGGCCACGATCCCAGAAACGTGTACACGTGAAACCTTACTCGCGGCATGCGCGCGATCCCCGCTGGCAGCGCGATGAAAGTGCGAATCACGGGTAGCAACCTACCGAAGAACACGGCCAGGTATCCCCAGCGCGCGAAGAAGCGGTCGGCCCAGTCGAGTTCGCGTCTTCCCATCAGAATCCAGCGCCCATAGCGTTCCACCAACGGACGCCCACCGTAACATCCAATCTCATAAGCCACGAGCGACCCCAGATTGCATCCGAGAGCCCCGGCTGTCGCCACCCAGAGCAGCTTGAACGTCCCGGCAAAGACCAGGTAGCCGGCAAACGGCATGATCAATTCCGAAGGCAGCGGGATGCACGCCGATTCAATTGCCATCAACAACGCAACGCCGCTGTAGCCGGTCGCGCTGATAACGGAATTGATAAACACAAAAATGACAGCAAGAAGTTTTTCAGTCATGAATGAAAGAAGCGGGGAGAACTGCTCTAGTGTATCGGAAACTCTGGAGCGGAGATGCCGCGCCTAGAACGAGCCGTCCTGAGTAAAAGTGTAGCCGGGCAGCCCCGCGCCCTCCGGGCTCTTGGTCACTTTGACGCGCACGGTAGGAGCGTCCGGTGCGGTGATGCCCGCCGGCCGCAGCATGGCATACTGACTGAACACTTCGTTGTACACCTTGGTGACCAGATAATCCTGACCATCGGCGTCGCTGCGCCAGACTTGCCCGAGTTGGATGGAACTTACAGCCATAACATTCTCTGAAGAGAGAGCGTGAACTCCAGACTACCGAGGGAGACCTGTCCCGTCAATCATCCCCGTGGTTACCGAGGTCTCTGCTAAGATGTTGCCCTCATGCCCCGCGGACGCACGCCCCGTCAACCTGCCCGGACCGGCCATCAGGAAGGCGTTCGTGTGGGCACTCGGGTTCGTCCCCGGAGCTCAGCTCTAGCAGCCGCGCCGAAAAGTCGAAAGAAAGTCAGTACATCCACGCGCGCGTACAATCCCCTCGCCCCCGACCGCATCGCTGAGATCCTGAAGCGCCTTGACCAACTATACCCCGAAGTTACCTGCGCCCTCACTCACTCCAGCGCCTGGGAACTCTTAGTCGCGACCATCCTCTCCGCCCAGTCCACTGATGCCAACGTCAATCGTGTGACACCGGAATTGTTCCGCAAATATCCGACCGTGCAGGCCTTTGCCGCGCTCACTCCCGAGCAGCTCCAGCCCGACGTCCGCTCCACTGGCTTCTTCCGCAACAAATCCAAGTCCGTTGTAGGCGCGGCGAAAAAGATCGTCTCCGACTTCGGCGGCCAAGTTCCCGACGACATGGAACAACTCCTCACCCTCCCCGGCGTCGCCCGCAAGACCGCCAACGTCGTGCTGGGCACGTGGTTCAAGAAAGCCGAGGGCGTAGTCGTCGACACCCACGTCCACCGTATCTCGCGGCGCCTCGAGCTCACTACGAACGATGATCCGCAGAAGATAGAGCAGGACCTAATGCGGATCATCCCGCGTGAAAAGTGGATTCTCTTTGCCCACCAGATCATCTGGCACGGACGCAAACTTTGCATCGCCCGCAGGCCCAAGTGTGTCGACTGTCTGCTCGAAAACCTCTGCCACGCCGCCGACAAAACCTGGAGCACGGTGGACATGCACAAGAACGCGAAGGCCTAACGCCGGTCGTTTAAGCCTTCTGCTAGAATTTTTTGGCGCCGACTCAAGCCTCCCAATTCCCATGCGTATTTTCATCTCATTTGCTATCGTCATACTCATGAACACAGTTGGCGCCGAGACCGTCGCGGCCCAGACCCTGTCCGCACCCCAGGCGATCACCGATCCCAAACAGATCGCCTCCAAGCCCAATGCGCAGGTCGAGCCGCGCAGTTTGACCATCGAAAAGCTCTACATGACGCGCCAGATCGGCCGGCCCACGTGGTCGCCCGACGGCAAGAGCATCGCCTTCATCTCGAATATGAGCGGACGTAACAACCTGTGGCTCGTCCCCGCCGAAGGCGGATGGCCGGTGCAGTTGACGGTCAGCGATCAGCGCCAGTCCTCACCTGCGTGGTCGCCCGACGGCAAGTGGATCGCCTACCAATCCGATTACGACGGCGACGAACTGTGGGATATTTTTCTGGTCTCCCCCAAGACCGGCAAAGTCGTCAACCTCACCAGCACGCGCGAGATCGCCGAAACGGATCCTGCGTGGTCGCCCGACGGCCGCTACCTGGCCTACCTGGTCAAACCAAGAACGTCGGCAGCCTACGAGATCGACATCTACGATATGCTGTTGCGCGAGGTGAAGCACGTCACCACCGGCACCCCGCAGGACAAGGGGAATTCCAATCCCATCTGGTCGAAGGACGGTAGGTACATCGTCTATTCGCAGGAGCAAGCCAAAGATACGGACTCCAACATCTTTGTTGTCGAAGTTGCGACGGGAAAGAGCACACTACTCACGCCACATGACGGCGAGCAACGCTACTCAAACAATGACATTTCTCCCGACGGCAAGCGCGTTCTGTTCACTTCGAACGCGGCCAATGGCTATGAAAACGTTGGCCTGTTGAAAATCGCGACTAAGAAGATTGCCTGGCTCACAAAGGACAAGTGGGAAATCCGCGGCGGCGAGTTCGCCCCCGATGGCAAACACATCACCTTCACCGCGAATGTTGACGGGAATGAAGACATCTACCTGCATGACCTCGAAACGGGCAGGTCAACTGCAATGCCTATTCCGAAAGGGCTGAACGAGCCTGCGGGCGGGCATTCTGCTTTCACCAAAGACGGCGAGCGCCTGCTTTACTATCACAACGGCCCCACCGCTCCGGGCGACCTCTGGGTGTATACGCTGGCGACCGGCAAGTCGCATCAAGTTACGCATTCACTCGTCGCCGGAGTGCGTTCTGAAGACATGGTCGAACCTTATCTAGTGCACTATCCCAGTCGCGACGGAAAATGGACTATCTCCGCGTTTCTTTACGTGCCCTTCAACATGGCGCGCAACGGACAGAACGCCGCTATCGTTTACATTCACGGTGGTCCCACGGCGCAAAGTATGAACTCGTTCAACCGCTTCGTGCAATTTGCAGCCAATCAGGGATACATGGTGCTCGCGCCCAACTACCGCGGTTCGACCGGCTATGGCAAGGAATTCCAGCAAGCAAATCTTTTCGACATGGGCGGCGGCGATTTGCAGGACGTGCTCGCCGGTGTCGACTGGATTAAACAGACCGGCCATCTCGATCCGAAAAAGATTGCCGTGATGGGCGGAAGTTATGGCGGCTATCTCAGCATGATGTCGGTGACGAAGGCGCCCGAAGTCTGGGCCGCGGGCGTTCCGATTGTGCCTTTTGTGAACTGGTTCACCGAAATCGAGAACGAAGATCCCGTGCTGCAACAGTCCGATCTGGCGACCATGGGCGACGTGGTCAAGAATAAAGCACTGTACGAAGACCGTTCGCCCATCAACTTCATCGATCAGATCAAAGCACCGTTGCTGCTGCTCGCGGGAGGACATGATCCGCGTTGCCCCAAGTCGGAAACCCAGCAAGTCGTCGATGCTATCAAGAAGCGCGGGGGCACGGTGGACTACAAGATTTATGAGAATGAAGGCCACGGTTTCGCCCGGGTGGAAAATCAGATCGATGCCTACAAACGCGTAGCCGACTTCCTGCTGGCCCACGTCATCCCGGCCGATTGCAGTTGCTCATTGACGGAATAAGGAGATTACGTTCCCGATAGCGAATGCAGGATGGCCTCGACCAGTCCGGGAATCGTGAACTCTTTGGCTTCGATGTCCACTCGCAAACCCAGTTCGCGCAAAGTCGAAGAAGTGACAGGACCGATCGATGCAAGATTGACACCCCGAATGCTCGCCTTGCCTGAGCCCAACAGAGCCACAAAGTTGCGAACCGTCGAGGAACTGGTGAAGGTCACCACCTGCGGCCGCCGCCGCCGATTTCCCAACAGACCGCGCAAGCGCCTGCGCGACCGTTGCGGCGCAACCGTTTCGTAAGCTTCCACCACATCCACCTCTGCCCCGGCCCGGCGCAGTTCGCGCGGAATCACGTCGCGGGCAACCTTGGCGCGTACCAGCAGCACTCGCTTTCCCTTCACCCGCCGCCGCAGGCTGCGCACTACAGACTCTGCGACATACTCTTTGGGAACGAGATCCACCTTCGCGCCGCGCTGTTCGATGGCCTTCTTTGTTGCTGGGCCGATGGCCGCGACGCGCAGGCACTTGAGACTTATTTTCGTCATGCGGAGCTTGGCTAGTCTGCCCCACATGGCCTCGACTCCGTTCACGCTAGTGAGGATGAGCCAGTCGTAGGTAGCAAGATTGGTGAGTGCAGAGTCTAAGGGTTTGAAAGACCTCGGCGTGCGAATTTCGATGAACGGAATTTCAATCACTGTCGCGCCCAGCTTCCGCAGTTTACCGGAGAGTGCAGAGGCTTGATGCCGGGCGCGGCCAACCAGCACACGCACACCGGAGAGCGGTTGCGACACCGCTGAAGTGAGGACACGGTGCGAGTTCATTTATCGTCCTTGCGGGTTACGATTCGACCCAGGCGCTGCTCTTTCATCAGGCGGGCGACGCCAGAAACGGCTGTGTCATCTGCCTTCTCCAGAGATGCGATTACGTTCTCCTGGTCTTCGCGAGTGCGGTTCTGATTGAGCTTAAACTTAGCCTCCAGCTTCGTGACCTCGATCTCAAAACCCACGATCAGTCTGAGCATGCGCTCGCGGTAGCCCTCGTCCAGGCTGGCCCACTGCGAAGCGTACGCCGGATCGAAGGTTTGGATCAGCTCATGGAGCATGCCCTGCAAAGCCTCCGGCGATGAAAACACTTGCGCGTTTCCGTAGAGATGCACGGCGCCGTAGTTCCAGGTGGGAACGCTTTCGCGCGTAGCATAGTTGCTCGGCGAGACGAAGGCGTGTGGTCCATGAAAAATCGTCAAACATTGCGGCTGCTGTTCGAGATAACGCCAGTGCGGGTTCGCTTTAGCCACATGGCCGCGCAGAACGACTTTCTCGGCAACCTTTTCGGCGCGCACGAAGAGAGGAAGGTGCGTGGCGAAGGGCCCCGCGTCGGTGGATGAGATCAGGATTGCAAATGGATTAGCGCGCATGAACTTGATGGCATCTTCATGGTCGCGCACTCGAAAGTATTCGGGAATGTACACTCTTGATTCTCTTCATTGCTCTTCATCCGCCATCATGGCTGCGGCGGGATGGCCAGGCCGCGACCGTATACGGCTTCCAGGATTTCGTCGCCGCCCCGCCGAAGGAGCTCGTCGCCGACCTCGTTGCCCAGACGTTCGGGATTATTGAGGTCGCCGTCGCGCGATTCGCGCAGAAGCTTTGAGCCGTCGGGATCAGCGACGATGGCATCCAGATGAAGCTTACTGCTCCGCAATTCCGCAAGAGCGCCGATGGGAACCTGGCAGCCTCCGCCGAGGCGGTTGAGCAGCGCGCGCTCACAAGTCGTAGCGGCTACGGCGGCAGCATCGTTCAAAAACGCCAGGTGCTGGCGAGTGGTGGCGTCGCCGTCGCGGATTTCGATGCCGAGCGCCCCCTGCCCGGCGGCGGGGCACATGATTTCCGCGGGGATGATTTGCCTGATCAGCTCCGTCTTGCCCAGCCGCTTCAAGCCCGCCGAGGCGAGGATGATGGCGTCATATTCTCCTTGTTCGAGTTTACCCAAGCGAGTGTCGACATTGCCGCGCAGGGGATGAATGTCGAGATCAGGACGGATGGCCTTCAGTTGCGCCAGTCGGCGCAGGCTCGAGGTGCCCACACGGGCATTTTGCGGGAGATCCTCAATCTTCGAATAAAGCCGCGAGCAGAAGGCATCGCGCGGATCTTGGCGTTCCGTGATGGCGGCGATCTCGAATCCCGGCGGAAGCTCGGTGGGCAGGTCTTTCAACGAATGCACGGCAAGATCGACACGGTCGGCGGCGAGGGCTTCCTCGATCTCTTTGGTGAAAATTCCTTTGCCAAGTCCGCCCTTGGCGCCGACCTGGGCCAGAGGGACGTCGGTGATTTTGTCGCCGGTCGTGTGGATGATCTCGATTTCGACTTCGTGGCCGCGTGCGCGCAGCAGCGCGGCGATGTGATTGGCTTGCCAGAGCGCAAGTTGCGAGCCGCGGGAGCCGATGCGGAGTTTAGGCATCACTTGCGCGATCGCACCCCCGTGTCCGGCGCATTTGTGCCCGATGCTTCCTTGCTGCTAGCCTGCGACGCCGGGCCTTTCTCCTTGTCGTGCAGATTGAACAAGCGCCGCACAACATCGATCACCGTGGTCACCTCCGCCTCGCGCGCGGCTGTCTTTAGCGTTGTGATGGGGGTGTGCATGACTTTGTTGATGATGCCGCGGGTGAGCGCCTCGACGGCCATTTCTTGTTCCGGAGTCAACGGGCCCATGCGGCTGCGCGCGCGGTCGATTTCAGCCTGGCGGATGGTTTCCAAATGGTCCTGCAACGACACGATCGTCGGAACCACATCGAGCGTGTGCAAGCGAGCTTCGAAGCTCTGAACTTCGCTCAAGATGATAGCTTCGGCAAGTACGGCTTCCTTGTGGCGGTCGGCAACGTGGCTGCTGACGGCCTGCTGCAGGTCGTCAATGTCGTAAGCGAAGATGCCGTCGAGCTTGGCCATCTCAGGCGCAACGTCACGGGGCACAGCGATGTCGATGAAGAACATGGGCCGGTTCTTGCGGCGGGCGAGAAACTGCTCGCCGTGCTCACGGCGGAAAATCGCGTGAGGTGCGCCGGTCGAGGTGATAACGATGTCGGCGCGATCGCAATTGTCATATAAGTCGTCGAATTTGATGGCCTGGCCGTTGAATTTGTGCGCCAGGCCGATGGCGCGCTCATAGGTTCGATTGGCGACGAAGATCGAGGCGCAACCGTGCGCCATCAGGTGACGGGCAGCGAGTTCGCTCATCTTGCCGGCGCCGACGATGAAAACGTTTTTGCCCTGCAAAGATCCAAAAATCTTTTTGGCTAGTTCCACCGCGACCGAGGCAACCGAAACCGAAGACGTTCCCACGGCAGTTTCGCTGCGCACTCGCTTCGCGACCGCAAAGGCGCGAGTGAAAAGCTGGTCGAGTTGGCCGCGAACCGAGCCCACGGCACGGGCGGTGGCGTACGCCTCTTTCACCTGGCCCAGAATCTGAGCTTCGCCGACTACCATCGAATCCAGGCTCGAAGCTACGCGGAAGACATGCCGCACTGCATCTTTCTCGTGGAACTCGTAGAGGTGCGGATCGAGATCCTCGGCCTTGAGGTGAAAGTGTTCGTGCAGAAAGCTGCGTAGGTCAGCCGAGCCGTTGGTGGTGTGAGTCACCACTTCCACCCGGTTGCAGGTAGAGATGATCATGCCCTCTTCGATTCCAGGATGGGCGGTGAGATCGCGGCAAGCATCGGCCAGCCGCGACTCCGGGATCGCAAGACGTTCGCGCACCTCGAGCGGCGCGCTCCGGTGATTCACGCCGATGAGCTGATATCTCATGACGCGGCAAACCGATGGATCGTCGAAAAGTAATTCGCCGCCCAAGCCACGATGGCGGCCACGAAGGCGCAGGTCGCTAGGACTGCGGCGCGACGGCCACGCCATCCGGAGTTCCAGCGGGTGACAACCATCACCATGTACACGGCCCACATCAGGATCGACAAGAGAATCTTGGGATCTTTGAAGTCGACGTATCCATATGTCGACATGGCCACAACCGACCCGGTGATCAGACCGAGCGTCATAAAAGGAAACCCGAGCAGCAAAGATCGGTAGCCGATCTGGTCAATCACTTCCAGAGCGGGCAGGAAAGAAATCAGGCTACTCGGCTTCTTGGCTTTCAGGCGGCGCTCCTGCAGCAGGTAGAGCAGGCTGGCGCCGAAGCTGAGCACAAGAGCTGCATATCCGGTGAAGATCAGGATAATGTGCGCGATCAGCCATCCCTTGTGCTGGACAAAGGACGTCAGCAGAACGGGTTGCTGGTCGATGGCTGCGACAAAGGTCAGGAAAAAGACAATGGGGAAAACAACCACGCCGGGAGAAGTGGTCTGATAGATAGCATAGACGATCATGAAAAACGTCATCGAAAAGAAGGCCAGCAGCGACTCCCCGTTATGCACCGAAGCCCAGACCACATGGCCGGAGAGGAAAAGTTCGACGAGCGAGACGAAGTGGAAGACCATGCCCAGGCTGGCGGCGTGCAGCGCGATGCGGCTGAAAAGATCGCTGGTGCGGGTGAGCGCAAAGAAGGCGTAGATCAGCCCGATGAAGTAGCACGCCAGCGCGAAGCGCAACCAAAGTAGAGCCATAGGCTAGGTAAGTATCAGAGTCCGCTGAGTTTAATGCAAGTACGGCCTGGAACCCCAGGGGAACCCGTCCCTTCCACGCATTATATTCTGCGCAAAGAACGGGCAGGCGGAAACGGCAAGGGTCACGGGCGAGTGTGATCTGGATCACACCGTCCTATTCCACCCCCAGGCTGGCGAGCGATTCTTCGAGTAAGGCCGCGTCAATCACCAGCCGGCGGCCGTGGGTCTTCACGTCTTCGAGTTCGTCGAAGGCGCGGAACAGCCGAAGTTTAGCGGCGGCGTACTGTTCCGCGTCGGTGAGTGGACGCCCGTGTGTTGTCGTCCAAGCGCTCACCGCGTTTTCCGAGAGAAGGACACTAACGGCGTAAGTCACCTTGCGATCGGAGGTGACGTCGAAAACGAATTCGGTCGCTGGGGCCTCAGGATCGCTGGCGAGCGCGGCTCGCTGACCCACGAAGTAGTACTGGTAGACGTATCCCTGAGTGCCGGCGTAGGTCTTCAGGCGGCGGATAGTCTTATCCGGAGACATGAAGACATTATGAACGCCCACTGGAAGTTTGTCGTTGGCTGGAAATAGCGCTTGACTTAAGTCATTCGGCTTGCTGCGCGGCCTTCACGTAGGCCCGCAGCTCCTCTTGATCCTCGGGCAGCATTTTGCTGAACTCGATTCCATTTCCCACTTGCGGGTCGCAAGTGACCACTGTGCCCACCGCCAACAGAGTCCCTTCAAGCTGGAGACTCATCTCTAGAGTGGTTCCGATAGGAAATGGAAACATCGTTTCGATATAGCAGCCGGCTTCACTCAGGTCAGAGGTTGCGCCCCGCTGGGGAACATCGCTGCCAGGAGCAAACAACTCCATCGGAACCTTCATTTTGATGCGTGGGCGTGCTCTCCGTTCCGGTTGCTGCCCGTCGCGGAAAGAGCGATCCCGGTCGCTGTCGTCCATAGCTGGCGCCCCTGCGGAGATCTGCCTTTATTTTAGCCATGAAGGGCAAGAGTATGCAGCGTCCCCAATGGACGCATCGGTTCAAGGCATGGCCGCGCAATCTGCGTTTCCTGATAACCTCAATTCAGGTATCAGGGAGAGCCTAAGTCGTTGCCGCCGATCATCAATGCGCAGGAAATCTCGAAGTCCTTCGGATCCAATCCGCTCTTCCAGAACATCTGCTTCACGGTTTCACAGGGCGACCGCATCGGGCTGATCGGTCCGAACGGCTCCGGTAAATCCACGCTGCTGCGGATTCTCGCGGGCGACGTGAGCCCCGATAGCGGCGAAATCGCGGTCCGAAAACGCATCCGCCTCAGCTACGTGGAGCAAGACTCGAAATTCAAGCCCGGAGCTACTGTCCGCTCCGTTGCCCAAAGCGCCATGGTGCGGGCCGCGGTGCCGGAGTCGGAACGGGGCACTCGTTTTGCCGAAACTCTGGGACGCGCTGGCTTCGAAAACCTTGAAGGGGAAGCGTCCGCTCTATCGGGTGGCTGGCAGAAACGGCTGGCCATTGTCGAAGCTCTCGTTCAAGGACCGGATATCCTGCTGCTGGACGAACCGACGAATCATCTGGATCTCGCGGGAATCGAGTGGCTCGAAGGCTTGCTGGCGGCGGCCGCGTTCGCCTGCGTGGTGGTGAGTCATGATCGTTACTTCCTGGAGAACGTTGCCACCGAAATGGTGGAACTCAACCGGACTTATCCGGACGGGTTACTGCGGATCTCCGGAAGCTACAGCCGGTTTCTGGAGAAGAAAGAAGAGTTCCTGCACGCGCAGTCGAGGCATCAGGAAGCGCTGGAGAACCTGGTTCATAAGGAGATCGAGTGGCTTCGCCGTGGGGCCAAAGCGAGAACAAGAAAATCCAAGGCGCGCATCGACAAGGCGGGCGAGTTAATGAGCGAACTCGCGGACCTGAATGCCAGAAGCCGCAGCGGAACCGCCCAGATCGACTTCTCCGCCACCGATCGAAAGACCAAGCGCCTGATCGAACTGGAAGACGTCACTTGCGAAATTGGCGGCCGCACCCTGTTTGCCGGGCTCAACTGTGTGATCACGGCCGGAATGAAGGTGGGGTTGGTGGGGCCGAACGGCAGCGGAAAGACAAGTTTGCTCCGAATATTGCGCGGAGAATCAGCCCCGGTAAGCGGAGAGATTCGCCGCGCCGACTGGCTGCGCATCGTGTATTTCGACCAGAACCGCGAACTCGATCCCGATGTAACCCTGCGCCGCGCGCTGGCTCCGGAAGGCGATTCCGTGGTGTATCAAGACCGCATGATCCACGTGGCCTCATGGGCTGCAAAATTCCTGTTCGCGGGCGAGCAGCTGAATCAGCCGGTCGGTCGGCTTTCTGGCGGCGAACGGGCGCGAGTGCTGATCGCACAGCTCATGCTTCAGCCCGCCGACGTTCTCCTGCTCGATGAGCCCACCAACGACCTCGACATCCCGACGCTCGACATACTGGAAGAAGGCCTGCTGGAATTTCGCGGCTCACTCGTGCTGGTTACGCATGACCGCTATATGCTGGACCGCGTATCCACCGTGGTTCTCGGGCTCGATGGGCAGGGCGGCGCCGGACTTTTCGCCGACTACTCGCAGTGGGAGTCATGGCTGGAAGAGCGAAAGCAGATGGTGAGGGATGGTGGCCGCCCCGCAGCGCGCCCTACGGTGTCTGCGGAGAACGCCCGCCAGTCGCCGGGGAAAAGAAAGCTTTCGTATTTGGAAGGGCGGGAATACGACACAATTGAGCAGCGCGTCGCCGATGCCGAGCATTTACTGCAAGCCAAACGCGCCCAGCTTGAAGATCCCGACATTGTCAGCGACGGCCCGCGGCTGATGACTGCCCACGCGGAGATGGAAGCGGCTCAGGAAAAGGTGGATACGCTTTACGCACGCTGGGCTGAGCTGGAGAAAAAGAAAACCTGAACTTCTCTCTCGTATCTCGATCCGCTCATCTCCCGATCTGCTACGACGCCAGACAAAACGCGACGATCGTGTCTCCCCGAGTTCCCGTGCTGTCTTCGAGCGCCTTCAACAAGGCAGATTCCAGGTCGTCCGGGTCAGGCTTCATTTCGCACGCGGCAATTTCCTCGTCCGCAGCGCCCTGGTAGCACAGTTCGCAGACTCCCAAACCATCCTCGACGCGGACCGGCGGTCCAAACACGCGGCAGGTCATGGGGCGGGACTCGTAGAGTTCACAATTTCCCGTTGCAGGATCAAGGACCGGGCAAGGCTCATCGTTTGCGAAGTCAGAAAAACGCTCAGCCGCGTCGTCTCCTTCGTCCAACACGCCGCTTACAGGATCGCCCGGAAAATCTCTTGACAAACGGGCAACCGCCTCGCGAGCGCGTTCGCGTACGCCCTCGGCATGCTGCGGCGCGCGCAATGCAAGTTCAGCAAGTCCTCGCCGCAAACGCAGGGCATCGAGCTGATTGATGGGAAACGCTCCGATGCAGCACTGCGTACACCCGGGACGGCAGACCAGCCACCTACCGCTTCGGCGCGTGGCCTCCGCCAACGCGGAGTCCACGATCTGAATCAGCGCCTGGTCTTTAGCTTTGATGCTCAGCTTCGTCCTTCCTCTGTGAACCTGGAAGATGACATCGGATAACTTTGGCTGAAATCATACAACTTAGTGTTTCTAAACTGAATAGAGTATGCTCCACGAATGCGCAGCTGGGTGCCCTGCGCGAATTGTATGATGCAAGTTTCAGGCCCATGCTTCATCGGGGTGGACGTCGGCGGTACAAAAGTGGCAGCTGGCCTGGTAGACTCCGGCGGCGAAATCACCCACCAGACGCGAATCCCGATGGTGGCAACGGATGCGGCCGCCGGTTTGGCCGCCGTGACCTCCGCGATCGACTCGGTCCGCGCTGCGACCGATCTCAAACCTGCGTCGCAGGGTTTGATCTCGGGTATTGGGATTTGCGCCCCCGGTCCGCTCGATCCGCGAACTGGCGTGATAATCAATCCTCCGAACCTACCCAGCTGGCGTAATTTCCCGCTTGCTTCCTTGATTTCGAAGTCGTATGGCGTGCCCGTTCGTGTCGACAATGACGGCAACGCCGCTGCTCTCGCGGAAGCCATATGGGGCGCGGGCCGTGGTTATCGGAACATTTTCTGCGCCACCATCGGCACCGGGATTGGTACTGGAATCGTTTTCAATGGCCGCATTCATCACGGCCGTACCGGAGCCGCGGGTGAAGGCGGTCACATGAGCATCGACTACCGCGGCCCGCGTTGCAAATGCGGCAAGCTGGGTTGCATTGAAATTCTGGCATCCGGACCGGCAATTGCCCGACGCGCCTCCGAACAAATCGCTGCGGGGCGTCGCTCTGCCATCCTGGAACAGGCCGGAGGCCATCTTGACCGCATCACCGGTCAGATGGTGGGTGAAGCTTGTGTCGCAGGCGATTTGCTGGCTAAAGATGTGTTACAGGAAACCGCCTTCTTTCTCAGCGTGTGGCTGGGAAATATCGTAGACCTGCTCGAGCCCGACGTCATGATTATCGGCGGCGGCGCAGCTTCCATGCTGCAACCCTTCTTTGGAGAAATACGCGACCAGCTGCCCATTTGGTGCGTCAATTCGCATTGCCAGGAAATCCCCTTGCTGACGGCCCACTACGGCGCCGATGCCGGCATCGCTGGCGGCGCGGCACTCTGCCGTGAACTCTCCCTGAGTCAGGTCACAGTCCCGTAGTCTGATAGCGCAGAACTGACAAGGCCAGGCGGTATTGATATCCGGCCTGCGCGCTTCCGATCTCAGCTTGTGTCTGCTGCAGCTGCGCCTGGCTGAGTTCCACAATCGAACTAAGGCCCAGCTTGTAGCGCGTCTGCGCGAGATCAAGCGCTTGATTCGCTTGGGCCAACAACTGCTCACTCACGCTCACGCGGTCAAATGCTGTGTTTGCCTCCAGCCAGCTGGTGCGCACATCGCGCGCGATACGGTTTCGAAGATCGTTTAGACGCTGCCTGGCAGCCTGGGCTCGCAAGTCGGCTTCGCGCGACTTCGCTGAGTAAAGAAATCCATTGAACACCGGAATCTCCACGTTCACTCCGGCAGCAGCGTAAGGCCCATAGATGCGATCATCTCGCACCGGAGAATCTCCAAACGTTCCGAGGGCACTGATCGTCGGATAGAACTGGTCATGCTCTGCTTGATGCAACTTCTCCGCCGACTGGGACTGAAATTCCAGGGCCAGAATCTCGGGACGCTTGGCAAACGCGTCAGCGATCAGCGGATCCACATCGGCGGGCGGCGGGGCCAGCGTTTCGGTGTCGTTCACCAGTTCGAATGTTTCGAGAGTGGCGTATCCCAGAATCGCCGAAAGCGTTGCCATAGAAGCCTTGTCGTTATTTAGCGCATCCAGGTAGAGAAGCTTCGCTTGCGCCAGATTCACGTTGGCGAAGCTTAGGTCCAGGTCCGACTTTAATTTGCTCCTCGTGAGAGCCGAGACCTGGTCCGATAACAACTGCCGCGAGGCTACCGTCTGCTCTGCTACTCGCAGCACGGCATGCGTCTGCAGCGCGTTGTAAAAGGCCTGGTCCACGGCCACCAAAATGTCTTGCTTCGTAGCAGCTGCACTCTGTTCGTCGGCTCTTGCCTGAAGGCGCGCACCGGCGACCAGGTTCGTGGTGTGGCCAAAGTCTGTGATGAGCTGGCTCACCGTAGCTCCGCCGGCAGCTCGCGTGTAGACGATTGGATTGTTCAATCCTCCCGCGGTAATGCGGCTGTTGTTTTCGGCATCGACGGCTGTCAGGTTGCCATAGACTTGGGGCCAGAGATTCGATCGCACTTCCCGCGTCACCTGCTCTGAAGCTAGTGCACTGAGCCGCGCGACAGAAATCGCCGGATTATTTTTCAGCGCCAGCGCTTCCGCGTTTTTCATGCTGAGCCTTGCCGGGTTCGAGGACGGCGGGCCCGGCAACGCCGGCACCGACTGCCCCAGGCCTTGTCTTGAGAGCGTGGGAGTTGAAAGCGCGAGAGCGCCCAGCAAAAGCGTTAGTCTCCACGTCATGCCGGCTGTTCCTCCTCTTCCTTATTGGTTTCATCTTTGCCGTGAACTATCAGATAGACCGCGGGCACCAGAAAAACGGTGACCACCACCGAAACCGCCAGACCGCCGATCACGGCCCGCGCCAGCGGAGCGTATTGTTCGCTCCCTGTCTCCAGGCCTAGCGCCATCGGAAGCATGCCCAACAAAGTCGCTAGAGATGTCATGAGAATAGGGCGCAGCCTAATCTTGCATGCCCTCACCAGCGCCTCCTGCAGCGAGAAGTCTTCCTTCTGCAACTGGCGCGCAAACTCGACGATCAGGATGCTGTTCGAAACCACGATTCCAGTCATCATGATTACGCCCATGAGCGACATGATGTTGAACGTGCTGTGCGTCAGCCAAAGAATCAGTACGACTCCCGCCAATCCGGGAGGGATCGCAACTAGAATAATCAGCGGGTCGATGAAAGAGGTGAACTGCGACATCAGGATCAGGTAGACCAGCACGATAGCCAGCACAAGGCCGATGGAAAAGCGCTTGAACGATTCCTGCATTCCGACAACGGACCCGAGCACTTCGACCCGTGTATTTTCCGGCAGCGACAGGTGACTGACAATGTCGTTTACTTCGCGATTGATTCCACCTAACGCCTCGCCCGAAGGCATCACATAGACGTCGATGACGCGCTGAAGTTGATAGTGATCGACCTCGGTCGGCGTATTCATCGGCGTTATCTCGGCCACGGATTGCAATGGCGTGTAATTCTTGATATTCGGAGCACGCAACGGAATTTGCTTGAAATCCTCAATGCTCATGTTCTGGATCTGCTTATCGAAGTACTGCACGGTAAGCATGTAGTTGTTGCCTGTCTTGGGATCGATCCAGTAACTGGGCTCGATCATGCCATTGGAGGTCAGCGCAGTAATCACGTTGTCCACCACCTGTTTCGGGGTGAGTCCAACCAAGCTGGCGCGTTCGCGATCGATGTTCAGCTGCAGCCCGGGATAGAGAAGATTTTGGGGAATAAGCACGCTGCTCACTCCCTTGCGGCTTCGAATCTCCCGGGCAATATTCGCCGCCACTCTATAAGCGCCGTTGAGATCGTTGCCCCTGACCTGGACATCGATGGGAGCGGGTAATCCCAGGTTGATCACGGAATCGACCAGTCCCCCCGCCTGAAAATAAGTATCGAGTTCCGGCAGGTCCTCGGACAGTTTGCGGCGAACCCGCCGCATGTATTCATAGCTGCCGAGCTTGTGGTCTTCTTTCAAGCTCACTTGGACAAAGGCTGTATCCATGGACGAGTTGCTGGTGTACATGGCGGAGAGGTCGGGGGTGATCCCGATATTGGAGACGATCATCCCCAGGTCGTGGGGATCGATTACCTGGTGGATATCGTTCTCGACACGCGCGATGTATTGATTGGTGACCTCCAGCCGGGAACCGCTGGGTGCCTTGACGTTTATGACGAACTGGCCGGGATCGGTGCGTGGAAAGTACGCCGTCCCCACGAAGGGAAAAACTCCCACCAGGACCACAACGATCCCCACAGCAATCCACGCCACCGTTCTCCCTGGTCGGGCCAGGGCGCGATTCACCCAACGTTCGTAGAGATCCAAGAGCTTCTGAAAGCGCTCATTGAACTGGCCAAGGAATCTCTTGAAGAAAGAGCGTGAAACGGATTTCTTCTCTGAGTCGTGTTCGATCTCTTCCCCAACGTCCTCGAGGTGGATGAAGTGCGCGCAATACAGCGGCACTACTGTCATGGCAAAGATGTACGAGGCAAAGATAGACAGGACCACTCCCAGGGCGAGATCGATGAAAAGGTAGCGGCTAACGCCGTAGAACAACGTTACCGGGAAAAACACGATCGAGGTGGTAGATGTGGCGGCCAGAACTGCCAGTGAGACTTCCATCCCACCCTTTTCCGCCGCCACTCTTGGGGTCTCACCGATTTCCATGTAACGAAAAATGTTTTCCAGCACCACCACCGAGTCGTCAATCAGACGCGAAAAAGCCAGCGCCAACCCGCTCAGCAGCATTATGTTGATCGACCCGCCCATCGCGTTCATCAGCAAAAAGCAAACCAAAGCAGAAAGAGGAATCGACAGGAGTACAGCCACCGTGGCTCGTGGACTGCCTAGAAAAATGAGAATCATGATTCCGGTCAGCAGCAGTCCGATTCCGCCTTCCTTCATCACATTCTTGATTGCACTCTTGACGAAGATGGACTGATCAAACACGACCGCAGTCTTGAGTGATTTTGGAATGTCCAATAAGTTCTTGATCGCTGCCTTGATTCCATTCACAATCGTGATGGTATTGCTGTCGCCGCCTTGCTTTAGCACAGGGATGTAGACGGATTGCTGCCCGTCAATACGAACGATGTTGGTTTGAAGCGTGCCCGAATCCTTGGCCTCACCCACATCGGCAACCATCACCGACGCGTTGCCTACGGTCTTCAGCGGTATCCGGTTAAGTTCTTCCACGTTGGGCAACTGTGCGTTGGCATAAATGTTGTAATCTCTGGGGCCGATGCGAACGTCACCCGCGGGAAGAATCAAGTTGGAATCATTCACCGCGTGAACCACGTCCATCAGACTGAGCTGATGAGCCTCCAGCTTGACAGGATCCACATAAACCATGATCTGGCGATACCGTCCGCCGAAGGGTTGCGGCACCGAGGCGCCGGGTACGTTCGCGATCTGGTTGCGAACCTGGAATTGCGCCAGATCCTTGAGCCGCGTCTCATCCAGCCCTTCCCCTTTTAGCGTTACCAAACAAACCGGAAGGCTCGAGGCATCGAACTTGAGCACCACTGGCGGCAAAGTGCCTGGAGGCAGCCGCCGAAGGTCCGCCATCGCCAGGTTAGCGATGTTGCTGAGAGCGGCGTTGGCATCGCTGCCCGGCTCGAAGTAAATCTTGATCAGGCTCACGCCCGTCAACGAGCGCGACTCGATATGGTCGATGTTGCTGCCCAGAGTAAAGAAACGTTCGAACGTATCGGTAATGTCGGCCTCGATCTGCTCTGGAGGCATCCCCGCATAGAAGGTCGCCACCACCACGACTGGAATCTTGATCTGCGGGAACAGATCCACCGGCATCCGCACCACGGTCGTCAATCCAACCACGGCGATGACCAGGCAAAGCATGATCACGAAGAACGGATACTTCAGAGCAAATCTTGGCATTACTTTCGCTCTCCCGCCTGACCTGGGCTCGCACCTGCGGATCCTGGCTCCAACTTGGGCTTCACCACCTCGCCGATCTGGTAGTCGGACTGATCGGCGCTGATCACTCGTTCATTTTCAGAAAGGCCGTGCAATATCTCCACGCTCGCGGAGGTTTGCTCCCCTAATTCAACGTTCCGCTTCTGCACGCGATTCTGACCGTCCAGAGCCAGCACGTAGTGCTCGTTGCCTGCT
Organism: Candidatus Sulfotelmatobacter sp.; assembly: GCA_049583505.1. GTDB lineage: Bacteria > Acidobacteriota > Terriglobia > Terriglobales > Acidobacteriaceae > Sulfotelmatobacter. The sequence continues at coordinate 20,532 of JBAUVZ010000025.1, forward strand.
TGGACCACAGCCTGCACTGGAACCGTGAGCGCGTCCTTGTTCCCGCGCAACACCAGCCTTACCTCGGCGTACATGCCTTCTGTCAAAGTGTTTTGCGGGTTCTCCACGTCGATCTCGGTGTGCATGGTCCGCGTTTCATCATTGAGTGCGTCGGCGAAGCGGGCGACGCGGCCCTGGAAGTCTCGATTCAAATCGAGAACGTGCACTTGTACTATGCTGCCCAAGTGCAGCTGCGGCACGGCGGATTCGGGAACCGGAATCACCAACCTCAACAGGTACCACTCCGCTAGTTGAACCACAGGCTGTGATTGAGTCTCGGATGAGGTTCCGGCTGAGATCAGGGCGCCAGTATCGACGTACCGCTTGGTGACTACACCCGCGAACGGAGCTGTGATGTGGGAATAAGCCTGCAGGGCCGACAGACGATCAAGAGTGGCTTGCGCCATTCCCACCTGGTTCTGCGATTCCGCCAGAGCCGCGCGAGTGCTGCTGATTTGCGCGTCTGACTCTCTATCTTTCGCCATCGCATCGTCCAGTTCCTGCTCGGCAACCAAGCCCGGACGCTCCTCTGACGCCTGCTTGAGTCGTGTATATGCTGCGTGGTAAGCCCGGTGCGTAGACTCCGCCCGTTCGATTTCGCTTTGCGCGCGGCGAATCGCATCTTGACTGCGCCGTATGTCCGCCTGCGCGCCCATGACCTGCGCATTCAGCTCGGGGACCTCCAAAATTGCCAGCGCCTGCCCCGCCTTGACCTTGTCCCCCACATCGACAAAAATCTGGCGAATATAGCCCGCTACCTTCGCGTGAACATCGACCTGCTGGAACGGACGGAATTCACCCGTGAGGGTGATCACGTTTTCGAGCGGGCCGCGGGTGGCCAAGACGACTGGCGCAAGCCGTTGCGCCGGTTCGTCGGCTTCTTTGGCATTCGCGTCACCCAGGGACCGCTTCATAAGCAAAGCGATCGCGAAAATCACGGCAAGCGCTACAACCACTCCAATCGCGATGTGTCTGCGTTGCAGCGTCATTGTTTCACTCCAAATCCCCACGCCTTCGAATGGTGAAAAAGCCATCATACTGCTTCCAATCGACTCAATTCTCTTGCGAACTCACTCCGGCATGTCCCCAGTCGCTGGCGACAGGTCGCGCCAATGAGTACGGAGCTAAAGTTCAGTTGGAATGACTAGTCTTTAAGAACGGAGGAGAAGATCAGCAGGCGGAGGCGGTCGATTGTAGAGATTCTGCTCAACGAGGAGAGTTGGAAGAGGCGGGCCGGCCGGCGCCATACCGGGATAGAACGTGGGAGCCTGCGCTACCGCCAGGCTGGCAGCAGGAACAGTCCAACGAACCGCGTCGCGATCCATATGCTGCCGCATACCCTGCAGCGAACTGGACTGAACCGTTGTCGAGTGGTGAATTGTAACTGGGAAGGTTCGTGTTGCCAGAGTAACGAGGAGCGAAAACATGACAAACGTGACCAGCGTCCAGCGCCACCACGGCACTGAACCGACAGAAACGCTCGTTCTTTCCGCTTTCTCCACGACAACCTCAGAGCGATTATACAGACTACGTTCCCCAGAGCAAGGTTACCATCAGCTAGATTGCCACGGTTCAGCCCCGAGCCGAAGCTAAGATCTATGACGCACGGATACGGAGCCTGAAATACGAAACGAGATCGTTTGAGGAGCTGTGCTTCCACAGCGAAAAGCGATAAACTCGTTCAAGGAAAAGCCATGCTAGACGACCAGAAAAACCAGCCGACGAACCCCCCGCATCCCGGAGACATTACACGACGCGACTTTGCCACCCTCTTGGTGGGTGCGGGCCTCGCCGCGACCGTACAGTCGGCCGCGGCAGTGGGCCTCGAGCTGGTCGAAGCAGACGTTGAGATCAAGACTCCGGACGGAACTTGCGACGCCGCCTTTATTCATCCCAAGTCCGGGTCTTATCCGGGAGTACTCGTGTGGCCCGACGCATTCGGCTTACGGCCCTCGATGCGAGCAATTGCCCGGCGCATTTCCGCTGAGGGATATTCCGTTCTTGTGCCCAATCCCTTTTATCGCGTTGCCAAAGCTCCGTTCTCGGATGCCTCCAGTTTCAACTTCCAGAATCCGGACGATCTGGCGAAACTCAAGCCCCTGATGGCGTCGGTGAACGCCCCCGGCAACCCCGAGAAGGATGCCGCCGCTTATGTTGCCTTCCTCGATGCGCAAAAAGAAGTGAACAAGGGAAAGAAGATTGGAACTCAAGGCTACTGCATGGGCGGGCCGCTGGTGGTGAGGACCGCCGCGCTCTTGCCCGATCGCATTGGTGCGGGCGCGTCGTTCCACGGCGGGGGCTTGGTGACGGACAAGCCCGATAGCCCGCATCTGCTCGCGCCGAAGATCAAGGCTCGCATGTATTTCGGGATCGCTTCCAACGACGACTCACGTCAGCCCGACGCTAAGGACAAGCTGAAGGAAGCCTTTTTAGCCGCCAAGGTTGCGGCCGAAATCGAAGTATATTCCGCCCTGCATGGCTGGTGCGTGCCCGATATGCCCGTCCGGGACGGCGTGCCGATCTACAACAAGCCTGAAGCCGAGCGCGCCTGGGGAAAACTCGTCGCCTTATATAAAGCAGCTCTGGTCTAGTCGATACCCGGTCCGTTCCTCGAAGTATTCAGTCTCAGCATCACCTATATCGGTATAATTGCCCACGCTCATGGACTGGGTGGCGTCCGCCGTCCGCTGGCTGTTCGACTCGGAGCATGGCGCGTTTCAGCGCCTGATTCCACGATGGCTCTTCTTGCGGGCACTCGGCTGTATCTATTTTTCCGCCTTTTTCTCCCTCGTCTTTCAGATCCGTGGGCTCATTGGGCCGGAAGGGATTCTCCCCGCAAACGAATATCTGCAGGCCGTGTTGCATTCATTTGGCTACAGCCGCGGGCTGTGGTTTGCGCCCACGTTGCTGTGGCTTGCGAGCGGTTCGCATATGCTGACTGCCCTGTGTTGGGTGGGCATGGGCGCGTCGCTGCTGTTGGTGCTTGACGCGTGGCCGCGGGGAATGCTGGCGATTTGTTTCGTGTGCTTCCTTTCATTCGTTAGCGCCGCGCAAGACTTTTCCAGCTATCAATCAGACGGGATGCTGCTCGAAGCTGGATTTATTGCTTTTTTCTTTGCCCCGCCCGGATTCCGCCCGGGCTTTGGCCTGGCATCGGCGCCATCGCGCGCCAGCCTGTTCCTGCTTCAGTGGGAATGGTTTCGCATCTACTTCGAGTCTGGTGCCGCGAAGATTATCGGTGGAGACCCCGAGTGGCGCCACTTCACTGCCATGGACGAGTACTATCAGAACGGTCCGCTGCCCACCTGGATCGGTTGGTACGTCCAGCATCTGCCGCACTGGTTCCATGCTTCGACTGTCTACGCTACGCTGGCGCTGGAGCTGGGTTTGGTTTGGATGCTGTTTCTGCCGCGCCGCTGGCGAATCGTGTGCTTCTTTATTGTGACCCCGTGGGAACTCGGCATTATTCTCACAGCCAACTATACATTTCTGAACTACCTGGTCCTGACCTTGGGGTTCCTCTTGTTGGATGATCGCTTTCTGCTGCACTTTCTCCCGCAACAGTGGAAGAGGTCCTTCGCCGACAGTGCGCCAACCCGAGTGCTAACTTCGGAAGAGGGCTTCCGTCGGCAGCTTAATGTGGTGAGGCTTTCTCTGAACAGCGTAACCCTCGGCTGGATTTTCTATGCCACCACGCTCGAGTTGATTTGGATGTTCTTTCCACTACCGTTGCCAATCGCGCCGGTGGCGGCGCTCGAGCCCTTTCGGATCGCCAATCGATACGGCCTTTTCGGCATCATGACCAGGGGTCGATACGAGATCGAGTTCCAGGGTTCCGAGGATGGAAAAATCTGGGTGGCATATCCGTTCCGTTACAAACCTCAGGACCTGACTAAGCCACCTGGAATCTACGCTCCCTATCAGCCACGATTCGATTGGAATCTTTGGTTTGCTTCGTTGGGTTCATGGCAGGAATATCCGATCGTGCCCAGAACTGAAGTGCGCCTGCTTTCCGACGACCAGGACGTTCTCGCTCTTTTTGAGAAGAATCCCTTCCCGCGTGAGCCCCCACGCGAGGTCCGCGCTGTGATTTGGCAATATTGGTTCACAACAATGTCCGAAAAACGCACACAAGGCCTTTGGTGGCGTCGTCAATTCCTGGGACTTTACGCACCGACGGTCGAGCGCGAACCGGATGGCACGATCCGTGGCGTCGAGGGACCTACAGCCAGTCCGCGCGAGTGAACTTGGGATACTCCGGGTATACTTTGCAATGTCGTTCAGATAAGGCGCGAGCGCGATACCGGCGATTGTCAGCGCCCTGCGCACTGAGCTGAAAGATTTCCATGATTCTGAAACAGTACTACTTGGGCTGCCTGGCCCACGCCTCCTATCTTCTGGGAGATGAGACCAGTTCGACCGCCATCATCGTCGACCCCCAACGCGACATCCAGCAGTACCTGGCCGACGCCGAGAAATTCGGCCTTCAGATCCGCCACGTCTTCCTCACCCACTTCCACGCCGACTTCGTCGCCGGCCATCTGGAACTCCGCGACCGTTGCGGCGCGACCATCCGTCTCGGCTCTCGCGCCCAAGCGGAATACGCCTTCGTGGCGATGGCAGACGGCGATACGCTCGACTTCCCGGGAATGCGCCTGCAAGTCCTCGAAACCCCCGGCCATACCATCGAGTCCATCTCCATCCTGGCCTTCGATCTCAAGAAGGACTCCGCAAAACCCTACGCCGTCCTCACCGGGGACACTTTGTTCATCGGTGACGTCGGCCGCCCCGACCTGCGAGCATCACTCGGGTGGACAGCCCACGACCTCGGCTCCCATCTCTACGACTCGCTGTACAACCGGCTCTTGCCACTTCCCGATGAGCTGCTCGTCTATCCGGCCCATGGCGCCGGCTCCCTCTGCGGGAAGCAGCTTTCCTCGGATACGGTCTCTTCCCTGGGAGATCAACGGCGTTTGAATTATGCCCTGCAGCCCATGTCGAAGGAGGAATTCATTCGTCTCGTCACGGCGGACCAGCCCGACGCTCCCGCTTATTTCACCTACGACGCCATCCTCAATACTCGCGAGCGCGCCACGCTGGACAAGAGCCTCGAACAAGCTCTCCATCCCATCGATCTGGACGAGGTCCTTCGGATGGGAGACGCGGGCGCTCAGATCCTCGACGTCCGTGAAGCCTCCGAGTATGCCAAGGGTCACCTCGCCGGCAGCATCAACATTGGACTCGGAGGGCAATACGCCACTTGGGCCGGTACCGTCCTCCATCGCGCCAAGCCCATCGTGATCATCGCTGAACCGGGACGCGAGCAGGAAGCCGCTTTACGGCTGGGCCGTATCGGTTTCGATCACGTCAAAGGATACCTGCACCGAGGCATGGAAGCGCTTGCCGAACGACCAGACTTAGTCTGGCCGACCGAGCGCATAAGTGCTCCCATGGTGGCAGGGGAGCTGGCCAGCGCCGATCCGCCGCTAGTACTGGATGTCAGAAATCCGCGCGAGTGGGCGAACAAGCACATTGAAGGCAGCGTGAATATTCCGCTCAACCATCTGCAGGAGCGCATCGCCGAAATCCCCCGCGACCGCCGCATCGCCGTCCATTGCGCGGGCGGCTACCGCTCTTCGATCGCCGCCAGTATCCTGCATCAACATGGAATCACCCATTTGATCGAGATGGCCGGAGGCCTCGCCGCGTGGGATGCCGCACAACTGCCGGTGGTTTCGCAAACCTAACCGCCAGAGAGATGGACTGCTTCTTGGGTTTCGGCGCATGACGCTCGCATCCGCCCTAAGCGAAGGGGTGTAAGCTCGGAGGATTGCAGCCGTTGAAGAACTAAAGCGTCCGGATCACCAAACCCTGTACCTTTCCATCTGCCCGTGCTCATGACGGTTCCGATCCAGGGATGCCTGAATGGCCGCTTGCAGTCTGACCTCGTCGTCGTCGTAGAGTCTGACGAACTTGAACGGCTGAAAACTCCAGGAGACCGGACTCAACATCTCGGCTATGCCCAGCACCGATCCTCGGCCGGTTAGAAACATCAACTTTACCTGGGAACCCTGATCCAGAGGTTTAGACAAGCTGAGCAAGCCACCGGTAAGAGAGATGAGCTGCAATTTACCTCGTAAACGACGACCGTCCCGGCATCGAAGGACAACAGGAGTAGTTTCTAAGAACCATGTCCGCGGGGCACGCGGCGAGAGTCGCAGTAGGGGGAAGTACGGCATGGGGCACAGTCGAGTATGTAACCTGTTACAAAGAATGGGAGATTACGAAAGGACTGACCCGGCATACCCTGGGTGGGCATCTGCCTCCAGCAACCGATGAGTACGTCGCATCATTCTCCAGTCATATTCGTATGCGGTTCCGCAAAGTAGACATATCTGGTAATGACGGCCGCTGGCATCGATGCGCGGCCAGGGGAAGCGATGTGAGCAGCCTTGGCCGAGAAGCCGCTTCAAGAAATTCATTGCTTCACCCCTTCATTTTGACTTCTCCACATATCGAGCCATCGACTGAAGAATGGTTTCGTCTGATTGTCCAGCAGATCCCGTAGGGTGGATAAGAGAATCTTTGGCGGCTGGGACTTAGACAGGAAGGTGTCCACCGCCTTCAGCTTTCTCTTCGGCAATGGCCCGTAGCCGGACAACAACATGATCGGGACGTGCGACTTAACGCGCTTCATCTTCGCGGCAACCACGTCACCGTTCATCCCTGGCATCTGATAGTCGAGGACCACGGCGTCCACAGAGTGTGACAGGAATAACTTCAGCCCTTCGTCGCCGCCGGTCGCCTCCAGGACTTTATAGCCGTCGTTTTCCAGCAACATCTTGCGGCCGATGAGCCCATTCAAGTGATCGTCAATGCAGAGAATTGTTGCTTTCAGCCCAGACATCACTTTTTCCACGTCTCCGGTTCGGCCAGCGTTGGTGTCTTGCAAAGGCTTGCTTGTGTCCCTGGATGGACCAAAGTTGCCTGGGGAAGTGGCGAGGCAAACTGATTTGACTACGGCGGAAACACACTTTCAAATTACGAACGTCCATTCCGCTGCCAGTTACCAAGGCTGGAATCCTGGAAGGCCTAACGACTCACGAAGCGGGGGTGCCCGAGCGTAGATCCGAATCGCGCGGATCATACGCGAATGGCAGTTTAGCAGCCATGCGGAAGATGGGCGTCGATCGAGGGGCTGCACGCCGCTGCCGGCTCCGTCGGGAGGGCCAGACTGGCCAGCCCTCCCGCAGATGGCAACGCGGCTATGGAGTCGACGTCAAGTAGCCAAACGAATAATTAATCTTCGCAGTCCCGCACGCAGTTTCATGCGTCTCGGCCACGCCCACGCTCGACGTGGTTCCGGTAGACCCGTCGAAAAACAATGCGACGGATGGGTAGCAGCCGTTGGCATAAGAATTGTTCTCGGATGTGCTCCAGGTGATGGAGGTTGGGGTAGCGCCTGTCAAGAGCCCCGCAGTGTACTCCAACGCCCCTATGTCTGTGCCGGTGCCGGTTTGGTGTGCTTCGACGACGACGCGTCCTGCACCAAGACCGTAGGAACTGGTGCCATCGCCGTAAATGGAGACCGTCGGATTGAAGCCATAGCCATAGAAAATGGGATCGCCCCAGGCGATCGTGGATGTCGCGGTATCCACCTCTCCGAGGGAGTACCACAATACGCCATCGCTCTCGGAGCTCTCGTAGACTACGATCGCGAGATTATTGGCAACCGAGACAGTTGGAATAACACCCTGGGTTGCGCCTCCGTTGCTTCCCATCATTTCAGTTGTCGGGCCCCAAATGATGGATGGCGCTGCCCCAAGCTTCCCCTGGCCAGTTAGCACGCCAACTTTGTACCAAAGAGGGGATGTGCCCTGTTCTGCCTGGTGCGCTTCGACAACCGTGGTTCTTCGGGGACGCGATTCGTTCAGGTCGGCAGCCACCGTGGCGTTGTATCCCGTGCCGTAGTGAATCGCTTTCCCCCAAATGATGTCTGAGAACTCAGGAGAGCAGTTGCTCCCGAGCTGATACCACAGCGACCCTTCAGCGTCTTGGGCACCTTGATGGACCTCGATCGCACTGTCACAATTTGGGTAGGCGGTTTCAAGGTACAAAGCGATGGATGGCGCGAGTCCAATCTGCGGGGTGGTTTGGGGCGGACTGTAAAGATACTCGGACACACCTGCCCAGGACACCGATGCGGTGTCAATGGTTCCAATCTGAGTTTGGAATGCGCTTATGTCATTGAATGATCCGTCAGCGGTGCGCTTGCCTTGGTTGATCTGGTCAATGGTTACAACATTCTGTAGCCCATCCGAAGCTAACTTGGGAAGGTACCCTTTGCTGATGTTGTGATTGCGCACCTGCCACGTGATAGTTATGTCTTGTGCCTGGGCACTCGCGAGCAGCAGCACCGCCGCGAAACTTATTGTTACTAAAGCGCTTTTCATGAGAATTTCCTCCATTGATGTTTTGTTTTTCGCAGTTTTTCTTGCTGGACACCCATTCCAGACCAGCCCGTTGCTACTTTCCTGAGTCCAGTTACAACCACTTCCCCAACCGCTCCAAACAGACGAGGCAGATCCCTTCCCGGTTTTCGGAGAGGTGACACGTGTGTGCCTGAGCAAACTCGCGAAATTCCTGCCCTGACACGTCAGTGAGCGCCTCAGCTTCCCCGAGACTCACCATCTCCACCTCGCAACCACACTCCCGGCACCAAAGCCTGACCGACCGGCGCCTCCGGATGATCAGGATTCGCTCCGTTTCGATGGTGATTTCGGTTCTTCTGTGAGCCGTCATTCCGTCTCTCCAGCGCTTTGCCCAACCCCGAAATCGTGATAGATTGCTTGTCACGTTGGTTCAGCCTGGGCCCTCGCAGCGGGACGGGGGAGATCCTGCTCCCAATCGGTCCCAGAAGTCTTTAGAGAATTCTCAGAAATTTATCAGGTGGGCTATGAACAACCAGGGAAAGGGGTTATACGAGTTTGGTCCTTTCCGGCTTGATCCTGACAAACGCCTTCTCCTGCACGACAACCAGCCTGTCCCGTTACAACTGAAGGCCTTCGAGACCCTGCTGGTGCTGGTGCGCAACAGCGAACAAGTGGTTTTGAAGGATGACCTGATGAAGAGCGTCTGGCCAGACACCTTCGTCGAGGAATCCAATCTGGCCCAGAACATCTTTGTCCTGCGAAAAACTCTGGGTGAAACGGCTGGGAAGCACCGCTACATCGTCACCATTCCGGGCCGAGGTTACCGCTTCGTCGCCAAGGTGCGCGTCCTCTCTGAAGAAGAGAGCCTTATTGTCGAGACTCACGCACGATCGCGAGTGGTGATTGAGGAGAAAGAATCGGCTCGGAGACTGTGGCGTCCGGTTGGCGCAACGGTGATCGCTCTTATGTTAGTCAGCGGCGTCTTGTACTGGCGATCGCATCGAACGCCGAAGCTCACGGAAAGAGACAGCATTGTGATCGCCGATTTCGCCAACTCAACCGGGGACCCCATCTTCGACGGCACGCTGCGGCAAGGACTGTCGGCACAACTGGAACAGTCGCCGTTTCTGAATTTGCTCTCCGACCAGCGCATAGGGCAGACACTTTCCCTTATGGCCCAGCCCAAAGACGCGCGCCTGACGGACGAGTTGGCTCGCCAGGTCTGTCAGCGCACCGGGAGTGCGGCGGCGGTGGACGGGTCGATCGCGCAGGTAGGCACGCGGTACCTGCTGCTCCTCAAGGCGATCAGTTGCGCAAATGGTGAATCGCTGGCCAGCGCGGAAGCGCAAGCCAGAGAGAAAAACGACGTTCTTGATGCGCTGGGAAAAGTGGCTGCGGAAATCCGCGGCAGGCTGGGCGAATCGCTCGCCTCAGTGCAAAAGTATGACACGCCAACAGAGGCGGTGACCACACCTTCGTTGGAGGCCCTGAAGGCCTATAGCCTGGGCTACAAGATGATGATCGCTAAGAACGATTATCCGGCTGCCATTCCATTGTTCCAGCAGGCCATCAGCCTCGATCCTAATTTTGCCATGGCCTACGCCCGCTTGGGGATTAATTTCTACAACCTGTACGAACCCGCTCGGGCGGCGGAGAATCTTCAGAAGGCCTACGGCCTGCGCGAACGGTTGAGTGAGCGTGAGAGGCTTTACATTACAGCCAGCCACGACGCCATGGGAACCGGAAATATGGAAGCTGCCCGCAAGACTTATGAATTGTGGGAGCAACTCTACCCGCGGGACCAGTATGCGGTCGGCAATCTGGGAGTGGTCGCCGGCCACCTGGGCGAGTACGACAAGGAACTCCCTGCTTTCCAGGAAGCCTGGAAACTCAACCCTGGAAATGCGCTAGTGTTCTCGAACATCGTCTCCGCCTACATCCACTTGAATCGTATGGAGGATGCCAAAGCGACGGCCCAGAGGGCAACGGCGCTCAATCTCGACAGCAAGTCTCTTCACGACAATCTCTACATGATTGATTTCTTGCAACACGATACGGCCGGCATGGAGAAGGAGGCAGCCGGGTTGATACGCAGCCCTGGGTGGGAAGACGTGGTCCTCCACTATCAATCGGACACCGCCGCGTATGCTGGCCATATTTCTCAGGCGCGGGAGCTCACACGCCGCGCGGTGGACTCTGCCCAACGCGCCGACAAGAAGGAAACGGCCGCCGCTTACGAGGCGCAATCTGCTGTGCGCGAGGCGCTGGTGGGCAATTTGGTTTTGGCAAAGCGGCAAGCTCAATCCGCCTTGGCGCTCTCCAACGGCAAGGAAGTTGTGTCGATCGCGGCCACGGCGCTGGCATTGGCAGGCGATTCCGCCCAGACTGCCCGACTTGCCCACGACCTCAACTCACGGTTCCCGCAGGACACCATCGTGCAGTCAAATTTGGCGACCTCAATTCGCTTGGCTACCGCATTCCGAAGCGGAGAGGCCACCAAGCTGAACGAGGCGCTCGCGATCGCTGCGCCGTACGAACTAGGAATAACTTTTCGTTTATACCCGGCCTACCTGCGGGGCGAATGTTATCTGGCTGCGAATAGAGGTGCAGCCGCTGCCGCCGAATTCCAAAAGATTCTCGACCACCCCGGAGTTGTTCTTAACGCACCGATCGGCGCATTGGCGCATCTGGGAGTCGCTCGTGCCAGCGCCTTGCAGTCGAAAAGCTCGCAGGGAGCAGACGCCGATGCCGCCCGCGTAAGGGCGCTCGCTGCCTACGAAGACTTCCACACCCTCTGGAAAGACGCCGACCCCGACATCCCTATCCTGAAACAAGCCAAGGCGGAGTACGCGAAGCTGCAATAGGACATGGAAATGGCGCAACGCGCTGACTACAAGCTAACGTTGCGAAAACTCAACGCCCAATTGGCGCTGAGTAGGAACGATGACGCCGAATATGTGCCGCTCAGTTTCAGATTTGCCGTCGTGGCCGTGGACAAACTAGCACTCGATGGTTTGAGCCGAATATCTGCCTGAGTAGGTACCGTTGTCCGCAGTCTCCTAATACACGGTACGTCTGCGCCGTTTGTCAGAGTTTGCTCGCCCAAGGGAGATCAGGAGGTGGCAACCGGCTTCGATCCTTTGAGCGCGTAGAAGACGATATACAAATAACACAGGACAGGCAGAATGAAGGCGTGGTGAATCCCGATCCGATCTGCAATAAAACCCTGGACGACAGGGATGATTGCTCCTCCGACGATCGCCATGATGAGCAGGCCGGATCCGTCTCCGGTCAGTGGACCTAACTCGGCGATGCCCAAGGTAAAGATGCTGGGAAACATGATGGAGTTGAAGAAGCCGACCAGGATGATGCTCCACATGGCCATCGATCCCGTAGTTGCCATGGAAACGCACACCAGCAAACCGGCCATCAGGGCTGCGAAGCCAAGCACGATTCCGGTGCGGACTTTTTGCAGCACGGCAGACCCAATGAAACGTCCTACCATGGCGCAACCCCAATAGAAGGAGACGAATCCGGCCGCCACCTTCTCGGTGATATTGCCGATATCAGGCTGGCTGAAATAGTTCACCATGAAACTGCCGATAGAAACTTCGGCTCCTACATACACGAAGATTCCAACCGCCCCCAGCACCAGATGGCGATGCTTCCAAACGCTCCCCGCGGACTTATCGCCAAGGCTACGCTGGGCCGCGGGCATGGCCGGAAGCTTGAACCTTCCGATTAAGACGCCGAGAACGAGCAGAGTAAGACCAAGTCCCAAATACGGGATCTTGACGCTGGACGCCTCATGCAGCCGGTAGGCGTGCAAAGCATCGGGCGAAAGCTGGCGCAGTTCTGTCATGCTCAGGGCTGTACCGCTCAGAATGAACGCCTTGCCAAACCAGGGCGCGAGGAAGGTCCCTAGCGAATTGAATGCCTGAGTCAAATTCAACCGGCTGGATGCGGTTCGCGCAGGCCCCAGCACGCTGACGTATGGATTGGCCGCGACCTGCTGAGCGGTAATTCCCGCACCCAGTATCATGAGTGCGCCAAGGAAAAGTGGAAAGGACGGCACGGTCGCCGCGGGAATGAACAGGAAAGCACCCAGACCCATGGTGTAAAGTCCCAGCACCATGGTCTTCTGGTAGCCGACCGCGTCGATGAGTTTGGCCGACGGGATCGAGAAAAGGAAATACGCTCCGAAGAAGGCAAATTGAATGAGCATCACTTTGGCGTAGCTCAAATCAAAGATCGCCTTCAGATGCGGCACCAGAATGTCGTTCAGGCAGGTGAGAAATCCCCACATGAAGAACAACGTGGTCAGTACCGTCAGCGGAGCTGTATAGGAGGAAGAGGTCTCAGGCGCAGTGCCGGTCGTCGAACTGCGTGGTGTCACGATTGCCATGGTGAATCATCCTTTGGCTCGAATCCAGCAAGCATTATTGTTTTGGCATGATAGCATCGCGGATCGGCCAACATGGTGTTGAACGGCGTGGCGCTTACAGCTCGCCCTGAAATACATTTTCTAAGCCCGCAAGCAAGGACAGAAGCAATAGAATAAGGAGACTATTCCACTAGCAACGGAAGGCTCACAAATGTCCAACTCCGGCACTCGCAATCTCTATACGCGGAGGCGTTTTCTCCGGTCGTCCCAGGTTGCCCTCGCGGCCCTGGGCGCGGCGCCTCTGGTTTCCTCTGCCAAGGCTATTTCGGCGCCATCGCCAGATGGTGAGGACTACTATGCAAAACTCGGAGTGCCGACGATTATCAACGCTGCCGGCACCTATACCACCCTGACGGCTGCCTGCATGCCTCCGGAGGTTCTGGCCGCAGTGCAGAAGGCAGCGCTTCATCCTGTGCGTCTGCACGAGCTGCAGCGGAAGGCAGGCGAGTACATCGCGGGTCGCCTCAAGTGCGAGGGCGCGGTTGTGACTTCGGGAGCCTCGGGAGCCATCAGCCTGGCGACTGCGGCCTGCCTGCAGTACGCAAACAACATCGACATTCTGGACATGCCGCAGGCGATTGACGGGAAGAAGAATCAGGTCATCGTGCAGCAGGCGCACCGCTATGAGTATGACCGCGCCATGTATCTCTGCGGGGCACGAGTTACGGAAGTGGTCACGCTCGACGACTACAAGCGCGCATGCGCCGCAGGCAACGCAGTGATGACGAATTTTTTCAACGCGGCGGAAGACGAGGATGGGATCGCAGGCAGCGCGCAGATTGGTCGAGAAGAGTGGCTGCGGGTGGCGCACGAGTACAAGATTCCGTGCCACCTGGACGCAGCCGCGGACATGCCTCCGATCTCGAATCTATGGAAGTACACAGGCATGGGCTTCGACCTTGTAGCGTTTTCCGGTGGTAAGGGAATTCGCGGTCCGCAGAACGCAGGCCTGCTTCTGGGCAGGAAGGTCCTGACGGATCTGGCGCATAAAAACAATAATCCGGGAGACGGAATCGGCCGCGGGATGAAGGTGGCTAAAGAGCAGATTGTGGGGATGGTTGCGGCGGTCGACTGGGTTCTGTCGCACACGGAAGAGTCGATGCAAGGCGACTACCAGAAGCGGGCCGATCTCATTGCGAGTGCGGTGAAGGGCATCCCTTCGGTAAGGACGGAGACGGTGGTTCCGAAGATTGCCAACCATGTTCCACATCTGCTCATACGCTTCGACCCGGCGGTGACTGGCGTCACCACTGAGCAGATCGTCGACGCTTTGCGCAGGGAGACGCCTTCGATTGAACTCAACCCGAACACGGGGCAAAAGCCCAACCAGGGCATCCCAGCGGATGCAAACACGCTCGTGGTTGGGGTATGGATGTTGCAGCCCGGCGAAGATGCGATCGTGGGTCGGCGTATTCGCGCGGCTCTCACCAATAAGGCCTGAATTTCTGAGGAAAGGGACGACTCGGCATTCGAAATCGAGCCATCACCCTATAGCTCCCTGTTTGTCCGCAATCCTGACGTAGTGGTGCGACCCATTTCGATGCAGCGCGAGTGAATGCGGCACGCCTCCATTCAGTCGACGATGAACAGTTACGGTCGGGCGACAATCATCGAGGCCAAGCACAAAATGAACAGCAACATCCTCAAGATGGGGCTCAGGCCGCTGGCCGTGGAGGACAATTCCAACAGGTCCAGTGGTCCCGGAGAACAGGCTGTCTTGTTGTTTTGTCGCAGCGCACCCGCGACTGATTGGAAGTGATTGAAAGGGCGCGCATTTTGCCAGTGGCACAAACGTGCTATTCCGGTTAGGCGGGCGCGTCTATAGACTTTTCATCGCCTCGTGCGAGCCCTACCGGCACGACGCTCACCTCTCCCCGCGTTCTGTCCTCTGGAGTCACGAATCCCAACCGAGTTCGCAAAATGAACCTGGTGATCACGAAAATTCGGACCGTTGAGCTCGGGGAGGCAATCCGTGAAAAGGATCATGGTTTTTCCAGATTTCTTTCCCACTTGGAGAAGAGTGCGCGGAGTTTCTCCCGGGTTCTGGAGCGAAGCCCCATAGGGTTTATTGTCGGCTTCTCGCTGCTGTATTTCAGCGCCAGCGTTACGCTCGCCTACTGGAAACTGATGTGGTTGGATGAACTCTACACTTACCACATTGCGGCTCTGCCCAGTGCGACGGCCATTTGGTCGAAGCTGGCATCGGGGACTGGCCCGATGCCGCCGAGTTTTTACCTGCTCACACGCTTCTCGCAAGAGTGGTTGGGCCCGAGCCATTTCGCCATCCGCTTTCCCGAACTAATAGGTTTTTTGATAGCAAGCTTGTGTCTTTTTTACTTCATACGCCGACGGACCAGTGCGCTGTACGGCCTGGTCGGAATGCTGGCGTTCTGGATCACGGGAGCATACCCCTTCGCTTACGAGGCGCGTCCGTACGGACTTGTGCTCGGCTTCTGCGGGCTGGCTCTGGTTTGCTGGCAAGCCGCGAGCGAAAATGTTCGGCGACGTTGGGCGCTGCTGGGTCTGTTCGCAGCCTGTGCGGGCGCAGTCGGCAGCCACTACGGGGCAGTGATGCTCGTCTTTCCGCTGGCGCTGGGGGAACTGGTTCGCTCCATTTCACGAAGAAGAGTGGACTGGCCAGTCTGGCTGGCCTTTTGTGGAGGAGGCCTGCCGCTGCTGGTTTTTCTTCCGCTGCTGCGCGCAAGCATCAGCCCTTATGGCCTGGCGATGTGGTCGCGCCCTACGGCGAGCTCGCTGCTGGATTGCTACACCGAGTTGCTGTCGATGGCAGGGCATCCCCTGGCAGCAATTCTTGGCGTGCTGGCAATCTGGCGCGCCGCACGAGCGCGGGGAATCTTGACCGGCAGTGTCCGCCGTTTAAGCTCGATGCCCTCATGGGAGATTGCGGCTGCGATCGGATTGCTGCTGCTTCCGGTGGTCGGTCTGCTGCAGGCGGTATTAGTAACCGGCCAGATTACGCCAAGATACGTACTACCTCTGGTGATGGGATTTGGCATCATGGTCGCGCTGCTCGCTTATGAAAACTTGCGTGACGACGCGGTCGGCAGCCTGCTTGTAGCGGTGCTGTTGCTCGCGGGCTGGGGATCCCACGTTCGATGGGAATACCGGAATCTCAGGCCCGGAGGGGATCGCGTCCGGGCATTCTACCGAGCGGCCGCGCAGCAACCGGGTGACTTGCCCATCGTCATCGATGATGGCAATCGCTTTGTTCAGCTTGCGCACTATGCTCCTGCGGAATTCTCCTCGCGACTGTTTTACTTGGTTGATACTGACGCCGTCAGAGAATACAGCGGGACCGACAGTACTGATTTGTGTTTGCTAAGATATGGCCGGTTTCTTCCGCTCAACCTGCGCCCAGCGGATGCTTTCCTTCGAACTGGGCGTCCCTTCCTGCTATTGGTGTCGTCAAACGGCTGGCTGTTTCCCGTGCTGCAACGTGAGAGTGCGAAGATTGAATTGGTGGGTATGACGGCCCAAGATAAGCTGTACCGAATCGAACCGAACCCCGAACATCCCCCATCCTGAAGGAAGCCAAGGCAGAGTACGCGAAGCTGCAGTGGCGGGAACCGCCTTGGCCACAGCAGCAATGGTGTGACCGAAGGCTACACGCACACCTTCACCCGAGATGAGCGTGCAGCCGCTGAAAAACTTGGTGAGCTTTTTGGCTCGGGCTGGCCGGAACAGATGAAGGGAAAATCCGCCACCCAGATTGTCCGAGCAAGAGCCCCGCTCGTGAGAGCGGGGCCTTCGACTTGGGCTGGAACGGTGACGACTATACGGAACACTTAGCGCTTGCCGCCGTGTCCGCCGCCACTGTGACCTGCACCGCCGCTGTGTCCACCGCTGGCATGTCCGCCGCTAAAGTGTCCGCCGCCGTGCGACCTGCCGGCGCCGCCGTGCGAAGAGGATCCGCGCGACTCACCGCCGCGGCTGCCGCTGAAACCACCAGCGCGCGGCACGCTTGATCCGCGTCCAGCGAAACTTCGTTCGCCGCCGGAGAATCCCCGGTTGCCCGCGTAGGCTCGGTTCCCTTCAGCGCCGCGGTTAACGGCTGCTCCGCGATTGCCGCTGGCGAAGCCGTGGGACGCTCCCGCGTAGCCTCGAGATGCACCCGCATATCCGCGGCCTGCGGCAGAGCCAAACCCGCGCGCTCCGAATGCGCCGTGCGCGGAAGAGAATCCTCGGTAATTTCCGTGCATGAACGCGGCGTGGTTATAAAACGCTGCGCTGCGGAAGGCATAAGGATGTCCGCCGAAGAAGATGCCACCGTGGAAGCCCCATCCGAGGCCCCATCCATGCCATCCCCAGCCGAAGCCGAAGAAGGGCCAGAGCGGGAAGCCAAGGCCGAACGAAATGTACGGGCCGCCAAATCCAACTCCCCACCACGGATAGAACCCAGGCCACAGGCCTACGGGATATCCGTACACATACGCCGGGTTGTAAGTGGGCACATATACCACATCCGGGTCAGCCGGCTGGATGTCTACATTCGGCCCCTGCTCGTACACGCGCTCTTGAGGCGTACTCCGCAGATTGCCCGCGTCGTAAGCTTTGTGACGCATGTACTGGATCGCCTGCATCACGTCATCCTGCTGGTTCTGATAGGCCTGCCCCAGCTCAGAGGTCCACGACAAATCCCTGTCCAGGTTCGCCAGCACTGTGGGAAACTCCACCAGTGCCTTCACGCTCGGATCCCAATCCTGCTGTTCCGCTTCCTGGGCCAGATCTTTTCCCTTCAGTTGCGGGTAGTCCCGTACCATCCGGTCGGCCTCTACAATCTGCGTTGGATACGCCGACGCGGCCAATATCTGCGCCACAAGCGCATCGGGATACAACGCAATCGGAGCTACCAGCTTATTTAACTGCTCCGAAGCGAACGGTGTGTACTGCCGTTGATCCGGCCCCTTTGTAGGCGGAGGCGCCTGCGACTGGTCTTGGTATGTATCTTGATCTTGCTGCAATGGAGGCGCGGCATCCTGAGGCGCACTCTGGTCCGGCGCATTGTATTGCGGCGCGGTCTGCTCTGGCGGCGGTCCCTGATCCACCTGAGCGCTCACAGCCGCCGAGGGCTTGTCCATCGACTGGTCCTGCGCTCCCAAGGAAGTGCCAGTCCCGAGCGCCATTGCGGTCGTCAACACCGCGGTAAGAAGCGTCTTAGATAACTTGGTTTTCATAATGTCCCCCAGAATTCCTGTTACTAGATTGAACACTGGGAATGGGGGAGAGTTCCGTTCTTTTGATTGACTTACACCGGTTGATTTCGGCCAGGCAGTGGTGGATTTCGCCCAATAAATACGCTTGCGACAAACTGTAGTGTTTCCGACTTACGGTAGCTGTGGGAAGAACGTCTTGCTGAAGTCACGTTCTCACGTTTCTGCGAGTGTCGTGTACGCATTGATCTCCTATAGCATGCAGTGTGTCGGTTTCGGTCATGAGCCAAACCGCGTTCGTGGTGCCTGGGTGTGACGAACACGGGGTACCAAGCAGACTTATGGACAACTTCATGTCTCGCTGGCCGAAAAACCACCCGTCGAGTCAGGTGAAACGCACTGCCGCGATGTGTTGCAAACAGACCTGAGGACCGCCCCAAGCTCGCTGCAGAATTATCCGCTTCGGGGACCCCAAAGCGCGGTTTCAATGCAGCGCAAGGAAATTTCAGCGACGCGCCGCAACTCTGTCCTCGTTGCCCCGTTGGCGGCTTGAACGCCAAGGCCTGCCATGACCGAAGACAGGTAACGGGCAAAGTCTGCAGGCTGGATTTCTGCCGGGAGTTCGCCTTCAGACTGCGCGTGTTGCAGACGCTTCTTCAAAGCCGCTTCACCACTTTTTCTCCAATCGATCATCGCAAGCTTTACATGTTCTGCATCCGCCCCACATGCCAGTGCCCCTTGGATTAAAAGGCAGCCCCGAGGATTGTCAGGGCTCGACAGGAACTCTGCAGTTCCATGGATCAGCCCCGCTACAACCTCCCGCAGCGAGGACTGAGCCAGAGCCTGCCTGATATAGGTCATCCGCCCCGCGCGGTAGCGCTCCATGACCCTGCGAAAGATCGATTCCTTGTCGCCAAAAGCCGCGTACATGCTGGAACGGTTGATTCCCATGGCTTCGGTCAGGTCGGCTATCGTCGCGCCTTCGTAGCTCTTCTCCCAGAAGACCCGCATCGCAGCTTCGAGCGCGGCGTCTTCATCAAACCCGCGAGGACGCCCCATCCTCACGTCCACTGCCGTCGAAGTGTTCATACACGATTTGACGCACTTCTGGAACGAAAGGTTGAAAAATCTGCAACCTTTTCGCAAAGCGCACATCTGAAACGATAGGTCCAGAAGTTCGGACACTTCGAATCGCTAGAAGGGAGATCAAATCATGCCCGCATTACAGGGAAAAATCGCCGTCGTCACTGGGGGCAGCAGCGGTATCGGACTTGCTACCGCTAAGCGCTTTGTGAAAGAGGGAGCCTACGTTTTCATCACGGGCCGCCGGCAGGCGGAACTGGACAAGGCCGTCGCCGAAATCGGCAGCAATGTGACTGCCGTCCAAGGGGACGTTTCCAATCTCGATGACCTGGACCGGTTGTACAAGGAAGTGGCTGTCAAGAAAGGCAAGCTCGATGTGCTATTTGCGAATGCGGGCATCGTGGAGCCGACACCAACAGCAGCCGTGAGCCCGGAGCACTACGACAAGACTTTCGATGTCAACGCGCGCGGGGTTTTCTTTGCAGTGCAAAAGGCCCTGCCGCTGATGAAAGACGGCGGATCGATCATCCTGACCGGCTCTGGGGTTTGGCAGAAAGGCATCCCGATCTATGCGACCTACGGAGCTACCAAAGCGGCTCTGCGTTCGTTTGCGCGCACTTGGACGGCGGACTTGTCAGGCAAAGGAATCCGCGCGAATGTGATCAGCCCTGGCCCCGTCGAAACACCAATTCTCAAAGGTCAGTTTGGCGAGAACACCGATACGATGAAGGAACGGTTCAAGACGATGGTTCCGATGGGGCGCATCGGAAAGCCTGAGGAGATTGCTTCTGCAGCGGTGTTCCTGGCTTCGGACGAGAGCAGCTACATTACTGGAATCGATTTGCCGGTCGACGGCGGCCTTGTGGCCGTATAAGCATTCTTCTACCGCTGAACCTAAACCCGACTCTCGCGCGACGCTTTTGCGCCGCGCGAGGCGGATGCCGAACAGGCGGAAGAACAGGAAAGGCAGGCAGCCCGAACTCAACGGAAGGTGATCGGTGGATCGTCTATTGACGATGTGGGAGACTTATATTGCATGAAGAAAATTGGCTTCCTTTCATTCGGTCATTGGACACCTTCGCCGCAGTCACGAACGCAGTCGGCGACCGACACGCTCCTGCAGTCGATTGACCTCGCTGTGGAAGCCGAGCGCTTGGCAATGGACGGAGCCTACTTCCGTGTTCATCACTTCGCGCAGCAACTGGCATCACCGTTTCCGCTACTCGCGGCGGTTGGCGCTAAAACGCGAAAGATTGAAATTGGCACGGCGGTGATCGACATGAGGTACGAAAATCCTTACTACATGGTGGAGGATGCTGGCGCTGCGGATCTAATCTCCGGCGGCCGACTCCAGTTGGGAATCAGCCGCGGTTCGCCCGAGCAGGTCATCGATGGTTGGCGCTATTTTGGTTATCGTCCGACGAAAGGCGAGGACGATGCAGACATGGGACGCCGACATGCCGAAGAGTTTCTCGAGCTTCTATGTGGGAAGGGCTTCGCGCAACCTAACCCGCGTCCAATGTTTCCCAATCCGCCGGGGCTTCTGCGCCTTGAGCCATACTCTTCAGGATTGCGTGATCGGATCTGGTGGGGATCTGCTTCCAACGCAACAGCCGCATGGGCCGCAAAGAGGGGAATGAACCTGCAGAGTTCAACCCTCAAAATCGACGAGACTGGGGAGCCGCTCCACCTCCAACAGGCCGCCCAAATTCGCGCCTTTCGCGCAGCCTGGAAGGAAGCTGGTCACACGCGCACTCCGCGAATTTCCGTGAGCCGCAGCATTTTTGCATTGATCGATGACCGCGATCGTGGCTATTTCGGACGAGGCTCTCAGGAAGAAGACAAAATCGGTTTCCTTGACGAAAACACGCGGGCGATTTTCGGCCGGAGCTACGCTGCCGAGCCAGATATTCTCATCGAGCAGCTTAAGGAAGACGAGGCGATCGCGCAGGCCGACACCCTATTGCTAACCATCCCGAACCAACTAGGTGTTGCCTACAATGTGCACGTTATGGAGGCAATTCTCACAACGGTCGCCCCAGCTCTCAATTGGCGCTAAATCGCCAATACAACCGTTGAGACAGTCGATTACTTGCGAGAGTCGGCTTCTTGGTACTGATTACGATTCTTCGAGCAGGTCGGCCATCCGGAAGTTATCCAGAAACGGGCTTGGAGGAGATCAGTTGCGATGTCCTCGAAGCCGACTTCTGGACCGAAACCGATTGGTTTGCCCGGCATTCAAATCTCAAAGTCAAATCGCCTTTTTAAGAAAAGTAATGGCAGTCCGATGAGCCGCGATTGACCTCATGCCTTAGTTCGGTGCTGGAACGCGCGTCTGCAACTCGCGAAACCACTCGGTGACAATGTCCAGTTTGGGTGTGGAGAGGCTCTCCGCCAGCTTCCGCACGCCGATGAACTCGCCGTCGGGGCTGACGCTGAAAACTGCGGTGCGCGGCGGCAGGCGCACAGCTACGGTGGTGTGGCCGACGTTGCCGGTCACGGGATCGAAGACAACTTGCATGACGGCATCGCCGGCCGAGTAATAGAGGCTCTTGCCGTCGTGGCCCCACAGGGGACGCACTCCGCCACCGGAGGAGACTATGCTGCGCAGACCTTCGCGACCGAAGGGCTGGACATACACTTCATCGCTGCCGCTTTCATTGGATACAAAGGCCAGCCACTTGCCGTCGGGAGAGAACATTCCTTCCTGCTCGTTGAAGCGCGTGGCGATGAGCTGGCGCGGAGTATGGGCGCCGTCGAGCGGTAGCACATAAATGTCGGCGTTGGCCCGGTCCACTGGGTGAAGGCCAGGAGTTTTCCGTCGGGAGTGGTGGAATCGGGAAACTGCGTGGTGTCGCCACTGGTGAGGCGTTCTTCAGGGCCGCCATTCACCGGACGCCAGAACAGGTTGCGGGTACGGTTGGAGCGGGAGTAGATCACGTGGGAACCGTCGCCCGACCAGATGGCGGTCTGATTGTCTCCGCCGGCGAAGGTGAAGCGGGTCAGGACGCCGCGGGCGCGATTTAGCAGCCAGATGTCGTCGTTGGCAGCGCGAACCGTGGTGGCTAGGTTTTGCCCGTCGGGCGACGCTACCGGCTCATCAAAAATACGCGGGTTCGGCGATAGAACACGCGGTGCACCGGAATGGCTCACTGCAAGAACTTCGCTATTGTCGCTCTGGATCGGTCCGCCCGGGGCATAGGCCAGCACGCCATTGCTGGAAACTGCCAGCGTGACATTTCCCGCGTTCTCGCTCAACATGCCGCCGTGGAGGACTTCCACCGGAGCGCCCAGGGGCTTGAGCCTGCCGGCATCGAACGGCATGGCAAAAAATGAGCCCACACGGGCATAGAGCAGATGCCCCGAGGGCAGGTATATGCCCGACGAGCCACCCTCGACCAGGGTTACGCTCTCGTGGGTATCGAGGCGATAGGCGAAGATCACGGCGTCGTCGTAGCTGGTGACGTTCAGCGGACGGCGGGTGAGCAGCACGGCCTTCCCGCCAGGCAGGAGTTGGGGCGATTGATAGTCAGCGTCTTTGGTAGTGTCCACTCTGGCCAACAGTTCCGGCTGGCCTCCGCTGGCGGAGACGCGCATGAGGTCTCCGGGAGTGAAGTAGATGAAACCGTCGGGCGCCCAGTAAGCTCCGCCCATGAAGATGTCGCTGATTTCGCAGATGGTGACGGGCGCGCCGCCTCCGAGCCTCGCTTTCCTCATGAAGCCCTTCGAGAACCAGCCCAACCATTGGCCGTCCGGCGAAAAGAATGGGTTGACGGCTGCCTCGCCGCCAGGGACGACCTCGGCCGCGGATTGATCCATACGCCGTATGTAGAGGCCCGTGGTGGCAGCGACACTCTGTGACCCAATGTCGGTAAGCACGCGCGAGGAAAATCCGGACGCCGCGGCCACGTCAGTTATCCCCGTTGGACCTGGTGGGGACCCATTGCCGCCTACTCCAGGCTGCACGGGACGGAGTGCCGCCACGTAGGCAATGGCCGAACCATCGGGTGCGATTGCCAATGTCGGAGTGGGATTGGGCAGGGCCATGGGCGCGTCTTTTGGAAAGGAGATGGAGAAGCGGATGACCGGACTGGATTGCGGTGTGGGCCGGGTCCAGTGGGTGACGAGGGCGACGATGCTGCCGCCCACGAGCAGAGCAACGAGCGCGATGGCGGATGCGATGCGATTCGTAAGTCGCCCGGTGGCGGGCTTGCCGGTACCGTCCTCGGCGTTCGCAATCAGCGTCAATTGCAACATCACATCGTGGGCAGTTGACCAGCGTTGCTCGGGATCCTTTGTCAGACAAATAGCGATCGTTCTTTCGAGTGCGGGCGGAATACCGCGGCTGGCCACGCTGATTGGGGCCGGATCTCTTTCGAGAATTGCGCTGGCGACGCTGAGCTGGCTCTTGCCTTCGAAAGCGCGCTTGCCGGTCACCATCTCGTAAAGCACCGCGCCGAAAGCGAAAATATCGCTGCGGGCATCAGCTTCCTTGCCCTCGATCTGCTCCGGAGCCATGTACTGGAACGTACCCACGATCGTGCCCTGTGTGGTCAGGGGTGAGCGCCGACCGGAGTGGACTGAGTCATGCTGAGGCCGGAGGAACATGGGGCGATGGGCAGCGTCGCTTTCGCCAGTCCAAAATCCATCAGCTTGGCCCCGGATTTTGTCAGCATGATGTTGCCTGGCTTCAGGTCGCGGTGAACCACTCCGGTGCGGTGAGCTCTTTCGAGGCCCTGGCCGATCTCGATGCCGTATTTCAGAACCTGCTGCAATGGCAGTGGACCCTTGCGCAGGCGGTCGGCAAGGGTTTCGCCTTCGAGAAACTCCATGACGAGATAATCCGTCCCGTCCTGATGTCCGACATCGTAGAGCGTGCAGATGTGGGGATGGTTCAGCGATGAGATGGCCCGCGCTTCGCGCTCGAATCGCTGCTTGGCCTCCGGGTTGGAAGAAAGATGAGCGGGCAGGATCTTGATAGCAACGGTGCGGTCGAGGCGCGTGTCTCGGGCGCGGTAGACTTCACCCATCCCGCCTGCGCCTAGCGGCGACTGAATTTCATACGGACCGAGTTTGATGCCCGAGATGAGCCCCATGCGTGAGCGCAATTATAGCCTGCATAGAACAGTTGCACGAGGATCCGTCGTTCTGGATGGTCGGCCACCGGAAGCGATCCAGAAACGGGCTCCTCTTCTACCGCATTATGCGTCGCGACGTGGTGGCGGCTTCGAAATTTCGAGTCTGCGGATTTCTACCAGAAGTCTGTGCGATAGCTCAGGTACTGGGTGCAGCGATGGTTTGTGATCCCGAATTGCAACGTGGCATCATTGAATTGCTGAAAGAACGCGATGAGCAGTCGCGGGTCGATCACGCCAGTGGGCAGAACGGGATGGTGCTGAGGGCGGTTCTTTGGCACTGCCACCAACACAACCAGCAGCAAGTCTTT
>JBAUVZ010000026.1:0-18248 GCA_049583505.1 Candidatus Sulfotelmatobacter sp.
CCCTCGCGATGGAGGAGATGCAGCCGGGCAGCGCTTTTGGCGGGCAATCCGCGCGATCGAGGTACATGCAGAGTGATGAGACTGAGGATGGCAGTTCCCAGCGTAGCACTCGGAGCGAGCTGCAAGATCAGCGTTCGGCGACGTCGGGGACAGACTTCGACGATTTATCTTTGAGTTCAGACTTTGTCGGGGAGGGGTCTAGAGGAGGCTCATATTCGGGCGCCTCGGGGCCCAGCGGAGGTTCGTATCCGTCAGCTTCTTATGGGACATATGGCACGAGTGCCGGGACCTCGCGGTATAACAATTCCCTGAACAATCCTATTGCACGCGACAACCTGTTGCGCGCGCGGGAGTCGACCAACCTAAGCCAGCGCATGGTGCGAAGCCCGAATCCCTACCAGGATATTCCGTCCTTGTATGACATGTATCTTCAGGCTTCGGCTCGGCCGCCTGCGGTCGAACGTTTTGGTATGCAAGTTTTTGAGAATGGGACGCGCGATCTGCAGATGATCCCGACGGATATGCCGGTGGGGCCTGAATATGTGCTGGGATCCGGTGACGGATTGACCGTGGATTTGTGGGGAGGGGTGACGCGTCGGTTCTATCGTGTAGTCGATCGCGAAGGCCGGATCAGTCTGCCTGAGGTGGGGCCTGTGCTGGTCGCGGGGAAATCGCTGGCCGAGGTGCAAGAATCAGTTCAGAAATCATTGCGGACCCAGTTTCACGATGTCTCTGCCGATGTGTCGCTGTCGCGGTTGCGGACCATTCGGGTTTACGTCGTGGGCGACGTTCTGCGCCCCGGCGCATATGACGTTGGTTCGCTTTCTACGCCGCTGAACGCTCTGTTCGCGGCAGGTGGCCCTACGGGCCGCGGTTCGTTGCGCATTCTCAAACATTATCGTGGAGACCAACTGGTGCAGGATGTCGATGTTTACGATCTTCTCCTGCGCGGAGTGAAGGGCGACATTCAGCGGCTGGAAAATGGCGACACCGTAATGGCTCCGCCGCTCGGTCCAGAGATCACCGTGGAAGGCATGGTCCGGCGTCCGGCGATTTATGAGCAGAAAGACGAAAAGTCGCTGGCGGATGCAGTCGCTCTTGCTGGCGGCCTTCTTCCGACTGCGACTCTGCGTCACATCGAAGTGCAGCGCGTGGTTTCGCATCAGAAACAAACCATGCTCAGTCTGGATGTTCCTCAGGATGACAGCGCGGAGGCAGCGACAAAACAGCTGGAGGCGTTCCAGATCCAGGATGGCGACAGGATCCGGATCTTCCCCATCGCGCCGTACAGCCAGGATGCAGTCTACCTCGAGGGGCACGTGCTTCGACCGGGGAAATACTCTTTCCACGAAGGCATGCGAGTGACCGACCTGATCAGTTCCTACAAGGATCTCTTGCCGGAGCCGGCGTTGCAATATGGCGAGATCATCCGCTTGAGTCTGCCAGACTTCCGTCCGACGGTGGAAAGCTTCAGCGTGGCTGAGGCTCTGGCTGATCCAACCAAGTCCCCCGTGCTTACCGCGTTGGACACTGTCCAGATTTTTGGACGGTACGACTTTGAGAATCCACCAGACGTTTCAGTGCTGGGAGATGTGCGCGCACCCGGGACTTACCGAACTTCAGGAGATATTCATCTTAGTGATGCTATTCATCTGGCAGGCGGACTTTTGCCGGACGCGGCGACTCTGGACGCTCAGGTTTTCCGCTACATGCCCGATAGCACTCTGAAGATTCTGAACGTCAGGCTGA
This sequence comes from Candidatus Sulfotelmatobacter sp., assembly GCA_049583505.1. Classification (GTDB taxonomy): domain Bacteria; phylum Acidobacteriota; class Terriglobia; order Terriglobales; family Acidobacteriaceae; genus Sulfotelmatobacter. Next base: position 1,750 of record JBAUVZ010000026.1, read on the forward strand.
GCAGCGCGCTGGATGGCAGCCCGGCGGATAACATCGCACTGACATCGAGGGATCGTGTTCTGATTCACAGAAACGCTGCAGCGGCCGATCCGGCCACAGTCTACGTGAAAGGCGAAGTGGCTCGACCCGGGCGCTATCCGCTGACAACAGACATGCGAATCTCGGATCTGATCCGAGCGGCGGGCGGCCTGAAGCAGAGCGCCGACCTCAAGGCAGCCGATCTCACGCATTACGTTTGGAAAGACGAGAAGCAAGTCACGGGCGAGCAGGAACAGATCGCTTTGGCGGGCGTTCTGAGCGGCGATTCGGCTACGAACGGAGTGTTGAGCAACGGCGATGTGCTCTCGATTCGGCAAGTGCCGGGCTGGGAGGATTTGGGCGCCTCGATCACGATTCGTGGAGAAGTATTGCATCCGGGAGGCTACGGAATTCGCCCGGGCGAGAGACTGAGTTCCGTGCTTACTCGTGCAGGAGGATTCAGCCCCGGAGCTTACCCGTATGGAGCGGTGCTGTTGCGATCTGAGGTTCAGAAGCTTGAACAGAGATCCTATGGCGAACTGGTTCAGCGCGTCCGCGAACAGGAAGCTACTCTGAAACTGACAGCCACCAGTACAACCGATCCCGACCAGAAGCTTTCGGCGGAATCCGCTTTGACCCAGTGGCAGACCACTCTTGACAACCTGGCGAGCAGTCCACCGACGGGTCGCGTAACGATTCAAGTCTCATCGAACATCCGCAGTTGGGCAAATACCTCTCGGGACATAACGGTGAGGGCCGGAGATCTGTTGGTGGTGCCAAAACGTCCCAGCTATGTGCTCGTTCAGGGACAAGTGTACGGACCTACTGCTGTGGCGTATCGTCCGGGCAAGAGCGCTGGATGGTATCTGACACAGGCGGGCGGTACCACGAACATGGCCAACCGAAAAGCCATCTTCGCTATTCATGCGGATGGGACGGTCATTGGCAGTCACAGCTTGCACTGGCTCACAGGCGACACGTTAAGCGTAGCCTTGCAGCCGGGCGATATAGTGGTTGTCCCCGAGAAGGCGCTGGGCGGTCCGCCCATCTGGAAGAATCTGTTCCAGAATGCGCAGATCGTCAGTTCGATTGCCACTAGTGCAATTCTGGCCACGGTATATTTCTAAGGACCCGTACGTGATTCGATGTTTGGCTTTCAGGTCGATGAGAATGACGTGTTTTCTGGCGAGTACGGCATTTGCATTCGGGCAGTCAACCGTCCCGCAGCCGCCTTCCACTCCGAATACTGAGTCCGCAGCTCCCGTAACGCCGCAGCCCGGACAAACGCAGCCGTCCGATGCGACTGCGGATAATGTTCCGGAGAATCCGAAGCCCGGCGAGCCTTCCGAGAACAAGGTACTGACTCTGCCGCGACAGCTATGGCGTGATCAGATCGGCATGTGGACGAGTCCCGCGAGAATGCGCCTTTCCGATGCCACGTGGTTGGTGCCGGCGGGAGGGTTCACAGCGGCGCTATTCGCTACCGATAGTGACGTCAGCGAGCATCTTTCGAACACGCCGAACACGCTCTTGCGCTATCGCCATATTTCCGATTACGGCGTGTATTCGATGGCAGGAGGTTCTGCGGCAATCTATCTGCTCGGACTCACGACGCAGAACGAGCAGCAGCGTGAAACCGGCTTTCTGAGTGGAGAATCCGCAATTGACAGCATTGCGGTGGTAGAAGCGCTGAAATTCAGTACCCGTCGGCAACGGCCTTATCAGGGCAACGGCAGTGGGCCATTTAGGCAAGGCGGAACCTCCTTTCCTTCGGAACATGCAGCCGCCGCCTGGGCCATTGCGGGGACGTTTGCACATGAATATCCCAGCCCGTTCATGAAGTTTCTGGCGTATGGCGCGGCGACGGTAATCAGCGCGTCGCGAATCACGGCAAAGCAGCACTTTCCCTCCGACGTATTTGTTGGCATGGCCATCGGATATCTGACCAGCGAGTACGTTTATCGCCAGCATCATAGTCCAGATTTACAGGGTGGAACTTGGGAGACCCCTGCCGTTCGGCCGGACCGGCCCGGGCATTGGCAGGCCAAGAATATGGGGTCCCCGTATGTGCCACTGGATAGCTGGGTCTATCCGGTTTTGGATCGTCTGACCGCGCTCGGGTACATTCATAGCGGGTTTGCCGATATGCGTCCCTGGACGCGCATGGAGTGTGCGCGGCAGGTTGAAGAGGCTTCGGATCAAATCACCGAAAACGATGCGGCTGAGACTGAAGCGGCGCGGCTTTATCAGGAGTTGCGAAAGGAATTTGCGGCGGAAGTGAGCTTGCTGGGCGGCGGAGATAATGCCGAACTCCGCCTCGAATCAGGTTACAGCCGGAGCACAGAGATCGCCGGCAAACCGTTGACTGACGGCGATCACTTCGGCCAGACAATCGTGAATGACTATGGTCGTCCCGAGGAACAGGGGTTCAACAACGTCTCAGGATTGTCGGGATGGGTTGCCGATGGTCCATTTGCAGTTTATGCCCGCGGTGAGTATCAGCATTCGCCCTCGACGCCCGCGCTGCCGTTGACTGCTCGCGATGCCATATCGGAGGGTGATTTCGGCCACAGTACCGTTTCTCCACCGTTCCCAGTGCCCCCCGACACCCCAACCCCCGCCTTCGACCAGGGACGATTCCTGGACACCTACGTAGCCATGAATCTTTCCGACTGGCAGCTTTCCTACGGGAACCAGAGTTTGTGGTGGGGGCCATCCCAGGGCGGGTCGATGATGTTCAGCGATAATGCGGCTCCGATCAGGATGTTCCGCATCAACCGGGCCACCCCGTTTACGCTCCCGAGTTTCCTGGGATGGCTCGGTCCCATGCGGCTGGAAGCTTTCATCGGGCAATTCTCAGGGTATGAATTCGTGCTTGCTCCGTCGGGACTGATCGGCCAGTACGGTCAGTCGTTGAATCCGCAGCCGATTATTCATGGAGAGAGAATCAGCTTTAAGCCAACCTCCAATCTGGAGATTGGTCTTTCCCGGACCACGGATTACGGTGGGCCCGGCTATCCGTTGACGCTGCATACGTTTTTGAGGAGTGTTTTTTCGACCAGCAACACAAACCCGGGTACGCCTAACAAGCCGGGATCGCGCCGATCCGGATTGGATTTCAGTTATCGGATTCCGGGCGCGCGAAACGGAATGACTTTCTACGCTGAGGGTCTGGCTGAACATGACGAAATCAGTCCGATTTTTGGCCCGGATGTCGCGGCTTGGCTGGCTGGTGTCTACATCCCAAGACTTCCCAAGATCCCGAAGCTGGATTTCCGAGTCGAGGGAGGCTATACAGACCCTCCTAATAGCGCAGGCGACGTTGCATTCGGCGCTTTCTATTGGGATGCGACGTGGATTACCGGTTTTCAGAATGCCGGGCATCTGATGGGTAGCTGGATGGGACGCCAAGGGCAGGGTGCTCAGGCGTGGACTACTTATTGGTTCAGCCCGCGTAATAAACTCCAATTCGGATACCGGCATCAGAAAGTCAGCCATGAGTTCATCTCGGACGGTGGCACGCTGGCCGACGCTGATATCCGGGCGGAGTTTTGGTTGCGATCGAGCTTCAGCCTCTCCGCGTCCGTGCAATACGAGGTATGGAATTTTCCGGTAATCGCATCGACGAGACAGTCGAATGTGACCACCTCGGTGCAGCTGAGTTTCTGGCCCAGGTCTATCAGAGCGAAGGAAGCCGCCGAGCAGTAACGCGGTGAGATTGGGCACACATTAAGCCATATGGCGACGAAGGAAATCACGAAGCAACAGCCGCGATACGTCGATCCCGAGCTCGACTCTGAGCTGATCGTTGAAGGCGAGGACGGCGTATTCGGCCGAAAGAGGGCAATTGCCAGGATCGCGCTGCTTTGGCAGGAGAGACAATTCCTTTTCCGATGCGCGGCAGTTGGACTGGTCTTCTCGGTCCTCATAGTTTTGATAATTCCCGTGCGCTATACCTCGACTACGCGACTTATGCCTCCCGATCAGACGGGGCAGGGCATCGCTTCGATGCTCGCGGCCTTGGGAAAAAGCGGAGATCTAGGAGCCATCGGCAGTACATTGTTCGGACTGAAGACTTCGGGCGATCTGTTCATTGGCGTGCTCCGTAGCCGAACCGTGGAGGACGATCTCATCAATAAGTTTGATTTGCGAAAGGTGTATGGGGCCCGGCGGTATGAAGATGCACGAAAAGTGTTGGAAGATCGCACGGACGTCAGTGCCGACCGCAAGAGTGGGATCCTTACTGTGAAAGTCACGGACGGGAGTCGCGACCGGGCGGCAGCAATGGGTCGCGAGTACGTGGAAGCATTAAACAACATCGTCACCACACTGAACACGTCGGCGGCGCATAAGGAAAGAGTCTTCCTGGAGGAGCGGCTGGGGCAGGTGCAACAGGACCTGGAAGCCGCGGAAAAGGACTTCAGTAAATTTGCCAGCCAAAACACTGCCATTGACGTCAAGGAACAGGGGCGGGCCATGATCGGCGCGGCGGCAGAGTTGGAAGGACAGCTGATTGCCGCCGAAACGCAACTGCAAGGTCTACAACAGATCTATACGCCCAACAATGTGCGGGTCCGGTCGGTCCAGGCTCGCATCGACGAATATCGACGACAGCTACAGAAGATGGGGGGTAAATCTTCGGCGAGCGGAGAAGCCGTAACCGGCTCTGGTGAGCAAGCGACTGCGGACAATCCAGACTTATATCCATCGATTCGACAGCTACCGATTTTGGGCGTTGCCTGGAGCGACCTTTATCGACGTACGAGGGTTGAGGAAACTGTATTCGAGGCGTTAACCAAACAGTACGAACTGGCAAAGGTGGAAGAGGCCCGAGAAACCCCCAGCGTAAAGGTTCTCGATCCCGCCGACGTGCCGGAGAGAAAGTCGTTTCCGCCACGAATGCTTTTCACGTTTCTGGGTACGTTTGTGTTTGTTGTTTCAGGGACGTTCTGGGTCTTGGCGCGCGAACGTTGGAGGCGGATTGATCCTCACGACCCTGGGAAGGCTCTGGTACAGGAAGTTCTGGGCACGATCGGCAGCAAGATGCCGTGGAGATCAGGCACGGGCATTCAGGCGAGTTCCGTACGGGAAACGATCCTTCGCCGGTTTCGAAGGAGTAACCACGAGAATTAGCCGTGTTTGGAAATCATTTCAGGGATAGGGCTCGGAATCTTCCTTCATGAACAGCAGAAGTGTTCTTGATTGTTCTCGCGCGACCGAGATGTTGCAAAGCGATGCCGCCATCCGGTGTACTCCGCATCCGTACTGTTTCCTGTGTGGAGCAGAAGGGCTTCAGCTTTACCGCGAACTGTCCGATTGGCTATGCGACGTTCCCGGAAAATGGGGGATGCGCAGTTGTCGGGCTTGTGGCGTCGCCTGGCAGGATCCGCAGCCGTTGTTGGAAGACATCCCCAAACTATACGCTCGCTACTACACTCATCATCCCCTGAGGGAGACCGGGTTATCCCGCTTGCGGTGCGCGGCCTATGAATGGGTGCTGGCGAGAAAAGGATATCGCATTGCCCACCCGAAAGGAGTTCTTTCACGAATTCTTTCTCATATTTCCTCAGTTGCTCGGGCGGCGGCTCTTGATGTAATGGACTTGGCGCCCTCGCCGGTGGGGACGCTGCTGGATGTAGGATGCGGAAATGGGGACTTTATAGCGCGGATGCAGTCCTTCGGTTGGAGCGTGTCTGGGGTTGATCCCGATCCCGCGGCTGTGACCCGGGTCAGAAGCCAAGGCCTTCAAGTGTTTCGCGGTATGATCGCCGATGTTCCCGTTGCGAATCGTTACGACGTGATAACCGTCAGTCACGTGATCGAACATGTTGCTGACCCCGTCGCTTTGCTTCGGGAGTGCCGCAGACGACTTCGTCCAAAGGGAACCCTGATCATCACTACGCCGAACATTAATAGTCTTGGACACTGGTGGTTCAAGAGTTATTGGCGTGGCCTTGAATTGCCACGCCATCTGATACTTTTTTCACCCGACTCCCTGTCTGAATGCGTCAGCCAATCCGGTCTCGCTGTGCAATCCATTCGTACCGAAACGCGAATTGCGCGAATGATATTTGCTCCGAGCTTGTGCGCCCAGGCAGGTGCACGCGGGATTGGAGATTGGACAGACTTCAAGGTGAGTACCAAGTGCGCATCTTATGCGTTTCAGTTGTTGGAAGATGTGATGGCAGTTTTCGACAAGGATATTGGAGAAGAGATCTACTGTGTCTGTGTGGCCCCTGCGGAGGAAAATGGTAAGCCGGAGTGACGCAAGGGAAAGAATCCGGAGCGTGGGGCTGAACACCAGCTACCAGATTGGATCACAGGTAGCGCCAGCTATCGCGGCGATCGTGGCGATCCCATTTTTGCTGCGGCATCTCGGCCCCGAAGTTTTCGGCATCATGACGATTTTCTCCACGGCCTTGGCGTACTTTACGATGCTGGATTTGGGATTGGGACGTGCCGCCACCCGGTTTATCGCGCAGAGTCTGGAGGCAGAACGTCCGGACGATGTGCGCCGCTTCTTCTGGGGCTCCATTCTTTTACTCACTGCGGTGGGAGTGATCGCCGCCATCGTTGCCGTGTTGGCTGTGCCCACCGTTGTTACAAGGCTGCTGAAAATCTCCCGGCCCTATGTTCACCCTGCGTCTGAGTCGTTCTACCTTATCTGTATCACGATTCCATTGGTCACTTTGATGGCGACGTTCCGCGGCTTTCTGGAAGCATGGGGCCGATTTCCTTTTATTAGTGTTGTCACCGCCTGTGGTGGTGTGGGGCTCTATGTTCTGCCGGCGCTTACCATAAGCCTGGGTGGAGGTTTGGTAGGTGTCGCGGCGGCGCTTGCGCTGGTCCGAGTCGCAATGTGTGCGGGCTTAGCCGCGGGTTGTTTGTTTGTGGAGAACAGACCAAGCTTGAAACCGATCTTCGATGTGAGCGCGGTCAGACGAATGTTGTCGTTTGGAGGATGGCTTTCTGTGTCGAACATCGTGGGCACGGCTACCATCTATTGTGACCGGTTGTTGCTTGGAGTCTGCGTGGGCATGGCGGCGGTGACCAGCTACGGGATGCCGCTGGACGTAATCGGCAGGCTGCAGGTACTCATCACCAGTTTTTGCGCCGTTTTGTTTCCCCTAATGAGCCGCCTCGACGGTTCGGGGTCGAGTGCGTTCCAAAGCGTGTACCGGGGTGCCGTGGCCACGGTGCTCTCGCTTATGACGCTCATCGCGACCCTGGCGGCTCTGGCTGCTCCGATGTTGATGAAGCTTTGGCTGGGAGGGCGCAGTACTCCTGATGCGGTGTTTGCTGCTCAAGTCTTTTTGGCTGGGGCTGTGGTTCAATCGATGGCATCGATCGCTTGGACCGCACTGCACGCTCGGGGCCGATCGGACCTCACGGCATGGGTACACATGGCAGAGTTTCCCATATACGGTGCGGTGTTCTACCTTGCTGCGATGCGCTACGGAGTGCGCGGGGCCGCGCTCGCGTGGCTGGCGCGTGGGATCGTTGATTTTCTTTGTATGGTCGTGTTATTGCGGATCCAGAGGAAAAGCGACACGTTGGGTATGCCTCCGGAGTTAGTGGCGGCGATTATCTCGGTGAGTATTCTTATCGTAGCCGTTCTACCCACGAGCCGGGGTGCGCTGATGGCAGTGCTGATCTGCGGGCTGACATGGTTATGGACGTGGCGAGTGCTGCTGGACGAGCCAACACGGTTGCATGTGGTGAGATTGATGTTTAGCCGGCGGGATCCTCGGCCAGCGTGCTGATAGATCTCGGAGCTTATAAAGACATGATCGCGAACAGAAACGATGTTTTGGCGCACGATGGTAAGGAAATCCTCCCGAGTGTACCGACTTACGACAAAGGTCGAAGGGAGCGAGCCAGCTTCGCGGAAAAAAGCACCGCTGGTCGGGGCGGCGCGGATGGCAAGAGCCATCCAAGAGTGTCGGTGATCATCGTTACATATCGTTCGAGCAATGAGATTCCAGGTTGTTTGGAAAGCGTATTAAGACAATCGGTGCCCACCGAGACCTTTGTTGTGGATAACGCGTCTCCAGATAATACTGCACAGATTGTTGCCGACTATGCAGCACGCTTTGAGAATGTCCATGTGATTCTGAATAAGGAAAATATCGGCCTTGCGGCGGCGAACAACTCGCCGCTGGAACAATGCCAGGGCGACTATGTTCTTATTCAGAACCCGGATACCTTGCTTCGCGACCAGACGCTGTCGCAGTTAGTGACCTTTCTGGATGAAAATCCCGATGTCGAAGTGGTTGGGCCGAAAAATCTATACGAGGATGGGACGCCTCACGCCAGCTTCCATAGGCATTGGGGAATTCTGCACATTCTGATGTGGCGGGTGCTGCCTTACCGCTTTGCCCGCATGCTTTACGATCGATTTGCAAGGTACAAGTACCAGGATTTGTTGTTTGTGTCAGGCGCTTGCCTGATGCTTCGCCGAAGCACCTTCGAGCGCATCGGGGGGTATGATCCGGGATACTTTCTGACGGTGGAAGATGCTTGTGATCTTTGTATTCGGGCCAGAAAAACAGGTGGCCGAGTAGTTTTCCTACCCGATGCCGAGGTTATCCATCTCGGAGGACGCAGTGGCGTGCAAGCGCCCTATTTGGTGGTCTGGCATGGCTACCGTGGAAGTGTTTATCATTTTTTGAAGCACAAAGGAATCACACAAGCTGTCTTCGTTCTCGTTCTACTGCTTATTAGTTCGGGTGTGCGCGCCGCGATTGCAGCTCCTCTGGGAGTCTTCCAAGAGAGATATCGCAACGTTGCTCGCATTTATGCCGATGTTTTCTGGAGCCTTTTGATCCGAAATCCTATAAGGACTAAGCTTTGGCATTAGGACGGCACGGGTCTTCGAAAAAGGGATTGCTCGACATTCGTGCGATCCAGTGCAGCGCAGAAGGGAAGGTACCGTGGGTGCGAAAGTTCATGTGATCGTGCTGAATTGGAACGGCTGGGCTGACACGTCATCGTGCCTCTCCTCGCTTGAGCACTTGAATTACCAGCACTACCAAGTAATCGTGGTAGACAATGGCTCTACGGACGACTCTGCTTCTCGCCTGCGGAGGCAGTTTCCCGCCCTAGAGCTGATTGAGACCGGCAAGAATCTTGGATTTGCAGGCGGTTGCAACGTAGGGATACGGGAGGCACTGGACCAAGGCGCAGACTTTATATGGCTCCTTAACAACGACACTACCGTAGACCCGGGGGCGTTGCAGGCCCTGGTGGACAAGGCTAGAGAAAATGAGCGCATCGGAGCTGTCGGCTCCGCGATCTATTTTATGGATGAACCCCAGCGGATTCAGGCGTGGGGTGGTGGCTACATCAATTTGTGGCTAGGCCGCTCGGGGCATTTTCTCAAGCGCATTTCCGATCGACAGATTCAATTTCTCACTGGAGCCAGCCTTCTGCTATCGCGGCCAGCACTGCAGGCCGTTGGTATGCTCGATGAGGGTTTCTTCATGTATTGGGAGGATGCAGACTTTTGCTTTCGCTTACGCCGTGCAGGATGGCAGCTAGCAGTGGCGGGGCGGTCGATAGTCTGGCATAAGGGGTCGACGATCTTGGGGAAGGGGAGCGTTAGTTCCTACCAGTACTTCAATGCCTCCGCCGCACGCTTTTTTAGAAAGCACGCCCCTGTCCCCGTTTTTTCCTTCTGGGTGGGGTTTACTTTGCGGCTTGCGAAAAGAATACTCATGGGAGATTGGGAAAGAACCAGGGCCGTTTGGGCGGGAATGGCACAAGGGCGCGTTGCGCCTTAGGCGTGGCCGACTGCGGAGCAAGAAATGGCTCTCTTGAAACTCTGGCGGACGATCCGACAGTATGGCCCTCGTACCGCATTGAGAAAAACGATGGCCATGGGGCCGGCGTACTTTGGTGGGATCAAGGACTGGAGGGTGCGTCGATGCCAATGCTGCCAACGCCCAACGATCTTCATTGCACAGCAGAATGGTTCGGGTGAGTCTCGCTCTTGCTTATTCTGTTCGGCAAATGAGCGGTACGAACTGTTGGCGGAGGAAATTCGAAGCCGCTATGGAGATAGGTTGGTGCAAATGGATGTACTGGAGTTGGATCCGCACTCTCCCCTTAGAACTTTGCTTTCGCCAGCGCATACATATACTCGCTCTTTTTTCGAGGAAGGGTGCACGATCGGGATAAGAAACGGAGCCCTATGTGAGGACATTACCGATCTCAGCTTCAGGAATGAAACTTTTGACCTGATCGTCTCGTCGGAGGTGCTTGAGCATGTGTCTCGCTTGGAAAAAGCACTCAGCGAAACCGCCAGGGTCTTAAAACCAGGCGGGGCGCACCTGTTCACAGTACCGCCGCGAACGAAAACCAGAAGACGAGCCGAAATCGTCGAGGGAACGGTAAGGCACATTGAGACGCCGGACTACCACCTTGATCCGCTCTCGCCCCAAGGAATTCTGGCTTTCTGGGATATCGGGCCGGATCTTCCCATCGTAATGCCCTGCGCTGGGCTGGAGCTGAAGATCGTGCGGGGTCCGGTGGGTGACGCAGGTCGAGTGGTCTGGATCGCTCAGCGCCCGGGAACAGAGCATGGCAAGAATGAGCCGGAATCCCGTTCGCGCGTGAAATTATGATTTCGTCTTCATTTGCGGATATAGTTCTATTTGCCTCCCTGCTGGTGTCCGTCGGGGCGTATGCGTTCGTAAGCAAACGCGAAGGCAGTTACCTCAACATCCTGACTCCGACCTTTATTATCAGTATTCCTGGTTATTACCTGCTCCCGCTGTTTTTCACTCATGTGTTTGGCACTGAGGCCAGCCCTTATGCCTTTATTTATATCTACGCCACGCTAGCGGTAGAGAACGTTGTTTTTGCGTATGTATATACGCGGCCAACAAGAAAGCTCATCCGTCTGCCCTTTCGCTACTCGTACAGCAATTTCGATGTGCTCTCGTTTTCCTTGCTAGGGCTCGCCGTGCTGATGTATGCACCTGTGTTGCTACAATTTCCAGAATATCTTCTTGACCCCCGACAGATATATGCGCACACGCGAACCGGCTTCGGGATTAACTTTTACATATCAACCACCTTGGCATATTTGTCTGTTATTCTCATTCAGTTCACCGATCGATCTCGCTGGGTCAAGAGATTTGTGATCTTGGTTGCTGCCGTATTGATTTCTTTTCATGGCAGCAAGGGGCAGATCCTTTCTCTTGTTCTGCTGGTTGCCCTCTTTCAGGTCTATGTCAGTGGACGGAAACTGAAGTTCTGGCCGTCGCTGCTCGCGGGGATCGCGCTCGGTTTCTTCCTATTGTTGCTGTTCGCCGCTACTATGGCACTTGGTGACAGTCCAGCCGGCATGTTGGAAGACATTAGCCAATACTCCGACTACACACGAAACGCGATGCTAGTGATTGATTCGCATTTCCCTTTACAATACGGCCGCCTCACCATGGAAGCGGCGACGATTGGCCGGATACCGCGTTTTTTCCTACCAAATAAGCCCAAGAATTTTGGGGCGTTGTATCTCGATGATCAGTTTTTCCCGGAGTCTGTGGATGCGGATGCGGGAGCCCCTGATTTCGGAATCGGAGTGCAGTATGCTGACTTCGGGGCCCTTGCGATCATCTACCTTGCGATATTCGCGATGTTCAGAGGATGGCTTGCGAGGATTTTCGTAGATCGTTTGAAAAAGTCACGGCATCCCGCTGATTTTTTTCTGGTTGCTTTTTTGGCGGAGATCTCTCTCTTTCCCGTAGGTGGGGTTGGCTGGTTGCTGCCGGAGGCACTTGTTGTGGCGGCGTTTCTTTGCTTCGTCTCACGGGTCGGAGCTGGCAATGTGTACCGGGAACGCATCGTACCTAAAGCTCATTTTGGGTCGCAATCACTTGGGCCGTCAAACAGTGCCGAGAGTGTTTAGCATGACCGAGATCCTATATGATGCACGCTGGACCGGCAATCATGGAATTGGGCGGTTCGCGGGCGAACTTCAGAAATTACTTCCTGGCATGATTCCGTTCCAGGCGCGCCGGAGACCCTTTCATCCTTTGGATCCTGCTCTCTTGGGAGCGGCTTTGTGGCGGCTGAAGCCGAAATTGTTCTTCAGTCCGGGCTACAACTCTCCGCTGGGCTGGCCCGGGACTTTCGTTTTCACTCTGCACGACCTCAATCACCTTCGCGTGCCGGAGAATTCGAATGCGTTGAAGCGCGCTTATTACAAGCACATCATCAAACCAGCATGCCATCGAGCGCAATGTGTCCTTACGGTCTCAGAATATTCGAAGCAGGAAATTGCAGCCTGGGCCAAGGTCAAAGAAAACAGGATCATCAATGTAGGAAATGGAGTTGCCCCGGCTTTTTCGCCCGCTGGACAAAAATACGACCCCGGATATCCATATTTGCTCTACGTCGGCAGCAGAAAGACGCACAAGAATCTTCCTCGTCTTTTGAATGCGTATGCCATATCAGGAGTGCGGAACGACGTTCGTCTGGTCCTCTCCGGGCAGCCCGACCAACAGTTGGTTCGGGAAATAGATCGACTGGGGTTGGCGGGCGACGTGGTCTTCAAGGACCTGTCCACCGATGGTCCATTGTCTGACGCCTATCGAGGCGCACTCGGCTTTGTCTTCCCATCCCTCTATGAAGGCTTCGGCCTGCCGGCTTTGGAAGCCATGGCCTGCGGAGTCCCCGTAGTGACTTCGAACGTGTGCTCCCTCCCCGAAGTCGTGGGTGACGCCGCGATCCTGATAGATCCGCTCCGTGTCGAAGACATCGCGGACGCGATAAGACGCCTCGTGGAGGACTCAGTTTTGAGGCAACGACTGCGGGAAAAAGGGCTGATGCGAGCAAAAAAATTTTCTTGGCACGAAACGGCCCGGAGAACTTCCGAGGTTCTCGAACTGAAGTCGGACCTCGATGGAAACTGGCTGGGCGATTTGGCTGTGCGTAGGTCCGATAGGCGAATGGGAGTATAAACCTGCCAAGCATTGGGCTGCGCCATCGACCTTGCTATGAATTAGCAATCAGTAGAACCAAGAAAGCTATCGCGTATAATGGGCGGCAGCCTAGAGAATACCTACGAAACAGAGCCAAGCAATCTCCAACAACGCTCTCCCACGTTGTGGGACGATGAGTTGCGGTGAACCCCAATGATCGAATGTTCCATCTCGATTCTCACGAAAAATGAGGAGCGTAACATCGGTTCCTGCCTGGAAGCAGTCTATTCCCAGACGGGGGTTGGAGCGTTCGAGGTTGTGCTTATCGATTCTGGTTCAACGGACGCAACTTTGGAGATCGCGAGGGGTTTCCCCATACGTATCGAGCAGATTCCGGCGGAAGCTTTTCATCATGCCCGCACGCGAAACTTTGCCGCCGGCTTGGGAAGGGGACCGATTCTGATTAATCTTTCAGGGGACGCGATTCCCACTTCGAACACCTGGCTCCATAACATGATCGCCAATTTTGACGATCCTGGCGTAGGTGCGGTTTACGGGCGGCAACTACCGAAGCAAGGATCCACGATGGAGCGGTACGATACATTCGATGTGGTTTATGGCGCGCAGAAAATCGTGAAGGATCCAGCTCACCGCAACGGCATGGGATACCGTTTTTATCACTTTTCAGATGTCAACAGCGCGATTCGGCGAAGCGTGTGGGAAACGGCGCCATATCCGGAGAACCTCAAGATGTTTGAGGACCTAGCGATCGCCAAGCGCATCCTGGATGCGGGATGGAAAATTGTATACGAGCCAGAAGCGCCGGTTTTTCACTCTCACCATTACTCCGGAGCACAGCTTTTCAAACGCTACTTTGACATCGGTTACACACTAAAGGAATTGGAGATTTGGGACGCACCGGGAACCCGTTCCTCGATGCTGCGGGACGTGGGCAAATTGCTCAACAAGCAACTTGCCCGGGTCAAGGACAGCGGAAGGCGGGATCGAGTGCATGCTGCTGTTGGGCAGAGCCTAGCCAAATCTGCAGGACTGCTCCTGGGCCTGAACCAGCGCTTCCTGCCCTTGGCTTTGAAGAGGCACCTTAGTTCATACGGGGCTTTTGAATAAATGTGGACAAAAAGGATGGCAAAGGGTTAATAATTGCTTTCTTGTAGGACGAAGGGCTACTCGGTATGATTCGCAGCCGGCTTAGTTATGTACGTTTTTATTTAAGAATCTTAACATTGCTATTGCCGGCTTGCGCCTATTTCATTGCCGTTAAGGTCCGCTTCGGTTTCAACTTCTTCTTGTCACGGGCGCCTCACCCTGGGTTGCCTTCCTACTGGGGCATCCTCCTCCTGACCACCATCGTTTGGGCAATCGCCGCGGAAGAGTCAGGGCTGTGGAACGTGGAGCAATTGTACGCTCCTGGCGGAAAAAGCCGCCGACTGCTGGAAGCCCTGGCGTTCACCTACGCGGTAGTGATGGCGGCTGGGTTTCTGTACCGGCAGGCCAGTTACTCGCGGATCGTCATCGCCATAAGTGCCGTCACTCTCTTCATCTTGGCAACGATCGCCCGTATCGCGTTCCGGGTATTTCTGGAATTTCTGCGCGAGAACGGCAGAAACGAAGTGAAGATTCTAGTGGTCGGAACGGATCGTTTCGCTCGCCGGGTTGGCACGTCATTGCTTCATGGCGAAGTACTGCCGTGCAGGGTAGTGGGTTTCGTGCGACTGCCGGATCAGGAGATCGCCGTAGACGGACCCGTTTATGAGATGGATCAGATCCCCACTTTCTCAAATGGAAACTCGATCAACGACATTATTATTGCTTTGCCCGCCGCTCGGCTGAGCGACGTCCAGAAAATTGCGCCCTGCCTGGAGAAACTGTGCGTCCCTACGCGGGTTGTAATCGACCTTGGGGAAGGAGTCGTCCTACGCGACCGCCTGATTGACTTGGGCGGGATCCATATGCTTGATCTCCGGCCGACTCTGGCCGAGACCGGTCCTTATCTATTCCAGAAGCGCATCTTTGATTTGGCCTTCTCGACAGTCATTCTCTTGCTCACCCTGCCGATCGCAATGCTCATCGCGATGGCCATAAGATTAGGAAGCCGAGGCCCAATTTTCTTTGTCCAGGATCGCGTGGGGCTAAACGGACGCGTCTTCCGAATGTTCAAGTTCCGCACAATGAGAGTGGGCAGCCACGAGGAAGGCGACACGCGTTGGACCTGCGACAACGATCCGCGGCGGACCGCAATCGGCACTTTCCTACGCAAGACGAACCTCGATGAGCTGCCCCAGTTTCTCAATGTGCTGAAAGGGGATATGAGCATTGTCGGGCCACGTCCAGAGCGGCCGTATTTTGTGGAGCGGTTTCTCGAGGAATTCGATCGCTACAACTCCCGCCACATGTTCAAGGCTGGCATCACTGGATGGGCACAGGTAAACGGCTGGCGGGGGGACACTTCGATTGCAAAGCGCGTGGAGTACGATCTGTACTATCTTCGGAACTGGAGTCTAACTTTCGATTTGCAGATCATCACCATGACCTTGTTCCGCATATTCAGCAGCAAGAATGCGTACTGACCGGCTACGCTCTCACCGCTGTCGGCATCCGAGGGGTATTAGCGTTGCCGAATCGCCGCGCGCACCAGAGAACAGTGTGACCTGCCTCGATTTTCTCATCCATGTAGAAGTGAGGATCTCAACGTTTTGAGTGGCTCGGGTTTTCTGTGCCATCGCTACAGTGAGTTTTCGGTCTCCTGCAAGCCAGTCTGTTCGCGCTGAGTAGCGAACTGACTGGCGTACTCGCTCGGCGTTTGCTCTCCGAGAGCCCGGTGAGGGCGACTCTCATTGTATTCCCGCCGCCATCCCTCGATGAGTTGCCTGGCTTCCGCGATACTTGCGAACCAGTGAACGTCGAGGCATTCGGTTCGGAAGGTTCCGTTGAATGATTCGACGAAGGCATTGTCCGTCGGCTTGCCCGGCCGCGAGAAGTCTATGCGCACTCCGTTTCGATAAGCCCACAGATCCATCGCCTGACTGGTAAATTCAGAACCGTTGTCACAGAACAGTACCTTGGGTGATCCTCGCAGCAACGTGATCCGATTCAACACCATGGCTACGTCCTCTCCCTTCAACCTCTGCCCAGCTTCAATCGCCAGGCTTTCTCGGGTATAAATGTCCACCACCGTCAAAGCACGAAAGCGCCGTCCATCCGCTAACTGATCAGCCACGAAATCGAGGCTCCAGACCTGGTTCGGAGCCGTGGAACGAAATCGTTCTCGCCGTTGTACCGCCGTTCGGCGCCGATGACTGCGCCGCGGCCGTAGAGCTAAACCCTCTTCGCAATACAGTCGATACGCCAAGTAGCGACTGACGTTCCAGCCCTCGCGGTTCAACAACACCCGGATCTTGCGATACCCATAACGAACCCGTACCTTGGCAATCTCCCGCATGCGCAACCGCAGTTCCGTCCTCGGATTTAAGCAGCTCCGATACCGGCAGGTCCCTCGATCGAGCCGGCAAACCCGGCACGCCCGTCGCTCGCTCA
>JBAUVZ010000027.1:0-8576 GCA_049583505.1 Candidatus Sulfotelmatobacter sp.
CAGCTGTCCGTATGTGGGACTGTGCCTTGGCAAGCGGGAGATGGTCGATGCCCGCTTGGTGCGGCGTCCAGGAGCAGAGAGTCTTGATTGGCTTGACGAGCTTGCATACTGAGAATCCGCCCATGCCACCGAAGTTCAATCGTCGCCGCGCCCTGTTCGTGCTCGGGAAGATTGACGAGATTCTAGCCTGGGAACAGCGGAAAGAAACAGAGAGGGACACTAAGTTCGTGGAACTGGGGCGCTACCTATGCGAAGTTCGAGCGGGACAGTACTGGCGGATGGAAGAACTGAAGTGCTTCGATGAGTTCCTGGAGAGGCGGTTTCCAGGGTCCCGGCGGAAGGCCTACTACCTGATGTCGATTCATGAACACCTGCCGCCGCTGGCAAGAAAGCAGCTAAAGGAAGTGGGCTGGGCAAAGGGGTTGGAGCTAGCCAAGCTAGCCAAAAGGGACCGGCAGCACTTCGATTGTGCAACCTGGTTGCACAAAGCTCGGGTGATGCGGAAAGAGGAATTCAAGCAGGAGGTCGAGAAGGAACTGACGGGCCGGGAAACAGAACCGTGGGAGATTATTTACTTCAAACTGTACCAGAGCCAGATGCCGGTTATTGAACGAGCGATTGAGACGGCAGCTCTGATGCTGGGAAGTGACCGGTCCCGCGGCTACTGTTTGGAGATGATCTGTGCGGACTTTCTGGCGGGCGCCAACCTGGACCACGGAGATCCAGAGATGTTGTTGTTCTCGATGACGAGATTCTTCAGGTTTCTGCCCGATCAGCAAAGACAGGCATTTCTGGGAGGCCTGAGCGAGAAAGCATCGTGAGTTCGTTTCGCTCAAAATTCCCGAGCTTACGGCTGGATCCGGCGTCGTACGAAACTCTGCGGCAGCAGATTCTGCGTCGCGACGGCTGGCGGTGTCAATCCTGCGGCACGATGTCGAACCTTCAGGTCCACCACAAAGAATTCCGCAGCCGATCAGGCGATGATTCGGAAGCAAATCTGATTACCCTCTGCACCCCATGCCACCATGAGACTCACCGTCTTGTGAAGGTGAAATAGAAAGATCAGTCGGCAAGAATACTCAAATTCTCCCATGGTCAATCACAGGATTCAGATTCGCATAATAGTCCTCACGCTGGCCAGGGAACCTATTCCTGCGCTGGGCTCTCGAAGGGTTCCTCCACCCAGGTCCAACGGTTGTAGTTGCGCGAGGTACATGTCTAAGAGGCCAACTCACACGGGGCGACGGGACAATGGTCAGAAATGCGATCTCCTTAGTTTCAGGCGGACGAGGCAGATGGACATTCACTACGTAAGGTACTGGCCTTCCGTCCAGTCCGACTATGAACTACCGAAACCTACTCGCATCGTGCTGCTGAGCGCAGACTCAGACGTAAGCTACCAAATCGATAAGGGGAAGCGTGGATCCTGTCGCTTTCAGGGACTCAATGATGAGGCGCTTTCTGGCACCCAGCGCGGCAACGGGCGCGGCACTGCTTGTTCTGGGACTTGCGACCATGGTTGGTTGTCAGGGGCTCAGTTCCGGCAACGTTCTCTCAGGCACCGGGGGGGCCGTGGCCGCGCAATTGACGGTGACTCCCACGACTTTGTCTGCTGGCAACGTGTTCATCGGGAGCAGCGGCACAGTGTCAGGAAGTCTGAATGCCAGCGGAAAGAATGTAACCGTTTCCGCCGTCGACACAAACAATTCGCGATTCACAATCGGCGGCTTGTCGTTGCCCGTCACCATCCCGGCCGGACAGAGCACGCCGTTTACAGTGACATTCAGTCCACAAATCGCCGGTGGGGACAGGGCGACCCTCACATTTACCAGCGATGCCCAGCCTTCCACTACGACGGAATCGGCCAGCGGCACTGGCACTCCGGCGCCCACACCCACGCTCAGCCTGTCGTGGGACGCCAGTACTGGCCCAAACATCTCGGGATACAACATTTACCGTGCTACTTATGCCAATTCCTGTGGTTCTTTCTCGAAGGTTAATGGAGCTATTTTGGACGTTGCCACTGAGTATAACGACTCGTCCGTGACGTACGGCACGAATTACTGCTACGCAACGACCGCCGTGAATTCGAGTAACGAGGAGAGCGGTTACTCGAACATCGTTTCCGATGTTCAGATTCCTCCTCCCTGATGCGCAGCCAGTAGTCGTATGATCGCGCCGGTGACCGTATTCATACGATTTTCGGAGAAAACGAACTCTACGGACGCTCGACTCCGACTCCGTGGCTGACAAACAAAATCAACCCTTTCGCGGTGGCTGCCCATAGCCGTCTTTACCTGTCCGAATACCGAGCATCTCCTTTTCCGGTTCATGCGAACCGGCCATAGAAATGCCTTCGGCTCGCTATCCTGCAACGGCCGAAACTGGAAATCGAGCGTCTTTTGCTGTCCAAGACTTTTCACCGTCGATGAAGATTCGGTGCCAGATCTCCAGATTTAGCATCCGCCAAATCCGATTATTGTGATCGCGACGGCGGGCACGGTGCTCCGCGAATAAATGCTGGACTGCTTCCGTTTTGAACAAGCCGCGATTCAGACTCCGCGGGTCCAGTAGCTTGCGCTCCACATCATCCAGTGTTTCACCCGCCAGCCACTGGGCCCACGGCGTCGGGAATCCCATCTTCTTTCGGTAAATAACCGACTTTGGCAGAAGATCCTCCGCGGCCGATTTCAAGATGGATTTTCCGCTCAGCCCTTTAATGGAGTACCTCGCGGGCACCGTGGCGGCGAACTCTACCAGGTTATGATCGAGAAAGGGCACCCGACTCTCGATGGATGCAGCCATGCTCATCTGGTCCTGTTTCATGAGCAACTCGACCAGATAGGTCTTGATGTCAGTGTAGAGAAGACGGTGCAGCATGTTCCCCTTGGACTTGTTCCAATATTTCATGGGGCCCGCATAAGCATCCCCGGCCCGATCTACTACCTCATCGTTCAGCAACTCTTTCTGCTCGTTTGCGGTAAATGCGGAATAGAAGTTGTCGAAGTAGAAGGAGGACCACGCCCCGCCATTTCGGATGAGGAAGGTATGCGCTAACTTCCGGTGCAGAATTGCGGGCAAATGGCTGTCGTTGATTCCCGCGCGGACCAAGTTTCGCAGCAAAGCCGGCGTCAACGCGCGGTAGACCCCATCCGCGCGGGAATTCTTCAACGTGAAAGCGTAACGCGTGTACCCAGCCAGAGTTTCATCGGCACCTTCTCCTGTAAGCACCACGGTCACGTGCTCTCTCGCTAATCTGGCTACGAAATGGAGGGAAACGCTAGAAGGCCACGTGATAGGCTCGTCCTCATGCCAGATCAGTTCTGGAAGAGCGTCAAAAAACTCCTCACGGCTCATCCGCACTGCATGATGCTCAGAGCCGATGTGCTTCGCAACCTGGCGTGCGTACGGCAGTTCGCTATAGGCATCTTCCGCGTACCCGACTGAGAAAGTCTGGAGCGGCCCGCGGTGCGCTCTGGTGGCAAGGGCGGCTACCACGCTCGAATCGAGCCCTCCGCTCAGGAATACACCCAAGGGAACCTCGCTCATCAGATGGGAAGCTATGGATTCTTCCAGCAACTCCCGGTATCTCTTAACGTAGTAGGCCCGTGGGTGTTCATTTGCGTCTTGCTCAAAAGAGAGATCCCAGTACTCCTGAATTTGGAGCTGACCAGTTTCACTCACTTCCAAAGTGTGTCCGGGGAGCAGCTTTTGAATCCCCGCAAACAGTGTCGCCGGTCCTGCGATGTACCCAAAGGCAAGGTACTCTGCGAGGACGCTTTGATTGATCTCGGTCCTGACTCCTGGATATGCCAGGATCGCTTTGATCTCGGAGGCAAACAGAAATGTCCTGCCGTCGCACCAATAATAAAGAGGCTTGATTCCCAGACGGTCGCGGGCAACAAACAGCCGGCGATCGCGCCTATTCCAGATGGCGAAGGCAAACATGCCACGCAGATGCTGCACGCAATCGGCGCCGTACTCTTCGTAGAGGTGCAGTATGGTTTCCGTGTCACTCCGGGTTCGATAGTTGTGCCCGCGAGACTCCAGAACGTTTCGAAGTTGCTGGTGGTTGTAGATTTCCCCGTTGTAGACGATCCAGAGATTATGGTCTTCACTCGCCATGGGCTGGTGGCCAGCCTGAAGGTCGATAATGCTTAAACGCCGCATGGCCAAACCGACATTTCCCTCGATGAAAACTCCGTCGTCGTCGGGTCCGCGATGGACAATCCGTACGTTCATCGCCGCAAGAGCACTACGCTCAACGTGGGAATTGCTGTCGGTATGAAAGGCGCCGCAGATTCCGCACATAGACTTAGGATTTCCCCCTGCCAGAATCGGGCAAGGCATTGGTTAGAACCCGGTCTGGGTCAGTTTGCAGGAGTCCAAACCCATCCGTGTTAACCCTCACTCCGGAATCGGATGAGAACATATCGATTTGCTGACCCTCAACTTTCAACTCACACCGCTCTATCGGAGTTGGCGACGAAATGACTGATTGACCACTCAGTTTCGCAAAACTTCCCTGGCAGAGGGTAAGGGCTTGGATTGCCTCATCGCGGTCTTCGGAGATATACAAGAATTCGGCGTCACTGGTCCAAACCCTGCATCGCCATGGCTGGCCTCCTCCGGCGAAAAAGATCGAGTGAACTTCGTCTGCGGTTTCGAACTGGTACGCTCGCATGTCGTCTTGCATAGAGACTTGCCGAAGATGAGGAACCGTGTTGTCTCGGTCAGTCCTGGTTGACGTTGACAACAACGTTACGAACTCGGCTGGCAGCTTCGTAACTGTGCTGAAGCGTAGTACGCTCGCGGTTTTCTTACGGCCATAGGCGGGAGCGCACCAGCCTTGCTCGAGCTGCTGGGACCAAACATGGCCATCCACAGTGAAAATACGTAAGCCACGACCTGCGTCCTCGACAAATGTATTGGAGGAGCTGTCTCGCATTGACAGCCCAGGGGCTAAGTGCCAGGACAGATCCAGGCGATGCTCGCCCGCGCCCAGCACGATGTCTCGCACCAGCCAAAACTTTGATTTCAACGAAAATACATGACGCCGGTGGATTATCTTAGAACCTGACCGACAGTAGCCGTCGTGACTGCCGACAAACAAGTCGAAATGCCTGCCGATGATCCACTTCTCGGCTTTGACATCCGGAAGCTTGCCCCAACCAAACGGACCGTTCGGCTCTGCTTGATCCAGCCCATCGACTTGCAGTGTATTGTGGCCACCTGTGCCGCGAAAAGTATTGCGCTCCGATTTCCTTCCTACATACACAAAACTTCCTGGATCGATCAAAAGCGGCCGTCCCCCCGCGTTTACTGTGACGCTTAAAGCATCAGCATGGCCGTGTCCTGAGCTCATGACGCCCTGCGGGCCGGCATCGACTACCAACTGCTCCTTGCCTTCACGGTTGTACATGGCGTAGAGGCCGCTAGACTCAAACGCAAAGGAGTGCTTTTCGGGTTCTTCGGGAGGAATACGATCGAATTCCGCTGCTCCTTGCTCACCTAGCAACCAGATGGCTTCTTCCCGGAACCCGTCCGCCACACGCTTGAAATCGCCGCGCCTGAAAAGCACGGCTCCTGTCGCTAAAGGGTCCAGCGTGTGTTCCGTACGGTTTCGGCGAGGATCGAATACTCGGCCACCGTCGTCATCGCCCAACTGAGGGGGATTACCGGCCCTGCTCAGTACGCACAGCGCATCCAGCATTTTCTCGAGGGCTCGATCGAACTCCGTCGGGACGGGAATATGATTCAACGAAGCCAGAATACGGGCATGCAAGAAGAAATCGAGAGCGTAGACGTGATAGTAAGTCGATTGCTCAAAGTGCAGGCCATCCGACCGAATCTGCTGCTCGGCTGCCTGCAAAACGATTTGCCATCCGCGTTGAGCCCATCTTTTCGCCTCAGGCAGTTCAGGGCACAATGTGCCGACGAAGAACAGCGCTACTGCCTCACCGAGCAGGTGAGTATTCGGCGAGAAATAGGTAGAAAGATGGGCTTCGATATGGCGAGCATTTACGCCGAGCGCGCACACCCATTCGGTTCGGAGGCCCTGCGGCTGGACCGGAGATCCTCCGAGCAGATACCAAACCCATAACCACGAGAGACTGCGAAAAGCCACTTCCAAACTGCTAGCCCAATTGATCCCGATCGGATACGGGTTGGCTCGATGCCAGTGTTTCCACTGAGAGAAAATTTCATTCACAAACCTCTGGTCGCCGTTTAACCGATAAGCCTTGGCAAGTGTCACCCAATGCTGGTGGCGGTTTAGTTCCCACGTAATCTTGCTATCCCCAACCTCTGCGAAGTCAAGGTAGTGGATCTTGAACCAAGGTTTCGAAGGAGCACGCTTATTATGGGCACGATCTAAGTGCCAATCGATCTCCGTGCCATAGTCCAAGTCGTCGTAACCGAGCAGATCAAAGTGGTGGCAGCAGATTCGTTCGGCGCGAGCGATGACTTCGTCAACCTGCTGGGGGAGCTTCCGCGTGAGAAGTAAGCAGAGGGATGGAACTGTTTCGGCAGAAAAAAAGAAGCGAGGATTCGCTAGAGTCTCTGCATTCCGTGTTCTCGATGCCGCATTGAAACCTAGGACGTAGCGGGCCAACTCTAGACGGGCACTCGCGTGCTGCCGCAAACGTTCGCCGACCTCAGCCGGTCCCATCGAGAGCAGTCGTCGCCAACGTCCCTGAGCGATCGTGAGATTCATAGTTGCGACTTTGCGGGTTTGCGAGTGCGAAGCAAATCGGAGTAGAGACCGTCTATCCGCTCTACCAACTTCTCAAAGCTGAAGTTCTGTCGGACGTATTCGCGCCCGTTAGTTCCTAATCTGTCAGCTAGACAGGGGTCGCGCAGCAGTTGCAGCAGCGCCGCAGCTAACGCATCCGCGTTCTCAGGCGCCACCAATAATCCGGTTACGCCGTCTTTCATGATTTCAACATTGCCCCCCACCTTGCTTGCAACGGTTGGTAGCGCGGCCGCCATATACTCCAGCACGGCATTCGGGAGACCCTCGGCTCTCGAGGGGAGCACGGCAATGTCGCAGGAAGACAGAACCGACGGAATATCATGGCATTGCCCCAGAAAGCTAAAGCTTTTTGTCAGGTTCAAATCGGCGACTATGCGCTCGAAGTTTGGGCGCTTCTCTCCATTGCCGGCCAGGACAAAGTGAGTATCGGGAAACTCGCGTAGAACCGCCGGAGCCGCCCTGATCAACCACGGATGTCCCTTCACATCGCTCGTCATATTGCCGACGAGGACAATCCGTTTCCCAGGGCCTGCGCCGCGCACCGGATCCTGGCTGTCACCCGCAGCGGCAGAAAATCTTCTAAGATCGACGCCGTTTTGTATAACCCGCACTTTTTCAAGGGGGAAATGCTCACCTACCAACTGGTCACGAATTGCGCTTGCATTGGTCACCAGAACGTCGCACAAACCTTGGACACTCCGGAGCAGCCTCCGGCGCCAAGGTCGGTACCAGGGCAGGTGGGAGAGGTCCCGCTGACTGGAAATGATAACCGGCACTCTCGCCAGGAGGGCGGCAGGGACGCCCATGAGATTCGACCAGAGATCGTGGGTGTGAACGATATCAAATCTGCCGCGACGCAGAAACCAGGACAGACTCAAAAGCTTATACAGCCCTAGAATGGAGTCCAGTCCTCCCGGCGGATGGAATTCGATTACTGGGACTTGTGCCTCTCGTAATCCGATCAACAGAGGGCCTCGGGCACGCAGACATCCGACTGTCACCGCATATCGCGACTGGCTCAATCCGAGCGCCAACGCGGCCGCTTGGCTTTCCGTACCCCCTAATTCCAATGAGTCGACCAGAAAGAAGACTCGGCCTCGAGCATGCTCCCCGATCACGCCTGAGGGCTGTCGTGACACAGGATCGGTTAATGACTCTTCCCGAATTTGGTCGGCAACGCTCATAGGTTAGTTAACCAGACTGGAAGGCAAGTGCTAGTACACCGGGCCCGGAAGATCCGGACGATCCCGGCGCAAAATCTTCGAGAGCGCCTAACCACCGGTCTCGGCGCCATGGTAATCTTCCAACTTACCGAACGCCCATCAGGGCATGCATCCCGCGCATATATCGATTAATACGTTCGAATTCGCTAGGACTTCTTGACAGGCTTGCCGGTCATGTCTGTTTGGGTTTGAATGTTTGGACTTCGCATGAGTCAGTCGATCAGCATCTTTGGTCTCGGGTATGTAGGCACGGTCACGGCTGCTTGTCTGGCGCATAAGGATAATCAGGTCATCGGCGTAGACCTTAGTCCGGGAAAGGTTAAAGCTCTGGAGTCCGGGAGCAGCCCGATTGTTGAGCCGCGAGTCAGCGAACTCATCTCCGACGGCCACAAGTCCGGACGGCTGCGCGCTACAAGCGATCCTGCTTCCGCTGTCATGAACTCTTCCATTACGTTCCTATGCGTCGGAACGCCCAGCCTGCGCAATGGCAAACTCGATCTCGGGCACATTGGTCCGGTTTGCGAGCAGGTTGGCGAGACCCTGAAGAAGAAGGAGTCATTCCATCTGGTCGTGCTTCGCAGCACAGTTCTTCCCGGCAC
>JBAUVZ010000028.1:0-4729 GCA_049583505.1 Candidatus Sulfotelmatobacter sp.
GAAGAAGAAGTCCATACCTTCACCTGGTCCGCAGATTCCCACACCATCTATTTCGCCACGCGCAATCCGTGGACTAAGACACAAAAAGACGACTACAAGAAACAATGGAAAGATGTCGTGCAATATCGCACCGCCGAACGTGGCGACACCATCTTCGCTCTCGACGTTGCCGCGGCTCTTGCCCGGCACGCTGCCGAAGGCACGAAAGAAACCGATACCGAAAAAGAATCTGACCTCAACCCCGGCGCTCGTGCCATCGCAACCTCTCCACTGCGCGTGGAAGACCTGATTACCTCGCCCGACGGCAGCAAACTAGCCTTCGTCACCAATTCCATCAACCAGCGCCAGGAAAAAGTCGAAGATGCCGAAATCTTCGCCGTGGATGTGGCGCGGGCGTCCTCGCCCGCGTCTGCCGGCAGCGAGAACAAGCCCACCACCATCCAACCGCGTCAGCTGACCCACAACCAGGCCTACGAAGGCGGACTCCACTGGGCCAACGACAATCGCCATGTATTCTTCAGCAGCGAAAATGACGCAATCGGTCCTTACCGCGATCTCCAGCCGCATGTCTACTGGGTTGACAGTGAAAAGCCTGACAGTGAAACCGGCGCAGTCGAGCAATGGAGTAAGGACTTTATCGGCCCGGTCGAGCACTACGCTGTAGCCGCCGACGGTGTAGTTGCCTCCGCTCGCATCGGAACCGAAGTCGCTGTGTATTCCGTCACCCAACCCGGCCAATCCTTGCACAAACTGAACGGATGGGAAGGCACCTACGAAACTCTCTCCGCCACCGCGCACTCTCCCCGCATTGCTTTCGTGTACTCCTCAATGCAGAGGCCAACCGAAGTATATATAGCCGAAAGCGCCGACAAACTGGACCAGGCGCGTCCCCTCACTTCCTTCAACAAGCTCTTCACCGAGCGCGATCTTCCCCAAGGCAAGCCCTACCGCTGGAAGGCCGACGACGGCACCACCGTCGAAGGCATGTTGATCTATCCTCCGGGCAAGTACGAGGCGAAACATCTGCCGATGTTGACCTTCATTCACGGAGGCCCCACCGGCGCCGATGGCAACCTCTTCGAGGCCGACTGGTACCAGTGGTCCGCGCTCGCCGCCACCAACGGCTGGCTGGTTTTCCAGCCCAACTACCGCGGTTCCAGTGGCTACGGTGACAAGTTCCTGATGCAGATCGTTCCTGTAATTGTCTCCCGTCCCGGCAAGGACATTCTCGAAGGCGTCGATGCCCTGGTGAAAGACGGCATCGCCGATCCGGACCACCTGGCCGTCGGCGGCTACAGCTATGGCGGCTACATGACCAACTGGCTCATCACCCAAACCACGCGCTTCAAGGCCGCAGTCACCGGAGCGGGTGCGGTCGAACACATCGGCAACTGGGGCAACGACGACACGACGATAGACGACGCCTACTTCCTCGGCGGACGTCCGTGGGAAGCCCAGCAGCGCTATCACGATGAAGCCGCCATCTTCCAAATCGACAAAGTCCGCACGCCCACGCACATGGTAGCCGGCGCCGACGACATCCGGGTCGCGGTCCTTGAAGACTATCTGTTAGAGCACGCGCTCTATTCGTTAGGCATTCCAAACAAGCTGCTGATCTTCCCTGGCGAAGGCCACAGCCTGAGCAAGAATCCCTGGCACGGCAAGATCAAAGTGCGCGAAGAATTGAAGTGGCTGCAGAAATACGGTGGCGTGCCGGCAGGAAACTGAATCAATCTGAAAAGAATTTGAGGGTGCTCGCCCTTTACTTCCCGGCGCTGGCCACCCTCACACCCCGCGACGCAGCTGCATACCGCGCAATGCCCTTGTACAGGGCTTCGGCAATCTGCTCACGGTATCCGTCACTGCGCAGCTTCTGCTCGTCGGTGGGACTGCTAACGAAAGAAACCTCCGCCAGGATTCCCGGCATCGCCGTCTCGGTAAGAACCACGTAGGACGCTTCTTTCACGCCCCGGTCGCGCAGGCCGGGATTCTGCGCCGACAAAGTCCCATAAAGCGACCGTTGCACGCTGGCCGCCAGCCGCCGCGACTGCTCAATCTTTTCGTGCAGCTCAGCCGGCGAGAGCGTGGCCGCATTCGCGTTCTTACCATGATCCGGATCCCGAGTCTCCAGGTCTTTCGCGTTGGGTGCCGAAAAGAAATTCGTGTAGTAAGTTTCCACTCCGCGCGCCGAGGGCAGGTCGCTGTAGTTCGCATGCACCGAAATAAACAGATCCGCCTGCGCCTGATTCGCCATCCCGGCTCGTTCATCGAGTGGAATGTAATTGTCGTCGATCCGCGTGAGAATCACGTCCGCTCCCAGACGGCTCTCCAGCAACTTGCCCAGTCTCTGTGCGATCTCCAGCACCAGGTCCTTCTCCAGCAAGCCCTGCCGCCCCACGGTTCCCAAATCCCAGCCGCCATGGCCCGCATCCACCACGATGCGCATCTTCGGCACCCGAGCCCGCAGTTGCAAATCCTCCCGCGTCGGAGGCGGGATAACGATCGCCAACTTCTTCCCTGCCTCCGCTCCTGGGAAAAGATTCACCTGAGCTTTAGTGTCCACGCCCAGCCGCCGCACCTGCACCACCAGACGGTAGGGATTCGGCTCCAGGCTCACCGAAAAGTTCGAGTTGCCCTTCGTCTCCAGCACCACGCGAGTCAAACCCGAAACCGGCTGCGCCACCCGAACCCGCGCCAGCAGAGAGTCGCCAATGTCGATGGTTTTTCCAGCAAACTCAGGAGCCAGCGAAGTATCGTGCAAATCAAAATAAATGCGATCCGGGCCCGTCAGCCGATGCGCCTCGTACTGCACCTGATCTTCCAGGTCGAGCACCACCGTGCTGGAATCGGCGGAAGACCAATGCCGGATCCCGGTGATGCGAGGCAGCTTCGCCAGGTCCTGCGGCGTGACGCTTGCACTCGAGGGTTCAGCCGTTGTATCCGCTGCGGTCCCAGAGCTGACCGCCGAATTCGGTTGCCCATCCGCGCTGGTGCTCGATGGATTGACCGAAGATGGACTAACCGAAGATGGAGTGACGGAAGATGTCGTCGCCGAAGCGCCCTGCTTCGCCGCCGCCACGGGCTTTGTGATTTTCGGTTCAGGTCGCACCAATACGTCGCCGAGCTGCGCATTCTTCAGCTTCCACCAAATCCCTCCGGCCAGCAACGCGCAGACCACTACCAGCACCAACACCAGCACGATCCCTGGATAGTGACCAACCGAACGCCTGGGCTCGGGCAAAGCTCCGAGGGTAAAGGTTTCCTCGACGACGTAATCCGGTTCAGCACTCAGCTCCGGTGCAAGGGCAGGCGCTGGCACAGAGATCAACCTCGCTCTATCCGCAGACGCGACCTTGGTTTCCTCTGCAACTTGAGGCACGGGTTGCACCGCTGCAACGACGCTCGCTAAATGGGCTTTCTGCGAAGAAACTCTTTCATCTGGCAGGGCCGCTTGGGCGGCGGCGGTCGCGGGCGCGGCTAATTTCGCCTCCGCTACCTCCGCCGATTCGGCGAAGCGGTCTTCATCCTCAGGCTTAAGAGCTCCGAGAATCAGTTCCGCCAGCAGTTCCAGGCTGCCCACGTCGCTGTCATTGAAGCCGAACGGTTCGGCTGAGAATGCTTCCAGCAATCCGATCACGCGCCGCCGCCCGCACAACGGCACCGCCACCATCGACCGCGCTCCCAGCCGCCGGCACGCAGACAGGTTTACCCGATCGTCGGTTTCCGTATCGTCGCAACGGATGATCTGCGCCGTGCGGAAACACGCTCCGGAGAAAGCCGAGTCCCGCTGGATGCGCTGCCCCACATCCGGCTTGATCGCGCCGGCCGAAGCCCGCAAAACAATTTCGTTATTCTCCGCCAGAGCGATTCCCAATCCATCCGCTCCGGTGATGGCTATGGCTCGTTCCGCGACCAGTTGCAGCACTTCGTCCAGAACGAATTGCTCTGCTGCTTCGAACTCCACCGGACGGGCAATCGTCTCAAAACCCCTGTGTCGAGAGGCCAGCGCCCGCCGCTGCCGCACCTGCTGATGCAGCGCTGAAAATGCGAGGAGCGCCTGCAGTGCATCGCCTCCTGACGGCCGCAGTCCGCGAGTCTCAAGAGAAGTTCCCGTATAAAAAGC
Source organism: Candidatus Sulfotelmatobacter sp. (assembly GCA_049583505.1). GTDB lineage: Bacteria > Acidobacteriota > Terriglobia > Terriglobales > Acidobacteriaceae > Sulfotelmatobacter. The sequence goes on from JBAUVZ010000028.1 coordinate 4,124, forward strand.
GCCCTCCCCGGGCGCGGACGCACCCCGCTCGGGCCATGGCGGCACCAGCGCGGCGGCCACGCCTTCGCCAACTTCAATTGTCGGTTTGGTGGGAGTCGTTGCCATTACATTACTTGCGGCTAATCCTTTTAGTGCGAGTGTGGTCACCCAGCGGAGCCACTGTCAATTGACTACTTTGCGTAGTCGGCTCGCCGGCGTTCACGCCCCCGGGGCGCAGTTCCGTCCCTAACCCCGTTTTACTGAGTTTAACAGTAAGTTAACCGGGTTTCGCCCTAGTTTCAATGAGGCCGAATTGCCCTGTCGGCCATGGTCTTTGGTAAGCCCCATCCTGCGACTCCCTACGCGAAAACACCGTCGGTGCGAGAGAAGGTTCTCAATCCTCAACCTCAGCGTGCTTGCCCATTTCCCCGAACCAACCCAGTTACTGCCAGCCCGCGTACGCCAGAAACTAAAATCTGACCAAACGGGCCCCGTCCGAGCCAATCTTTTCCGTTCCTTGGCGGAGAATATGCAGGCAGTCTCTTTTCCCTCGCGGCAAGCACGCATGCACTATCGGCACGAACTGCGCGCGCTAACCTATGTCACCCTTGATGAGGCCAATGGTGG
>JBAUVZ010000029.1:0-31156 GCA_049583505.1 Candidatus Sulfotelmatobacter sp.
CGCCAACTCAAGCGCAATGCCGAGCGCTTCTTCGGAGCGCAGGTCACCAAAGCTGTCATAACCGTGCCCGCGTATTTCAACGACGCGCAGCGCCAGGCCACGAAAGACGCGGGCCGCATCGCCGGCCTCGAGGTTTTACGCCTGGTAAACGAACCCACCGCCGCGTCGCTCGCCTACGGTCTCGACAAAAAGCAGAATGGAATCGTAGCCGTCTACGACCTGGGCGGCGGCACCTTCGACATTTCCATTCTCAAACTGCACGACGGCATCTTCGAAGTCATCGCGACCAACGGCGACACCCATCTCGGCGGCGACGACATCGACAATCTGCTGATCACCATCGCCCTCGACGACACGCTCGGCGATCTCGGTCTCGATCTGCGCCGCAACGCCGAGGCCGTTCAAGCTATCCGCAACGCCGTAATCGAGGCGAAGATCGCGCTCTCCTCCCAGCCATCGACCAAGCTCAATGTTGAACTTCCCGGCGGCAAGCGCTACCTTCGCGAGATCACGCGGTCGCAGTTCGAACAACTCATCCAGCCCATCATCGACCGCACTGTCGGACCCTGCAAGCAAGCCTTAAAAGATGCGGGTCTCAAGCCCGAACAGATTGATGAAGTCGTCCTCGTCGGCGGATCCACGCGCATTCCCAAAGTTCGCGCTCTGGTGAAAGAACTGTTCCGCCGCGAACCGCACACCGACTTGAACCCCGATGAAGTGGTCGCCCTCGGCGCGGCCGTACAAGCCAACATTCTCGCCGGCGGCTCCGTTGCCACCGAGAACATGCTGCTGCTCGATGTCACGCCGCTGTCGCTCGGCATTGAAGTTGCCGGCGGAGTCACCGACAAAATCATTCTGCGCAATTCAATGATCCCTGCGTCGGCCACGCAGTTCTACACCACGCAAGTCGACGGCCAGGCCAACGTCGCCATTCACGTGCTGCAAGGCGAGCGTGAATTGGCAAAGGACTGCCGCTCACTCGCTCGTTTCGATCTTAAAGGCATCCCGGCGATGGCTGCCGGCATGGCGCGCATCGAAGTTAAATTCCTCATCGACGCCAACGGCATCCTCCACGTCTCCGCGCGCGAGCAGCGCAGCGGCAAAGAGGCGGAAATTAAGGTCCAACCCAGCTACGGCCTCACCGACGAGCAGGTCGAAGGCATGATCCTCGATTCTTTCGACAGCGCCGAAGAAGATTTCCGCCAGCGGCAGGTGATTGAAGCGCGCAACGAGGCCGCGACCATTCTGGCCGCACTCGACAAAGGCAAGAAGAGCGCGGCCTGGGGCCACCTCACCACCGACGAGAAGAAAAAGATTGCCAGGATGGAGAAGGCGTTGATTGCAGTACAGGCCGAAGACGATTATCAGGCCATCCGTAAGGCGATCGACGCGCTCAATCAAGGCACGACGCGCCTGGCCGAGCTAATGATGGACAGCGCCGTCTCCGTCGCATTAAAAGGCAAGACCATGGACGAAGCCGACCTGGGCGAAGGCCCCACGGCTCCGCATCCCGTGGCGAAAGCTGAGTTTGAGTAGGAAGCAATTAGCAGTTGGCCAAGCGCTGATTGCTAATTGCGAGGTTTTCGGAGAGGAAAGTATGTCACAACAAGAAACACAATCCGCCGGCACAGCCACCGAAGACGCCCCCGGCGAGAACACGGTTCAACAAAATACGGTGCAGCTCACGTTCCTGCCCGAGGGCAAGACGGTGCAGTTCGAACACGGCAAGCTGCCCTACGAAGATCACGGCAAGGAAGAGTCGATTCTCGACGTCGCGCTCAACTTCGGAGTCCCCCTCGACCACGCCTGCGGCGGCAATTGCGCCTGCACCACCTGCCACGTCTGGATAAAGGAAGGCGCCGAAAATCTTTCGCCCATGGACGACGACGAAGCCGATCGGCTGGACATGGCCGCCGACTTGCAGTTAAACTCGCGTCTCGGCTGCCAGGTCCAGATCACAAAGCCGGGCAAGGTAGTAGTCGAGATCCCAGCCTGGAACCGCAATTACATTTCGGAAGAACATCACTAAAAGCGGGCTTCGGGCTTTAGAGCCGGAGCCCGAAGCCCACATTAAAGAACTCCCTATGCCGAAATCTCTCACCTGGGACGACGCCGAAGACATCGGCATTCTGCTCTCCCAAGTTCATCCCGAACTCGATCCGCTCACCGTCCGCTTCACTGACCTGCACCGTTACATCACGCAACTCCCCGACTTCAAGGGCGACCCTGGTGCTTCGAACGAAGGCAAGCTCGAAGCCATCCAAATGGCGTGGCATGAAGAATTCCAGGATCGCACGCAAGGCTGAGCCAAAGGCAAGGATTAGGAAATAAGGGTAAGGATTAGAACAACATACAGGTCTCCGCCGCCAATCTTTTTACAATTCTGTGACAATTAAACTTCCGGCACCGGTCTAGCATAAAAGTGACATGGTTGTGGCAGGGCTCCCAGAGGTTTCGTCCTGGCCATCAACTTCTCTCTCCGTCCAACTGCAAAGGGCACGGCTCTCACCGTGCCCTCTTTTTCTTGTCCGGACTTTTCTAAACTCGTAACTCTCCTACCCCACCGTCGCCGGAACTGGCTCTTCCACGCTGGCTTCTCGCAGAAACTTAGCCGCTTCCTCCGGCGGCGTTGGATTAATGTAGAAACCCGTCCCCCATTCGAATCCCGCCGTCTTGGTCAGCTTCGGCATGAACTCCATGTGCCAGTGATAGTGGTCGTTGGTCGGGTCCTGCGCCGGCGAGGTATGTATCACCAGATTGTAAGGTGGATTATCCAGCACGCGGTCAGCCTTGATCAGCAGCGTCTTCAGCGCCTTGGCCAAGTTCTCAAACATGTGCGAAGACGAGTTCTCGAACGCCGACTCATGCTGCTTGGGCAGAATCCAGGTCTCGAACGGAAAGCGCGGCGCATAAGGCGCGATGGTCAGGAAGTTTTCGTTCTCTGCCACCACGCGGCTTCCGTTTTCCGTCTCTTGTCTTATGATGTCGCAGAACACGCACCGTTCTTTATAGAGATAGTATTGCTTCGCGCCTTCCAGTTCCTGGGTGACGTTGATGGGCAGAATCGGCAGCGCGATCAGTTGCGAATGCGCATGCTCCAGCGATGCTCCCGCCGCTTCGCCGTGGTTCTTAAACAGCAGGATGTACTTGAACCGCCGGTCTTTCTTCAAGTCGAGGATGCGGTCGCGAAACGTCCACAACACATCTTCAATCCGCTTCGGAGGCAGCGTCGCCAGGCTGGCATTGTGGTCCGGCGTCTCGATAATCACCTCGTGTGCCCCAATGCCGTTCATCCGGTCGAACATGCCCTCGGCCTGTCGGTTCAGGGTACCTTCAATCCCCAAAGCCGGAAACTTGTTCGGCACCACCCGCACCGTCCACCCCGGCGTATCCCGTTGCGAAGCCGGTCCGCCATTCGATCCCGGGCGATAAGCCTGGATCTCGGGCGGCGTCTTGCCCTCATTCCCGTAGCAAAAGGGGCAGAAGCCGCCTTTCAACTTCGTGTTTTCCCGCGCAAAATCCGTGGGACGCTTCGCGCGGTCTGTGGAAATAATCACCCAGCGGCCAACAATGGGATCTTTTCTAAGCTCAGGCACTAATAAACCCCTTTATTAGGATAGACGAATCTCTCATTTTAAGCCGTCAGGGAGGAATTGCGAAATATTTCGATCTGCGGCTGGCTGGCTTTCGACTCCTGATAGTATACGCTGACCACGTCGAAGCGCCACTGGCACGAGTGCGGAAAACGTCGAAGGTAATCTCGTACCACTGCCGCCACTTGACGTCGCTTGTGGCGGTCCACGGCCGCTTCCCCGGGCTTCACATCGCGCGTGGTCCGCGTCTTAACTTCCACAAAGCAAAGCGTATCGCCTTCCCATCCGATCAGGTCGATCTCTCCCCGGCAGCGCGGCGACCGAAAGTTTCGGGCCACCATCGTGTAGCCGAGTTTCCTGAGATGGAAGTAAGCCGCCTCTTCCCCCTGCCGCCCAGTACGATGATGCGCAGCAGTCTTCTCCGCCGGCAAAGTATGCTCCGCCAGCCACTCCAAAACCCAAAGCACCACACGCGTCGGCTGGCCGGAAAACGCCCGTCCAGAAAAGACACCTCCGGAAAGCATAAAAGATCCCAACTTTACTGTACCCGCCCCAACCGCTACCGGATATGATCTCTCTTACAATTATCAGGCTAAGACTGCCGTCCCTCCCAAACCGGGAAATAGCAACTCGCCAGCTGGTAGAAGGAGGAGAAAAATGAGCCACTCGGAAGGAACCATAAATCAAGAAATCATGAATCAAGAAATCACGGATCAAGAAACCACAGCTCAGGGACCCACAGATCAAGGACCCATCGATCGCAGAACATTCCTCGGCAAGTCCGCGGCTGCCCTTGCCGGAGGAGCCATTCTCAGCACCTCCGCTCTTTCCTACGCGAACATTCTGGGCGCGAACGATCGGCTTTCGTTATGCCACATCGGCAACGGCAGCCGCGGCGGCGATTTGGATTGGATTGCCGCCCAACTCAAGACCAGCCACAATGCAGAGATGACGACCGTCTGCGATCTGTGGAGCGTGAATCGTGAGAAGGCGGTTGCCACGAATGCGAAGTATTATGGCCGGGCGCCGCGGGCGTTGCAGTATCTGGAAGACGCTCTTGCCCTCAAAGACGTAGATGCCGTGCTGATTTCGACCCCTGAGCATTCTCATTCCCCCATTCTGAAAATGGCCGTCGAAGCTGGCAAGGACGCCTACGTCGAAAAACCCATGGGAAACGTATTAGAGGAGGCGAAGGCAGCCCGCGACGCCGCCATCGAGCACAACCGGATCGTGCAAGTGGGAACTCAACACCGCAGTGAGCCTTATCCCAGAGCCGCGCACGACTTGGTGCAGACCGGCGTCCTCGGTGACGTCAGCAAGGTCGAAATCGAGTGGAATTATCACGGCCCCAGATGGCGTGGGCGTCGCGAAACCAAACTCCTCCGCGAACAAGACACGGACTGGCGTAAATGGCTGCTCACTAAACCCTATCGCCCCTTCGATCCCCAGGTCTACTGTGAATTTCGCTTGTACAAAGAATTCTCGAGCGGCATCCCCGATCAATGGATGAGTCACGCCCTCGATCTCGTGCACTGGTTCATGAACGACAACTATCCTCGTTCCGTCATGGCTCACGGAGGCATCTTCGCCTGGCGCGATGGCCGCGAGAATGCCGACACCTTCCAAGCCCTGCTCGAATACCCGAAGGGTTTTCTGGTCAGCTACTCCACCAGTTTTGGCAATGACTCGCCCGGCTTCACGCGCTACATGGGAAAGAAAGCAACCCTTACCAACATCGGAGACGAGGGCAGCCCGCGCTATCAATTAGTCGAAGAAAAGGGAAATCACGAAGACAACGCCGAGATCGACCAAAAGAGAGCGTCACACTACGTTCTGCTCCCGGGAGAAACCAAGCTTCCGCCCATGGGCATCGATGATCTCTCGCTCGAGCACATGGCCAACTGGTTCGACTGCATGCGCTCGCGCCAGCAGCCCCATTGCACCGTGCGCGACGGCTTTGCCCATTCCGTGGCCTGCATGATGTCAGCACAATCGTACTGGTCGGGGAAGAAGCAGTACTGGGATGCGGCAAGTGAGACGATCGTAGATCGTCCTCCCGCAGATCGTTCTCCCGCAGGTCAGCCGCCCGCGGGCTAAGCAGTGCGAGCTAGGCCAGATACTGCAAGCTCTGCTCGATCAGTTTCGCAGTGGCCGCGTAGGGATCACCGCTCTCGCGGTCGTATTCCATGGAGCAGTAGCCCCGGTACCCGCTTGCCTTCAGGATGCCGAATGTCTTTCCCATGTCGATACTGAACTCCTTGCCGCCATCGCCGGTTTCGCCATCTTTCACGTGGCAGATGCAGTAGGCATGCTCGAACATCGCCTGCACCGCCCGGTAGTTGAAATCAGCGTCGCCGGTCAGCATGGAGTTCGCGAAATCAGGCAACGCGTGCAGGTATGGACTGCCCACGGCATCGATCACCTTCACAATAAAGAAGGCATCTTCGCTGACCAGGTCATCGTTTTCCAGATTGACCACGACATTCTTTTCCGCGCCATAACTGGCAACCTCCCGCAAGCTCTCCACGGTGCGCGGCACATTCGGCGCGGACTTCCCTTCAATGTGAGTGCGGATGCTGGGGCAGCCGATCGCGACGGCCACATCCACCCAGGTTTTTCCATTAGCTATCGCTCTCTTGCGAACGGCAGGGTTCTCGTCGTAGAAGCTGTCGCGGCCATCGACGGCAATGTCCACGGCTTTCACGTTCGCTTTCTGCAGCGCCTCCCGGAAACGGCTGAGATATTCCGCATCCAACGATCGAAAGTGGCGGCTGTGCGGCTCGATATTATGGACGTTGAACTTCCTGACCACCTCAGCTCCGAACTCGGTCAGGTCCATTCCCGGCAAACTGCGGTTGCGATCCCGGTTGTTCGGGCTTTCGATGTAGGCTCGAAACGGGTAAGACGCAACCGCGAGCCGATCGCGAGGCGCAGTTGGAAACGGGATATGTGGCTCCGGCTTACTCTCCGCCGAGGCGGTCCGCAGCCCGCTCGCAGCCACAAACGCACCCGCCGTCAGAACCGATACCTTCTCCAGAAAAGTCCGCCGAGTTAGCGAGTCCATGTGCTTTATGGGAACCAGAGTTTCCGGATTATACTCCGCCCCCGGCGATTCATACCCCAGCCCTTGCTTCGCCTGCCCCTGACCCATGGCATCCTTCTCCCCTTTTAGTTCATCTGACCTCTTAGTTGAGATAGAATGCGAACCACGGGAGGAGTCCGAACCAAGGGAGGAGTCCAATGAGCGAGTTCCCACTGTACCGCCTAATTAGCTCTGCGGACTCAGCTGGCCACTGATCATGCTTAGTTTCCGCGTTTGAAGCAGTGCAAGGAAACGTCTGGGGCAATCGGCGTTCTGCCTGCCGCACCACGCTAGCTGGAGGTGGCATATGACAAGATTCATCTCTCGGCCGAAGCTCGATAAAGCAATAGCGATAGCCATAGCATCGCTCATCCTGGCCTTAGGCTCAGGTTCCCGTAGCCTGGCCCAAACGTCCCCGGACGGCGTATCGAGCGCGCCTCCGCAGCCGCCATCGGCGATCTCGGCAGATGACCTGGCCAACCTCGTAGCCCCAATCGCGCTTTATCCCGACGCTCTCCTCAGCCAGGTATTAGTCGCCAGCACCTATCCCCTCGAGGTGGTCGAGGCGCAACAGTGGCTCCGACAAAACGGGTTCCTGCATAACCGGGAACTGATGGCGGCGGCTCAACAACAGAATTGGGACCCCAGTGTCCAGGCCCTGGTCGCCTTCCCCGGCGTGCTGGCGCTCCTCAACCAAAATATTCGCTGGACCACCGACCTCGGCAACGCGTTCCTCGCCCAGCAGTCCGATGTAATGAATGCCATCCAGAACTTGCGGGCCCAGGCGCGCGGAAACGGCCAGCTCCAGAGCACGCCTCAACTGTCCGTCAACACGGAAGTGCAGGGGGATCAGAGCGCCATCGAGATTCAGCCTGCCAATCCTCAGGCCATGTATGTTCCCTACTACAACCCGTCCGTTGTCTGGGGAGCTCCGGCCGAGGGATCCTATCCGGCGCTTCCCTACGCCGGAAGCGGCTTCGGATCGCTGTTCTCAACCATCGCCAATCTGGCCGGGTTCCTGCCCGGTTTCCAGGGATTGCTCGGATTGAAAAGCTGGGGATGGGCACTGAGCTGGCTAGCCCAAGCCTTGTTCGTCAACAACTCCTTTTTCAGTGATTTCGGATTCCACAATTCCGGGGGCGGCTACGGCGAGTCGAGCCTTTGGATGCACAACCCCCACCACCGCCTCGGCGTTCCCTACGGCAGTAGCATGGTGGCTGGTCGTTATGACCGCGAAAGAGGACGAGGAACTCTCACATCACGACAACTCGGCAACGGATGGCGCACCTTCGGCAGCAACTCACGCGTAGCTTCGGCTCCCGAGCGTCGACAGCCCTTTGCGCCCCGCCCATCAACCGGCAGTCAGAGTTTCCAGCGCGACAATCGCTCGGCAAGCAATTCGCGGACGTTCGATCAGCCGAATCGCAGCACCGCCAGAGACAGAGACCCGTACTTCGGGAACTCAGCACAGAACCGCGCCCGCTCATTCACCGGCGAGAGATCTTCCACAACAAGATCTTTTGCGTCGAGCCATGACAGCTTTGCGAATCACAGCTACGCGAATCACAGCTTTGTAAATCAAGGCAGCACGCGAAGCCCGGAACCCTCCCGCTCCGCCAAGTCAAGCTCCTGGGCACACCTGCCGCACTTCTCGAAAGCACGCATGTCGTCCAACGGCTCGTCATCGCAGCACGGCTTCTCGCAGCGCGGCTTCTCGCAGCACGCGCCCAAGCAAAAGCACTTCTCCGAGCCGAAATTCAAGGCTCCAAAATTCAAGGCCCCACACGCCCCTAAATCCCACGGCGGAGGCCACGCCTCCCGCGGCCATTTCGGCTCAAAATCGCATCGCGGATAAGCATCCCACCAACTCTGTCATTCCGACCGGCAAGATGAAGCATGCAAGCGAACTCTGTCATTCCGACCGGAGCGGAGCGAAGCGAGCGTAGTGGAGGAACCTGCTTTTTGCCGATACCACCAGCACCGTCGATGCCCGCCCATTCGGAGCCCAGCCCAAAAAGCTGTCAATAGCAAAGTAGTACACGACAAGGCTTAAGTTGCTTACAACATTGATCAAATATTTCCGGAAACGTGTCACACTTGCCCCCTCCAATATGATATAATAGATATATAAGCTAAAACTTTTAGGAAAACGCATTTCTACAACAAGGACGCGGCCCATGGGCCGCGCCTTTTCTTTTGCCGCCGAATCTCGATTCCGCAATGGCTCCAGGAGTAGCATGCCCAAGTTCAGGAACTTCAAGGAACGCGGCGAATGGGTGGAAGCCCAGTTCATAGCCGAAGCCCTCGGCCGCGGTTACACCGTCCTCAAGCCCTGGGGAGACTCCCAGCCCTTCGACGTCGCTCTCAACTTCGGCAACCGTGTCGTCAGGGTCCAGATCAAGTCCACCAGCTTCCGCGTCAGCACCGGATACCTCTGTCAGTTCGGAACCAACTACCACGGACGGCAATACACCCCTGAGCAGATTGATTTCTTTGCCAGCTACGTCATCCCCCATAAAGCCTGGTACTTCATTCCGGCGTGGGCGCTCTTCAACGGAGGCCAACAGCCGACGAGCCCGATGCTCTTCCCCATGCAACCCCACAAGCCAAACATCTACCGCTACGAGCGTTACCGCGAAGCCTGGCGCCTGCTGCGCCCGAAGCCGGAGAAAAAGAAGCCCCGCTAGCGGTGGAGTGACGGGTGGCCCATTCTAAATTTTGCGCTCTTTGCGAAATTTAGAGTGGGGATGTTCATATATCACAGACTTAATCCGGCGAAGAAAACTAGATTGCCCTCATGCCCTGGGGACTGACGCGCTTTCATCACAGTGAGCAGAGTCATTTCGTCACTTTCTGCTGTTACCATCGCCGCCGGTTGTTTACCGCTGACGCAAGCCGACGAATCTTCGAGTCAGCCTTGGAGCGCGTGCGGCGCAACTTCAGTCTTCAGGTTTATGGGTATGTGGTTATGCCGGAGCACGTGCATCTGCTGCTTAGCGAACCGCAGCGGGGTCGTCCACCTGTGGAACTGCCCCACCCATCGACTCCTGGGCCGCACCGGCCGTCAACTGGCTGTATAGTGACGTAAATCCTGGAGGGAAGATGGGTCACCGAATTCTGCAGCTGATGTGCGTCGCAGTCCTTATGAACGCCGCCTATGCGCAGCAAAGCCATTGGGCCGCACCCGACGACAAGGCCGCGAAGTTCATGATCGACATGGAGCGCAACTGGGCCGAAGGCGTTTGCACGAATAATGGAGTTGTCTCTGAGTTGTTGGCCGACGATTTTCAGGGCACCGGCACTGGCGGCGAGCGCTACAACAAGGCGGACGAGCTGCGCGATGAAAAAGGCCCGCACTCGGCGCACGACTGCGCACTCGACGATGCCAGGGTGCGTTTCTTCGGCAAAGACGTGGCCATCATTTACGGCAGCGAGCACGCCATCGGCAAAGATAAAACGCATCCCGACGCGAAACAATGCCAGGTCTGGACCGATACCTGGTTGAGGCTCAATGGTAAGTGGCAGATCGCTGCCGCGCAGGACAATAAAGTCGATTGCAAGTAGCTGGAGGATAGAACCGCCCCACTCAAGCCAAAAGACGGCTTGAATGGGCCACCCGTCGACACGGTTATGGATTGAAGTACGGATCGTTCGCCATGCGGATGAACGACGCTTCCGAAGCAGGAGACGAACTGATGCGCCAATCAGTCTCCTTGTTGATGTCGAACCATACGACACCCTTGATGAGCGGGAAGCTGGTGCGCAGCGTGGGAATGATGTCGTCGATCCATTTTCCTTTGTCTCCACCTGCTTCGGTGGACGCCATCTCCCCAATCAGGATCGGTTTTTTCTTGGCTGCCAGCAGCGGGTAGATGTTTTGGAACACCTGCTGGAAGGTCTGCCAGCCGCCGTTCGTCGTGTCATTCGTCGTACCCCAGTTGTAGCCATCGACCCCGGTCCAATCGACGTAGGCATCGCCGGGGTAGTAATCCATCGTAGTGCGGTTGCCTCCGGGGGTATCGGTGACGTTGGGACACCACGCCCAAACCACATTGTTCGCACCTGTGGCAACGAAGAGGTCGTGAATGTGTCGATAAGCGGAAACGTACAGGGGGGCGTTGTTGCCGCTCCACGCCTCGTCGCCGTTCATCTCGGCGGCAAAGTCGAGGAAAAACTTCTTGCCGAGCGCTTTGGAACCTTTCGCACGCGCAATGATCGTAGCATCGAGGCTCCCATCGATGATTCCGGCGAAGTCGACCTTGTGGGGTTCCCAACTGATGAGAGGAATGCGTCCCGCCGCCAAGTCTGCCTGGGTGACGCTCCCGGTCCAATCGGCGTCCCAAGCGTAGTACGCGAGGTGAATTACAGGTGTGCGCCCGAGCTTTCGGGTCGTCTGGTCGATGCTGCCGGCGCCGTAGAATTGCCCGAGCAACGCACCCGACGCGGGCTCGAGAATGGATGACCTGCGCGCCTCCTGGCTTGCGGCATTGGTAAGGACTCCGCTCAATGCCAGTATGACAACGCCTGCTGAAGCGGCTCTGCTAAGCATTTCTCTCATGGTAATGACCTGTCATCCTCAGCTGGGCCCCTCGGACCCCGACTTCGCCGATCGTATCACGCGATCTTGCAGACCTTCCGCGCGGCGAGACTCGCACAATAAACTGCAAAATTTAGAGGTGGCTGTGTTTTACTAGTCGGCTATGGTTTCTGCGTTCAGTCTGCATGTGTCGCTGCTGGGCTTTCTTTTGTCTACTTTCCCGCTGGCAGTCTCTGCTCAAACTCTGGCGGATCGTCTCGGATATCCACCTGGCGCAAGGGTGGTTATTATTCACGCAGACGACCTCGGTGAAACCCACGCGGTGAATGCCGCGGCCATCAAGGCTCTGCAGCTTGGGACGATTAATTCCGCGAGCCTGATGGTACCCTGCCCCTGGTTCCCAGAGATCGCCGACTATGCCAAATCCCATCCCGATGCAGACTTTGGCCTGCACCTTACGTTGACCAGCGAACGAATTTATTATCGTTGGGGTCCCGTGGCGCCCGCAGACAAGGTGCCAAGCCTCATCGACGAAACCGGATACCTCCATCATGACTGGGAACACAACCAACACGTCAACCCGAGGGATGTGGAGATCGAACTGCGCGCCCAGATTGAGCGCGCGCTGGCGATGGGGGTTCGCCCCACCCATCTTGATTCACACCAGTACCGGTTGATCATGAGCGGCAAGGCACTGTTTGACGTGATGCTGCGAGTGGCTCACGAATACAAGTTGCCAATTTTCGTTACCAGAGATTGGTTCGCTGACCACCCTTATCTGGAGGAGAGCCTCGGTCCGGGTGATATTGTGCTGGACCACACCGTCACGATTGAACTCGGAGTTGCACCAGACAAGTGGGCCGAGTTTTACCTTACAGCGGTGAGAAACTTGAAACCCGGCGTGACCGAGTTCGTCATCCATCCCGGTTTCGACGATGAAGAACTGCGCGCGGCCACCAGAGAACGCTCCACCTGGGGTTCGGCCTGGAGGCAGCGCGATTACGATTTCTTTACCAGTGACCAGTTTCGCGAGATTCTCGCGCAACAGAAGGTTAGCCTGATCACCTGGCGGGAGCTGGCCCGCAAGGCCGCACCGAGGTAAAACACCCCACGAGGTTACGAAAGAAGATAACCGCTGGGGGCGGGTGGCCCACTCAAGCCCGGTTTCGGCTTGAGTGGGGACGTTCACATGTCACAGACTGCTTACTTTCCCACTCCCCGAATGCACTCTTCAAGCACGTCCATGGCAACCTCGGCTTCTTCTTTGGTCACCACCAGCGGCGGACACAGCCGGATCGAGCTCGGCCCGCAGCCGAGGAACAGGACGCCATGCTCGAAGGCCTTCTCGACGATCAGGTCGCGCTCGGCGGCGCCATACTCCTTGGTCGATTTGTCCTTGACGATGTCGACCCCGATCATCAACCCGCGGCCGCGCACATCACCTACCAGCTTCAGCTTCGCCGGCCAGCTCGCCATGCGCTTCAGCATATGCGCTCCCACTTCAGCCGTATGCTCAAGTAGATGTTCTTTCTCGATCACGTCGAGCGTAGCCAGCGCCGCCGCGATGCACACGGGATTGCCGCCGAAGGTTGAGGCGTGCGAACCCGGCACCCAGTCCATGATTTCGGAGCGCGTCATGGTAATGCCGAGCGGCATGCCGGACGCGATGCCCTTCGCGATGCAGACCATGTCCGGCTCGACGCCAGTGTGCTCGACCGCCCACCACTTGCCGGTGCGGCCGATGCCGCTCTGCACTTCGTCAAGCACAAGGAGGATGCCGTGACGATCGCAAATGCGGCGCAGCTCCTGCATGAAGATGGTTGGCGCGACCACGTATCCGCCCTCGCCCTGCACAGGCTCGACGAAGATGGCGGCCACTTCCTCGGGAGGCAGCGTGGTCTTGAACAGCTTCTCTTCGATGAAGCGCGCGAAGCCCAGTGCAAACGCATCGGGATCTTGCGCAGCATCCTTGCGTCCGCGATAGAGATCGGGATACGGGACGTGAGTCACACCGGGCAGGAGCGGCGAAAAGCGCCGCCGTTGCTGCGGTTTTGACGCAGTCAACGACAACGCACCCATGGTGCGTCCATGAAACGCGCCAAAAAACGCAATGACGTTCGGCCTTTTCGTATGATAACGGGCGAGCTTGAGGGCGCACTCGATGGCCTCGGCGCCGGAGTTGCCGTAGTAGATCTTGTGCGGGCCGGGCATGGGCGCGATCTTCGACAGGCGCTCGGCGAGCGTGACCATGCTCTCGTAATAAAAATCAGTGCCCGACATGTGGATGAGCTCGCCCGCCTGCTTCTGCATGGCAGCGACCACGTGGGGATGGCAATGGCCGGTAGAGACGACGGCGATGCCGGCGGAGAAGTCGTAGAACTCGTTGCCGTCGACGTCGGTCACGACAATGCCGCGTCCGCTCTTGGCTACGAGCGGATAGGAGCGGGTATAGGACGGCGAAATATATTTCTGGTCGCCGGCGAGCACGCGCTTGGCGTTGGGCCCGGGCAGGGTGGTCTTGATCTTGGGTCCGTTAACTGCGGGTCCGATCTTTTTTTCGGGATCAGCGGCGGGCGTCATCAGTGTTTTCGTGGTCATTGGAATCCTCCGTAGGGCAGTGGCCAGTGGTTGGTGGCCAGTGGTCAGTAAACGCATCTCGGAACACGCTGTTCTGGTTCGAGCACACGTGGAACCGAAAGAATCAGGCGGAGGATTGGTTAGTCGCTACCGAAGAGGCTGGGACGCAGGCGTGATGGTAGATTTGCCCGATAGCGCCTTGGACAAACGAGACAGTGCAGCCAGCACTCGGGCAGATGCGTATTGGGCAGACACGAATTGGAAACGTTGCGCAGCATCACTAACCGTCGACGTCACTATCACTAAGGCATTATAGCTTGAGGCGGCGCGTCGCGTAACCCCCTTTGGTAATCGAGGGGTCGAGCCGAGGTACGTTTTGACTTCCTGAGGAACGGGCTTTAGCATGGCTGCACCCCGGGAGCGGGGCCATCTCCTTGCTCGATCAGACCATCTCGCACTACCGGATCATCGAGAAGCTCGGCGGCGGCGGCATGGGCGTGGTTTACAAAGCCGAGGACACACGTCTGGGCCGCTTTGTCGCTTTGAAGTTTCTTCCCGAGGACCTGCAGCAAGACCGCCAGGCGCTGGAACGATTTCGGCGTGAGGCGAAAGCAGCATCGGCACTCAACCATCCCAACATCTGCACGATCTACGACATCGGCGAAGACAATGGGCGCGCGTATCTCGTCATGGAGTTTCTTGACGGGGCCACACTCAAGCACATGATTGGGGCGCGACCGATGGAGATCGAGACGATCCTGGCTTTGGGGATCGAGATCGCCGATGCGCTCGACGCGGCGCACACTGGAGGCATTGTCCATCGCGACATCAAGCCGGCGAATATTTTTGTGACCAAGCGGGGACATGCCAAGATTCTGGACTTCGGCCTGGCCAAGGTGACGGCGAATCCGGTAGCGCAGACCCACATACCTGATGTGACTGCGCCGACCGACGTGGCGGTCGAGGAGCATTTGACCAGTCCGGGTTCGACTTTGGGTACGGTCGCCTATATGTCTCCGGAACAGGCCAAGGGCAAAGAGCTTGATTCGCGGACCGATCTTTTTTCTTTCGGGGTTGTGCTGTATGAGATGTCCACGGGCACGCTGCCGTTCCGGGGAGAAACGTCGGCACTGATTTTTCAATCCATTCTTGACCGGGCTCCGGTCTCTCCGGTGCGTTTGAATCCGGACTTGCCGGCGAAGCTGGAAGACCTGATCAATAAGTCGCTGGAGAAAGACCGGAGCCTGCGCTACCAGCATGCGGCCGACATTCGCGCCGACCTGCAGCGCTTGAAGCGTGATACGGAAAGCGGGCGAGCAGTTGCGGCCAGCTCGGGCTCGGTAGCGACCACGCAGGATGCAGATCCATATGCAGTCGTAGCGGCGGGGCCGGGGCAGGCATCTGGCTCGACGAGAGTTGCGGCCGCATCTTCAGGCGGCGTGAGCGCAGTGAGCGCTGTTAGTGCTGTTAGCGCCGCTCCGGTTGGCGTCGCCCAAGCAAAGAAGCCCTGGAAGATTCTGGTACCCGTGGTGGTAGTTGTGTTGGCCGCGCTAATAGCTGGAGGATTATATTGGCGATCGCTACAGTCGGCAAAGCTAACAGAAAAAGACAGCGTGCTGCTGGCCGACTTTGTGAACACCACGGGCGATGCGGTTTTTGACGGAACGCTGAAACAGGCGCTGGCGGTGCAGTTGGAGCAGTCGCCGTATCTGAATATTCTTCCCGAGTCGCGGATTCGGGAAGCGCTGAAGTTCATGGGGCGCTCGGGCGACGAGCGCGTGACCAGCGATGTGGCACGTGAAATCTGCCAGCGCGAAGGCGTGAAGGCCATGATACTGGGATCCATCTCCAGCCTGGGCAGCCATTACGTGGTCGCTTTAGAGGCGGTGAACGCGCAGAACGGCGATTCACTGGCGCGGGAGCAGGTGGAAGCGGAGAGCAAGGAACAGGTGCTGAAATCGCTGGACCGCGCTGCGTCGCAGTTGCGGGGGAAGCTGGGAGAATCCATCGGTTCGGTGCAGAAGTTCGACACCCCGCTGGAAGCGGCCACCACATCGTCGCTGGATGCTTTGAAGGAGTTCAGCCTGGGTGAGGCCGAACATCAGAAGTTCAACGATGAGGCTGCGATTCCGCATCTGAAACGGGCGGTTGGACTCGATCCGAATTTTGCCATGGCGCTGGCCACGCTGGGCGTGGCCTATAACAACACGGGCAATAGCAAGGACGCGTCGGAATATATACAGAAAGCTTTTGATGCAAAAGAAAGGGCGAGTGAGCGAGAGAAGTTCTATATCTCGTCACACTACTACGGAACGTTCAGGAGGCAGGCGGACAAAGATGTCGAGACTCTTGAGCAATGGATACAGGCCTATCCTCGCGACAATGTCCCCCAGGACAACCTAGCCCTAGCCGAAGCGGGAATCGGGCAGCGCGAGAAGGCGCTGGCTAGTGCGACCGAGGCGCTGAGGCTAGATCCCAAGGACCCCTACGCCTATCAGAACGTGGCCGCAGACTACCTATCGTTGAATCGCTACGATGAAGCGAAGGCAGTGGCGGAGCAGGCCATCGCACAAAAAGCGGAACCGTGGTCGATCCATATCACGCTATACGGAGTAGCTTTTCTTCGAGGCGATGAAGCCGCTATGCGGCAGGAGGTGGAACGCGCGACGGGAAAGATGGAGGAGCCCAGCATACTTCTTTTGCAAGCACGGGGCGAGTGCGCTCTGGGAGAAATAAAGAAGGCCAGAGAGAGCTATGCGCACGCAGCCAACGCCGCTCAAGCTCGCGGGTCCAAGGAACGGGGCGCAAGTGTTCTCGCGTCCGAGGCAAGCTGCGATGCCGAGGCAGGCTTCCCGCAGGAAGCGCGACAAACGATGAATGCGGCGCTCGCGCTTTCGGAGAACATTAATTCGCGCACGGCAGCCACGGTTTTGTTTGCCCGCATCGGCGACGCGGCACAATCCGGGAAGCTGGCTGAAGGACTGGGCAAGGAGTTTCCGTACGATACCCTGCTCAATGAGGTGTATCTGCCGACGGCACGGGCCGTGATCAGCCTGCAGCGCAATCAGCCCGACCAGGCGGTTGCGGCGCTCGATTCAGCCAAGCCTTACGAATTAGGCACGGGCGGCATCGGGGCCATGTCCATCCGCGGCGAAGCCTTCCTGCGCTTGCGTGATGGGGCCAAAGCGGCGGCGGAGTATCAGAAGATTCTCGACCATCGCGGCCTTGATCCGACGGGCTGGCTTCATTCCCTGGCTCGTTTGGGATTGGGCCGCGCTTATGCTCTGCAGGGCGACACCGGAAAAGCGAAAGCGGCGTACCAGGATTTCTTCGCGGTGTGGAAAGATGCGGACGCGGATGTTCCTGTCTTGAAGTCGGCGAAGGCGGAATACGAGAAGCTGAAGTAGAGGGCTTGGGGCTTCGGGCCTCAGTGATTGAAAATCGTTGCCGAGCCGCGGGTGACTACAAGTTGCAAGGGGTCCTTCGACTCCGCTCAGGATGACAGAGTCCTATTCACGGAGTACGTCTCTCCGTTCAGGATGACAGAGCCAGCGTAAGTTTAGAATCCTCCTTGTCTCCAACCTCGTCTGATATGTTTTGGCTTCCCCCTGCTTTCTCACTGACATGTCCAGAACTCAGAGCCCAAGCCGGTTCGCGGTGATTCTTGCCTTTGGGCTGGTCTACCTGTTTTGGGGATCTACCTACCTGGCGATTGACATTGCGGTGCAGACGATTCCTCCGGCGCTGATGTGTGGGGTGCGGTTTTCCATTGCCGGAGTGGTGATGCTGGCGGTGAGCGCGGCAACGGGACGGCGGATCTGGTATTCGGGGCGGCAGATTGCGCTGGCTTCGGTGGTGGGGATCTTGCTGCTGATGGGCGGAAACCTGACGCTGGCGTGGGCGGAGCTTTCGGTGCCTTCGGGGCTAGCGGCCTTGATTATTGCGATTACGCCGCTGTGGTTTCTGGTGCTGGACTCGCTGCTGTTGGGCGACCATCACATTTCGTGGCGGGGCAAGGCGGGGCTGGGGCTGGGGATGGTGGGGCTGGTGGTGCTGTTCTGGCCAGAGTTGCATTCGACCTCGGCGCTCGGGCGGCGGGAGTTTTGGTCTTCGGTCTCGTTGCTTGGTGGATCATTTTCGTGGGCGCTGGGATCGGTGCTGTCGAAACGCTGGCAGTCGGGCATGGACGTGTTCAGCGCAACCGGGTGGCAGGTAACGGCGGCAGGCGCGGGGAGTCTTTTGTTGGCGTTCGTGGTGGGAGATTTCCCGAAGGTTACCTGGACGGCACGGGGTGTGGGCGCGGTGATTTATCTGGTGGTGTGCGGGTCGTGGATTGGGTACACGGCTTACATCTGGCTGCTGAAACATGTGCCCACATCGAAAGTTTCGACTTACGCTTATGTAAATCCAGTGGTCGCGGTGTTTCTGGGCTGGCTGATTCTGCACGAGCGGGTCGACCGCTTCATTGTTATGGGGAGTGTGATCGTGGTGGTCTCAGTGATCCTGGTAACTAGCGCGAAGGTGAAAGAGAAAACGGTGGCGGAGGAATTGCCGGCGGTGGAAGCGGCGGGATAGCTGTTCTCAGTTCTCAGTTCTCAGTTCTCAGTTCTCAGTTCTCAGTTCTCAGTTCTCAGTTCTCAGTTCTCAGTTCTCAGTTCTCAGTTCTCAGTTCTCAGAGTTGGATGGTCTTAAGTGACGGGACGTCTCCTTTTATTTATTTCGAGGCTTCTTCGTCGTCCTCTTCTTCGGTCATCAGATCTACGACGTGGCCGCGAATGGCGAAGGTTTGCCTGGGGGCGCCGGCGGGCTCGAAGGTTGCACGCGCTGGGGCTCGTTGCCAGTCGGGAGTTGGGCAGGGGAAATCGGCGGAGGCATCTTTCATTTCGTTGCGGGCGATGTCCCCACCGTCGAAGATCTTCTTGAGAATTGGCTTGCGGCGGTTGATTTGGGCTACCACCGCGTAAATTTTCTTGCCGTCATCGGAGACGCCGCAATAGGCAGCGTAGTCGCGGTACCAACTGGCGGCGGAGTAGAAGACGTCGAACTCGGGAAGATTGATGGGGGAAATGTGTCCGGTGGTGCGGTCGACGAGAAGCCATCCGCCGCGCTGCCATTGCCAGTGCGGCGGAGAGGTGGATTCCTGGGGAAGGCTGTCATTGACCCGGAAGGCGCGCCGGACAACGAACAGGCGGTCGGTGACGTCGTGGGCGAGTCCTAGAGTGAATTCCTTGATGTGGGCGTCGACGAGAAGAGGGCGGACTTTCAGAGTGAGGGGCTTGTCGTCTGCTGCGCCGGTGCCGGACTCGGGGAACCACTGGACTGTGGTCCATTTACCGAAAGTAATGATGTGAAGTTTGGTCACGGTGGCGGCAGCGTTCGCTTGAATGAGAAGGATGCAGAGCGGCAGTGCCACACGGAGGCGGGATTGCGAGATGCGGGCCATGGCCGAGGTTAAGCAGGAAACAGGCTGGAGGACAAGGTTAGCGGTCACAAATCGCGAACTGGTTTCGAGGTCACGTTCCGAAGTGGAACGGAGCCGGATTTGGTTGGAGGAACGCAATCGATGGCGGTGTGTCACCGGCGCACCGGCGCGGTTGGGGTTGAGATTGCAGTAGAATTACTAGAAAGACGAACTGCGCGATGAGTTTTCCTCCCGATTTTCGTCCGGCGGTGAACGGGGAGGTCCGGACAACTTTCCAGCAAGAAGCGGCTTCTGATCAAAACATGGGCGGGTTGCCGACACGGCGACGTGTTCCCCGGATTCTGGTGGTGGACGACCATCCCAGTATCGCGGGACTGATGAGCCAATTGCTGAGCCTGCGTGGCTATGACGTGGTTACCGCGGCCGATGCGGAAGAGGCTGAGGCCGAGGTGAGGCGGCAAGCGCCGGACTTGATTCTGTCGGATGTGAGGATGCCGGGGAAGTCGGGTTATGAATTGTGCCGTGTACTCAAAGGCGATCCGGCGACGCGCCTGATTCCGTTCGTGCTGATCACGGGATTGAGCGACAGCGCGGACAAGCTGCAGGGAATTGAAGCAGGCGCGGATGACTTCCTGAACAAACCGGTGCTGGCGGAGGAGTTGACGGCGCGGGTGAAGTCGCTGCTGCGCGTGAAGGAATTTACTGACGAGTTGGAGACGGCGGATTCCGTGCTGTGCACGCTGGGTCTGATTGTGGAAGGCCGCGACCCCTATACCGAGGGCCACTGCGAGCGGCTGGCGGCGCGGGCTGCGGATTTGGGACGGTATCTGGGACTGGATGAAGATTCGATTGTGGCGTTGCGGCGCGGGGGATTTCTGCACGACCTGGGTAAAATCGCAGTGCCGGATGAGATTCTGAAGAAAGGCAGTGACTTGACTCTTCAGGAGTGGGAGATCATGAAGCAGCATCCGGTGACCGGGGAGAATATCTGCAAGCCGCTGAAGTCGCTGCGGCTGGTGCTGCCGATCATCCGGCATCATCATGAGCATGCGGATGGGTCGGGCTATCCGGATGGGATGCGGGCGGGCGAGATCCCGCTTCTGCCAAGGGTTTTGCAGGTGGTGGATGTATACGATGCGCTGCGCACGGCGCGGCCGTACAAGCCCGCGTTGTCGCATGATCAAGCGGCGCAAACCATGCGCGAAGAAGCCCGCCAGGGCTTGTGGGACGCAGAACTGGTTAATCAGTTCTTCAGCATGCTGGTGGAAAAAACGCAGCGTGGCGTGAGGGCGGCAGTTCTCAGTTCCTAGTTTCCGGTTTCTAGTTTCCGGTTCTTTGGTTTCCTTGCCTGGCCCTTTCCGACGTACAATGACGCAGCCTTTTTTGCGGCTCCGCAGATCGCGATGGCCATTACTTACAGCATCGTTATTCCCGCTTATAACGAAGGTGAGCGGCTGGGGGCGACTCTGGAGAAAGTGCTGGCATACGTGCGACTGCAGGGCTGGAATGCGGAAGTGGAAGTCATTGTTGTGAATGACGGGTCAAGCGATAACACGGCGGCCCTGGTTCGAGGGTTTGCGGAAAGGAATCCCATATTGCGGCTGGTGGAGAATCCCGGCAACCGCGGCAAGGGCTACGCGGTGCGCAATGGCATGCTGAACGCGCGGGGCGAAGTGGTGGTGTTCAGCGATGCGGATCTTTCGTCGCCCATCGAAGAGATGCCAAAGTTGTTGGCGGCTTTGGCGGCGGGGGCCGACATCGCCATCGGTTCACGCTGGCTGCGGACAGAATTGCAGACGCGGCGGCAATCACTGCACCGACAACTTTTTGGACGAGTATTTAATTTGCTGCTGCGGATAATCTTGGGGCTGCGCTTCACGGACACGCAGTGCGGGTTCAAGGCTTTTACGCGGCGAGCGGCGCAGACGATTCTGCCGCTGCAGCGGATTGAGCGCTGGGGCTTCGATCCTGAGATTCTTTTCCTGGCACGCAGGTTTGGCTTTCGGGTGGAGGAAGTGCCGGTGCTTTGGGGACATAGTGGAGGAACACGGATTCATCCGCTGGTGGATGGGGCTCGTATGTTTGAGGAGATGCTGCGCATCCGGTGGTATGACCTGACGAGGAAGTATGATGGTGGTTCCGCGGTGAATGCGGAGCCCGCTGAGACCCTGCCTGGGGGACCCACGCCGAGAGTTTAAGAATCGCACCCGATCAGGCTGACTTGCGCTTCGCAGCGGCCAATCCCTTCACTGCTTCAACCACTTGACGCCCCATCTCAGTGGTCGGCGTCGGAGTTGCCCCGGCTCTCGCTAGATCGGCGGTGCGAGAGCCTTGATTCAGCACTGCGCTTACTGCGTTCTCAATGCAGGCCGCTTCACGATCAAGCTGAAAAGAATGGCGTAGCAGCAAGGCGGCGGAAAGAATGGCGCCCAGGGGATTCGCGATTCCCTTCCCGGCGATGTCGGGCGCGGAGCCATGTACTGGTTCGTATACGCCGACCGCGCCGCCGATGCTGGCTGAGGCCAGCAGTCCTAGCGAGCCTACCACTCCACCGGCCTGGTCGGAGAGAATGTCACCAAACATGTTTTCGGTGAGGACTACGTCGAAGTCTCTGGGACGTTGCACGAGCGACATGGCTGCGGAATCCACATACATGTGTGAGAGTTGCACGCCTGGATAGTCTTTGGCACAACGGGTGACGACATCGCGCCACAAGCGGGAACACTCCAGAACATTCGCCTTGTCTACCGAGAGAACTCTCTGGCGGCGCTTCATTGCCAGGTCGAAGGCGACTCGTGCGATGCGCTCGATCGCTGGCTCGCCGTACGTCATGGTGTTGGTGGCTACGCGAGTTCCCGGTGGGCCTGTGATCGAACGTGGTTCTCCGAAATAGAGTCCACCCAGCAATTCACGCACGATCATTATGTCGGTGCCGCGGACTAGATCGGGGCGCAGCGGGGAACAATCTTCGAGAGCGGGAAAGCAGATGGCGGGACGAAGGTTCGCGTAAGCGCCGAGTTCGCGGCGCAGGCGGAGGAGTCCGGCTTCGGGGCGAAGGTGCTGGGGATAGTGATCGAATGCGGGGCTGCCTACGGCGCCTAGCAGGACTGCCGAGGAAGACAGGCACGCCTGAATTGTGTCGGCGGGCAGAGGATCGTTAACGGCTGCCAAGGCCGCGCCACCGATGTTCTTGCTTTGGAGTTGAAGCTGGTGGCCGAATGCGTCGGCAACAGCTTGTAGAACCCGGACGGCTTGCTCGGTGACTTCCGGACCGATACCGTCGCCGGGGAGGATGGTGAGGTTCAGGAGCATGCGGGAGTTAGTTTACTGGAAACGGCTTATGCGGCACAGGCTACACGCCCCAGAGGTAGTCTTCCTGCTGCTGATCGTGATGGTGATCGGCGGGGGCGGCCAGAGGCACAGGAAAAGCGTTGGGTTGCGGCGCCATCGGAAATGGCCTGGGTGGTTCCTGGTTTGAGGCGCCGACAGCGGCAGCTGAGACCGCCGAGGGAAGCGGCTCGAAGAGCGGAGTGGCTGACCCGGCCGGCTTGTGCGTGTCGCGAATCAATTCGAGCAGGTGATGATCCTCGACGTGCTTGATTTTGTCGGCGAGGCGGACGAAGCGGCGATAGATGTCATCGAGCGCGCGGCGGTCGAACTGGTAGCCGAGTTGTTCGCAGCGAATAGCGAGCGCGTGCCGGCCTGAGTGTTTGCCCAGCACGAGTTTGGAATCGGGCACGCCGACTGACTGCGGCGTCATGATTTCGTAGGTCAGCGGATTCTTGAGAACGCCATCCTGGTGGATACCGGCTTCGTGGGCGAAGGCGTTGCGTCCGATGATGGCTTTGTTCGGCTGCACGGGCACGCCGGTGATCTCACTGAGCAACTGGCTGGCGGGGAACAGATGTTCGGCGGCAATGGATGTCTGGTAAGGATAGCGATCGTGACGAACCCGCATGGCCATGACGATCTCTTCAAGCGAGGCGTTGCCGGCGCGCTCGCCGATGCCGTTGATGGTGCACTCGACCTGGCGGGCGCCGGCGGCGATGGCTGCCATGGTGTTGGCTACCGCCATGCCGAGATCGTTGTGGCAGTGGGCGGAGATGGTGACGTTCTCGATTCCCTTTACGCGGCGGCGGATGGTTGCGATCAAGTCGCCGAACTCGGACGGCACCGTATAGCCGACAGTGTCAGGGATATTGAGCGTGGTGGCGCCCGCTTCGACGACCGCATCGAGGACCTGGCACAGGAATTCAGGGTCAGTACGCGTGGCATCTTCGGGCGAAAACTCGACATCAGGACAGAGCGACCTGGCGAAGGCGACGGCTTCGCGGGCGTGGGCGAGGCATTCCTGGCGCGTGAGGCGCAGCTTGTATTTCAGGTGAATGTCGGAGGTCGCGAGGAAGACGTGGATGCGCGGGTGGGCGGCGTCTTGCAAGGCTTCCCAGGCACGCTCGATGTCAGGGCGGCAGGCGCGGCACAGTCCCGCGATGGTTGGGCGGCGGATGACGGCAGCGATGGCCTTCACGGCTTCAAAGTCGCCGTCGGAAGCAATGGGAAATCCGGCTTCAATCACGTCGACACCGAGCCGATCGAGTTGGTGCGCCAGGCGTAACTTCTCCTGGTGGTTCATGCTGCAGCCCGGCGACTGTTCGCCGTCGCGCAGGGTGGTGTCGAAAACTCTGATGCGGACCTGGTCCGTGGCCATGGGCCTTCCTTCGAGATCGATCACTTCATGCTCTGAGTGTTATGGTACGAGGGAATCGGGTTGAAGCAAAACTTATAATTCTTCAGTGATCATTAGATCGTCTTCTATGATAAGATTCGCTAATGATTCGTGAAGTTTATATAAGGGGATGGTAAATGGAGCTCTCGCAGCTGGAAGTCTTTCTGGCGGTGGCGCGGGAGCACAGGTTCTCGCGGGCCGCGGAGAAACTTCACCGCACCCAGTCGGCGGTGAGCCAGACCATCCGCAAGCTGGAGGATGAACTGGGCGAGGCTCTGCTCGACCGCTCGTCGCGGGAAGGCGTGCTGACCGACGCCGGACAAGTGCTCTACGAATACGCCGAGAAACTGCTGAATCTGCGCCATGACGCTCACGAATCGCTGGCGTCACTGCGGGAGCTGCAGAAAGGCAAGCTGGTGATCGCGGCTAATGAATTCACAGCGCTTTATTTGCTGCCGGTGCTGGCGGAGTTCCGGCGGCTGCATCCGATGATCAAGATTACGGTGCAACGGGCGCTGGGCAGCCGCATTCCAGACGACGTGTTGCAGCACAGCGCAGAACTTGGCGTGCTCTCCTACAAGCCGGAGGAACCACGGCTGCACTCGGTGGTCACTTATCTGGATGAACTGGTGCTGGTGGTGCCGCCGAAGCATCCGCTGGCCTCGGCGCGGGAGGTGAGCATCCGGCAGCTGGGAGCGGAATCGTTTGTGGCACATATTGTTTCGTCGCCATACCGGGAGAAAGTTCTGCAGACATTCGAGCGGCACAAGACGCCGCTCCATATGGGTCTTGAGCTGCCAACGTTGCAGGCCATTAAGCAGTTCGTGGCCATGGGAAACGGCGTGGCATTCATGCCTGAGATCAGCGTGGAGGCGGAGTTGGCGCGGGGAGAGCTGGTAAGGATTCCAGTGCGGGAATTGCGGGTGCAACGCAAGCTGCGCTTGATCTACCGCAAGGAAGCGGGACTCTCGCATGCGGCGCGGGCGTTTCTGAAGGTGGCTGAGGCGGTGGCGCTGGAGCGGGCAGGGCGGTACCGATTTCAGCGGGAGAGTTAAAGGAAGCGAGCCAAACGCACCCTTCGGTCGCTTGCGCTCTCTCAGGGCAGGCTCCGTGGAGTCGCGCGGCTCGCCCAGGTTACTTCGGCCTCGCTCAGGACAGGCTCTTCGGCGGGCAAAGAACGCCCGCCTCCCGGATGACAATGAGAAACCCAAGGTATGCAATGTATGCGAATCAGCGGTAGTGGCTCAGAACTTTTCAAACTGAGCCACTACCGAATCAGCAGTCGGCGCAGACTTCTCCGGGCTGGAACGCCGCCAGCGCTTCGTCGATGCTCGAATGGATCTCGAGGACTGAATCCAGGTTGGTAAGATCCAGCAGGTCGCGGACCAGCGGGCTGGGACTGGCACACTTCAGGTCGGCGTTTTGGGATCGCGCCCAGGTGTGCAGGAAAGCCAATTCGCCGATGCCAGCACTGTCGATAGAAGCGACGCCGCCGAGGTCGAGAACCACTTTGCCGCCGTTGTCGAGGATTTCACTGACCACACGCGAAAGGGCTGCGGCCTCGTCACGATAGACGATGCGGCCCTGGCAGTGAACGATCATCACATCGCCACGATTTCGAGTTTCCAAACTGAGCTTCAACTTCGACTCCTTCTGCTGGTTTCCGAGGGCAGCCAAATCGGGCGGCTGCAGGGATGTTTGCCAATTCGTGTTCATGGATTGCATGCTATTAGATAGACGCTCGCGTCGGGGTTTCGGAATCATGAAAAGAGAGTAAATTTTTATGGAATGAGCCGGTTCCGCGCACCCGGACAATTTTGAGGGACGGGGCATCCTGGGTCTCCGTTACACTGCATCTAACGAATTTCGCGCATTCAGGTAGAATTTGCTGCTGGCACAATTGCCGGGGAGGACTCATTTTCGTGTCAAAAACCGCAGCTGTGGTTCTGGCGTTCCTGAGCTTAATGCTGTCCGCAGCCCCATCGAGAGCACAACTGCTCCCGAGTGGAAACGTGTATGTGGGAGCCGCTTATGGCGACAACGTCGATGTTATAAACCGCTACACATTCCGCGGATGGAATGCGTCGTTGGAAGACTTTCCGTTTCGCCGGTTTTCCTACCTTGGGGTTGTGCTGGATGGGAGCGGCTTCTACCGGCTGGGAGTGCAGCAGTACAACCTTCTTCTGGGGCCACGAATTTCGATGCATTACGGGAAGTGGCGCCCGTTCGTGCACTTGCTGGGTGGGGCGCAACGATCCGCCTCGGCCGGCATAGTACATTACCCCATTATGGAAGACCTCGGCGGCGGAGTGGATCGCAAGTTTCAACTGCTCTTCCTTAAGAACTTTTCCTGGCGGCTGCAGTTCGACTACAGCCGCACCCACCTGTTAAGTGCGACGCAGAACGACTTTCGGGGATCGGCCGGGCTGGTTTGGCGCTTCTGAGATAATTCCGCGAATCGAGAAGCGGTCGAAGCTTTCTGCATTCGGAACTTTTTGTCTGTCTCAGGGTTGGAGAAGTTGGCAGAACAAGACTCTCGAGTGCAGGAGAAGAATTGATGCGGCTTTTCCCAAGGAAGGTTCCTCTTTTAGGCTACCTAGCGGCGGCCACCGTGGCGAGCTTGTTCTGCCCGGTTGCTGCAAACGCACAGGTTCCCACCAGCGGGAACGTTTTTTTTGGATATTCCTACTACAATACCGATCTCTCTTCGATCGATCGTGCCAGCACGAACGGCTTCGAAGCCTCGTTCGAAGGCAAAGTGATTCCTTTTCTCGGGTTCGTGGCTGACTTTGACAGCCATTACGGATCGCAGAATTTTCCGATATGCCCCGTGGTGCCGGTGGGAACAGGAGGGGGAGGTTGCTCCAGCTTTAACGCTAATGTCACCGAGCACAACTTTCTGTTCGGACCACGCGTGTCGGTCTCTGTTGGTAAGTTTCGTCCTTTCGCGGAGGCGCTTTTCGGAGGAGCCCATGTTAACGTGAACAACGGCGTCGGTTCCGATACGTCGTTTGCGACGGCGTTGGGTGGCGGGCTCGATTACAAGATCATCCGTCCGATCGCGTGGCGATTTCAAGGAGATTACGTGCAGACGCGTTTCTTCGGAACAACTCAGAACAACATTCGCTTGTCAACGGGCATTGTGTTGCGATTCTGATAAGGGCAAACGTGTTTTAGGCAGAAGAAAGATAGGATCCAGCTGGTTGGCTGGATCCTGTCTTGTTTGTGGCCACCAAGAAAAAAGGGCAAGGCTAGGTTCGAGGTGAGCTGTCGGGCTCGGCTTGCCAGTACTTGTGATCGCGCAGAAAGTAGTTTTCGTTCCAGTAGTTCATCGCGGTTTTCAGGAACAACCAGCCCACACGCAGATGTCCCATCTTCTGGAAGCGGCGGTTGGTGGTGTAAACGCCGCCGCGGACGATACCGAAGCGCTTGCGCTCGACCTGCTGGCTGAGGAGGTAGTCCTCGGCGAAGAGAACCTGCTCATTGAATCCGCCGAGTTCGCGGAATTTCTTCAAGTCGAACAGCATGAACATTCCCGTGGCGAACGGATGATGGAGGCGGGAAAGGTACTGGAAGAAGTCGTTGCCGGCATAAAACAACTTGTCGATCCAACTGCCGCCGCGGCAAAGGATGTTGGTGGTGACACAGTGAAGCTGCTTACGCTGAGCCAGTTCGACGGCGCGGCGCACCACCGAAGCGTGGGCCAGTTCGATATCGGCATCGAGAAAGAGAACGTATGTACTCTCGGCCTGGGCTGCGCCCAAGTTGCGGCCGACTGAGGGCATGCCCCCGCGGATCACGCTGACGTTCAGGCGGTCGCGGAAGCTGAAAACAATTTCGGGAGTGCCGTCGGTCGAATTGGCATCAGCGACCAACACTTTCGTACTCGACATCTTCGAGTAGTCCTGCTTCGTCAGCGAAGTCAGCAGGTTCGGAATCAGCTTCGCTTCGTTCTTGGCTGGAATTACGATCGTCAGCTCGCTCTGTGTATTCATGCTCGTTAAACTCATGGATGCGGACCCCCTGTCGGTCAACGGTGAGATAAGTCAGGCGGGAATCGACCCAACCGCCTGAATTGTAGTAGTGAATTCCATCCTCTTCGATGTGGACGGCCTGGTGAGTGTGGCCGCAGAAAATACGGTCAGCATCGTGCTGGCGGGCGTAGTGCAGGGCTCCCGCCGACACCTTCGACGACATGCGAAGCCAGCGCGTGTTGAGCCGGTCAATGAGCCGGGCGATGGGCTTGCTCTTAAAATCGAGCTTTTGCAGCTTGAGATAGAGCGAAGTGCCCAGTCTGCTGAACCGAAGGTTGTTCACCTGGAAACCGTCGAACTGATGGCCGTGGATCGCGATGTGCCGCAGTCCGTCGTATTGCCAGGCATAGTTCTGGTAGACGCGAACGCCCACCAGGTGCGACATGATGTTGGTCAGGCCATGATCGTGATTGCCCTCCACCCACACAACCTCGATATTGCGCTTGGGATTGGAGAGCTTGCGAATGTAGCCGAGGAACTTCCAGTGGTCTTTGGTGAGGCGGGCGAAGTTGAGGTCGGCAAAGATGTCGCCCAGCAGGATCAGGCGCTGAAAGCAGTTTCCCTTAAGCACGCGCGTGGCTTCGCGGGCGTGGCTGGTCTCTGCACCGAGGTGCAGGTCGGAAAGGATCAGCGTGTTGTAGACATGCAGATCCACAATTCAGTTGTAGCAAGGGAATGTTACGAGGTGATGAAATATGCACCAAAATTGGTGCAGGCGTAACCCGAAAGTAACGCGTGAGTAAACAAAGGGTTTAGTGGCAAATGCACCGCGAAATGTTTCAGTTGTGTGAATGACCAAGCAGCTTTTCGCGTAGACTAATTGCCTTTGAAAACCATCGGGCACATTCTGGCGAGGTACACGGCATGGATTTGGATGCTGCTACAGCACCTCGGAATTTGGGGTGTGTTCGCGATCGCCTTCGCGGATTCCGCCCTGCTGGGCATGCCCGTGGACTTATTCGTAGCGACCTATGTATATCAGGATCGCAGGCGGCTGCTCTTCTACGTGGTGATGGCTTCGCTTGGTTCGGCGCTGGGCAGCATCCCGCTTTACATTATCGGGTATCTGGGCGGCGAAAAGGTGCTGCGCAAGCGGATTTCAGAAGAGCGTTTTCTGCGGATTCACCGCTCGTTTGAGAAGCATGAATTCTGGGCTCTCATGTTTCCCGGGATGCTGCCACCGCCCATGCCGTTCAAGATCTTCGTGCTCGGGGCCGCAGTGTTTGAGATGCGGTTTCGCGACTTTCTTGCGGCCATCTTCGCAGGAAGATTCGTACGCTTCCTGGCGCTTTCTTTGCTGACGCTGTGGTTCGGACCGCAGATTGTGGGGCTCACGGGAACGGTCTTCCGACGGCATTTTTATTGGGTGCTGGTAGTGGTTGCCGTGGGGGTGTTGATTTGGCTGCTGTGGCGGAGGAGCAAAAGGCCGCGAGGGGTGGCGAACTAGCCGCGCTGCCACGCCTCGCTGCGCTCTGCTAGACCCTTCGGCTTCGCTCAGGGCAGGCTCGCGAGGCGCCCGTCCCCACATGAGATCGACAGCCGAGGCGGCTGTCCCCAGATGACCTCTACGCTGCCGCGATGTGGTCGCCGGACGTTTTGTGCAGCCAGCGGGACAGCGCCATCAGGAATACCGGGGTTCCAAACATCGCGATAGAAAAGAACAGGTCGCTCTCGACGGTTCCGCGGAAGAATGGGATTCCGGCGGCGTAGGACATCATCAAGCCGTTGAAAGTCCTGGGATACAGATCCGTCCAGGCGGCCCAAGCCGCAAAATTACTGATCAGGAAGAACGAAATTGAACTGGTGAGCGCGGCGGCAACCACGCGGACCGGACCGGACTTCTCGCGCAGGTTAGTGCCAAGCCAAAGAATTGCGGCGTACCAGGCCCAGGTGACGAAGTGATCCCAGGTTAAGGGATACGCGTAGATGAATTTCGTAAGGACAACGTCAGTCGCCGCCAGCAGCACCAGAGGAATCCACATCTGCCGCCGCGAACCACGGGCCCCGAAAAACAACAGCGATGCCGCCAACGGAGTAAAGTGCCAGGCGTGAGGCAGGAAGTTCAATGGACCCACGAAGGGCAGGAAGCGGACGGCAATGGCGAGTAGGACGAATAGATAGGGCAGCATGAGCACCTCGGACTGAATCATTATTCTGGGCGCGAGCAGGCGGGTACGTCAAGCGCCTGGCGGCAGCCACATCGCCCGAAGAAGCTTCGCTGCGCGAAGCGGACAGCCGGCGACGGCTGTCCCCACATGAGTGTGATAGTTAATGCGGTTCGGGGACGGCTGTTTGATTCTTGCCGGAGCCATAGATATCGGCGACAACGTGCAGGTTCTTGTCGAGTTGGACGCCCGCCCCGAGTGCCCGGCGCGGCCCACCCCGGCGGTTCAGCAGGCTGGGTAACTGCACAAAACGCAAATCCTGGAAGTCCACGATGTAGCCGCCTTCAGGCGGATCGAGCGCTTCGGTCTCGGTGATGGGGTACTGTGCCCAGTCGAGGTAAACGCGTCCGAGGTAGGAGCGCTTGGCGGCTAGCGTAATCGGGGTTTCTTCCGGCTTGTGGCGGATTTCGAGCCGGCCCTCGGGATCGACTTCTGGTCTCAGAGAATCCACTGGAGCGAGCGCGAAAAAAGCTGAAGTCTCCACCACGCCGTACCAGTGGAACGGATCAGTCATTGTGGGATAGGCGGAAACGCGCAGCGGGTCCGCGCCCTCGTAGGTGCGGGCGGCGAGCGCACCGACGGCGCGGCGATGCTCGAAGTCGCGCAAGCCCCAGA
Source organism: Candidatus Sulfotelmatobacter sp. (assembly GCA_049583505.1). Classification (GTDB taxonomy): domain Bacteria; phylum Acidobacteriota; class Terriglobia; order Terriglobales; family Acidobacteriaceae; genus Sulfotelmatobacter. Next base: position 30,752 of record JBAUVZ010000029.1, read on the forward strand.
GCAGGACCACACCGGCCAGAGCGAGTGTTGCGGCGACCTGGCCTCGCGGTCCGCGGGTTCGCACACCGATTTCCCGGTCAATCAGCGCGAAGAACGACGGAACGATCAATCCGAGGAGCAGGATGCCGAACAGGACAGGTTCGAAAATGAACACGATATCCCAGGAGTACCATTTCTCGGAAAATGGCCAGAATGGGCGCACGCCGTAGTTGTTGGTGAAGTCGAGCAGAATGTGGCTGAGTCCGGCGAGGCAGGCATAGAGGAAGAGCAGTCCCCAACGCGGTGGAAGGTCGGGATCCTTCACCTTGCGTCCGCGCAAACGCCAGATCAGATAGACGAAGCCGACAACCACAGCGGCGTCGAGCGGAATTCCGAGGAAAGAGTGGGTGAAGCCGCGATGATGGG
>JBAUVZ010000030.1:0-8920 GCA_049583505.1 Candidatus Sulfotelmatobacter sp.
CAGAATTATGCGACGATACATCCGAACGATCCTTACATCGTTTACAACGATGCTCCGAAAGTGGCGAATTTGCGTAAGGAGTTTCCGGAGCTTTACGACAAGTAGCTCAGTACCTAGTACCTAATACCCAGTACCCAGTACCCAGTACCCAGTACCCAGTACCGAGAAGTGGTAGTGGAGGAGTTATGTTTGATCCGGTGAGTACTAATCAGACTGAAACGAATGTCGGGCGGCGTGTGTTCCTCGCTGGCTTGGGCGCGGCGCTGGGCGGCGCACTGTTGTGGAAGTGGCGGAAACCCTACGTGATTGCGGTGGCGGCGAAGACGGAGCCGGGAGAAGTGACGATTGTGCAGTTCTCGGATGAGGGCAAGCGGCTGGACAAGGTGAAGATTGCGAAGGTAGTGAAGACGGAAGAGGAGTGGCGCAAGCAGCTTCCGCCGGGAGTGTTCGAGATCACACGGCACGCGGATACCGAGATTGCCTACACCGGGAGATATTGGAACCTGCACGACAAGGGGATGTATCGCTGCATCTGCTGCGACAACGCGCTGTTCAGTTCTTCGACAAAATTTGAGTCGGGAACCGGCTGGCCGAGTTTTTGGGAGCCGATTGCGAAAGAAAATGTGCGGGAGATACGCGACACTACGATCGGCATGGAGCGGACCGCGGTTGCGTGCACGGAATGCGACGCCCACCTGGGTCACGTATTCGACGACGGTCCGCAACCCACGGGGTTGCGGTATTGCATGAATTCGGCGTCGCTGCGGTTCGTGAAAGCGATGTAGGGCTTAGTAGCGGTTCCACGAGCGGCGTTCGGTTTAGAAGAGTGGAGAGACGAGCAGTGCGCTCGTCTCTCCATTTTTTCCTGGTTCAAGCGTTCGAAGTTGGTTGTGGTGTTTAGTGACTGGCGCCGCCGTGGTCGACGTTGCCCGCGCTCGGTGTGCTTTTCAGCGTGACCGTGTCTGAAGGTTGCGGACTGCTTTTCTGCTGCGGCTGCTGAGGCTTTGGTGTCGTCGTTTTGGTGGCTTCGCTGACGTGGCTGATGTTGGAGCTGATTGGGTTGACCATATGAGAGCAAGATCGGTGAGGCTTGGCGGAACTTTAGTCCGTAGACGTGGGTCGATGATTAATCCTCTGTAAGAATCGCTATGCATGAGCTCCGCATGCACCGGCTTCTTCGGCGCTCAGCCTTCACGCGCCGGTTACGAAGAAGTTTTCGTCGGGCTTGCTGTCGAGTTTGTTGGGGACGGCGTCGGCGGTTACGTCCTGCACGAAGTCACGGCGGCGTTCCTGGCCTTTGCGCTCCACCACGCGCACGCGGCGGGCTGGCATGTTGCTGGGTTCAAGGCTGAGGATGCGGCCGTCGCGCACCTGGATGTGCGAGCGAAACCAATCGGTGCGAAACATTCGTCCGGAACAATAAAAAGTCATGCAGGCGGCGATTGGGCCTTCGAATTCCTTGCCGGTGCAGGCGAGGATGCGCTTGCCCATCTCCTGGCTCCAGGTCAGGCCGCCGACCAGAGGATCGTTGAGGCGGCAGCGTTCGAAAGGAACGGCGTGCGAGATTTTTCGCAGTTGCAGCAATTGCAGAAGAACGGAACTCTTCGCCAAGTTGGTGACGACGACCTTGGCCTCGGTGGCCGATACGCGCTCGAGTTTGATGTGCAGATCGGGCGACCATTCGCGTTCGAACTCTTCGCGGGCGAGGGCCAAGCCTTTGTCGGTCGCTTCCACATAACGCAGCGTGGCACGGGCAAGGATCACGCTGAACAGGCAGGTGACGATAGTCGCGATGATCGGAATGTAGCTGACGAGAGTGGTAAATGGAATACGGAACGAGTTGATCCACAACACGGGCATACTAGCTCGTCTCCTCGCTGCGCGCAGAGGCGCGGCTGTAGTTCAAAAGGGGGAGGGCGTCTGGAGGCGCGCGACTGATTTCCGCCCCCAAGGTTCTTGCCTCGTTCTTTCGGGCTTAGAAAAGTCTAATGAGACGGAGGTGGGTGCTCCAGATGCGCATGGTGCAGGGCGAGATGCTGCCGGAGGAAGAGACTTTGGTAACTGTACCGGCGTCAAGAGCGAAAAGGATGCGAGCCAAACGCGCGACTAATGTGTCGCAAAGAGCGCGACACACCGCGCGGCTCGCCCGGATCCTTCGCTGCGCAAAGAACGCTTGCTCAGGATGACAAACGTACCGCTATTCGAGGACGCTGTCGTCTAGCTTCTTGCGGCCCCAGTCGGCTGCGGCCTGGACGAAGGCCAGGACTACGGGATGCGGTTTCTTTTCAGCGGAGGAGAGTTGGGGCTGGAAGAGCGTCGCGATGAAGAAGCGGTGCGTGGGCGATTCGATGGCGCGGATTTCTCCCTGGGCGCCGCGCGCTACCACCGGGAAACCGGCTTCCATGGTTGCCCATTCGTACTCGGGATTGACTTCGAAATTGCAGAAGAACTCTTCGGTGACGACTTCCTCGTCTTTGCCGTAGAACGATTGCAGGTAGGAGCCGGGGCGGAGGCGGATCTCCGGGACTTTGCCGGACAGCTTGGGCGCGTCGCCTTTGCGGCCGTCCACGGCGCAGGCGACCGGATAGATCACGATGTTTTTGGATTCGGAATTGTTTTCGGCGCTGTCGGCGTCCTTGATACCGAGAACGTTGCGGGCAAACTCAATGAGGGCGTACTGAAAACCGCCGCAGGTTCCTAAAAAGGGCCAATCGCGGCGGCGGGCGAACTCGATGCCTTTGAGCATGCCGTCGAAACTTTTGTAGGGACTGCCGGGCGAGGCCCAGAGGCCGTCGTAACTCTCGAGAATCTTTTCCGCGCCGGCGGCGGTTAGCGAAGGCGTTGGTATCCACTGGGACTCGAGCGTCAAATCGAGCTTGCGGGCGGCGTGCTGCAGGGCGTCCACGGTTGCGGGGTGGGAACGGAATTTAGGATTGAAGTCACCCAGGATTCCGATGCGAACGGCATTACTCACACGGTCATTGTACTAAACCGTGTTGGGGCAACTATGGGATTGCGGTTAGATGCTTGGTGCACGAGCTACGGTGGCGGTGGGTAGTCGGTTCTGCTGCAAGATCCTGTTCAGAGCAAGTGCGTTAGGGCGAGCAGGAGGTAGAGGCTGAGCAGAGCTAGAGCGGGGCCACCCCAGATCATTAGCGCGCATTTCCAGGCGAGGGAGCGGGCCAGATCGCGCTGGCTGCGCCAGGAGATTAGGAAAGTTGGATCGTTCTTGCCCTTCATCAATACTATGGATGGGCGCGGGTCGAAACCTTCGGACGTTGCGGCGGGTGTGGCTTGTGCGGTGGGCGTTACCCGGGCGGCTGCCCAGGCTGCCGGGCTGGCGATGCCTGCCTTCAGAAGCGCGGCGGCGACCTTTTGTTGTTGGGTCATGTCCTCCGCTTTGGTTGTGCCGGGATCTGGCGAAAGCCGGATCACCTGGGTCGATCTTGAGGAGATTGCTTTGTCGTAAATCGGGTCGTACGCGGGATCGTGCTGCAATCCTCCTGATAGAGAGAAGCCGCTGAAGCCGTTGCCGCCTCCGGTCACGGGAGAGAGCGCGGTTCGTATTACTTCGGTATTCAGCGAGAACGAAAACGCATTACCGGCGATGAGGGGGGTGGTGTCGGCGTCGCGAATGGGCTGCGCCGTGACTTCCAGGCCGGGATTTTCGTCGAGCGTGCCTAGCAGGAAAAGCGCGTTCTTGGGCTTGATGCAGGACTCTTCCACTTTGATTTTGTTCCTGGTGCTTATGCCGTGGCGCGAGAGGAAACTGCGCACGTTTGGTGGAGCTTCTTCTTTGGTGGTGAAGAACCCATCGCAGAATTCCTGCTGGAAATCCTGATGCAAGTCGAGATCGGCGCCGCGCGGGTCGACCAGGACCTTGCCCGTGTTGTCGTCGAGAAAGAAGGGCACGTGCAAGCACTCGGCTGCGACCTTGACCCATTGCTTGTTCTTGCCGGCCTGCTTCCACTCCCAGACGAAGGTGCGGTAGCAGTAGCAGGGGCGCGCGGTAATGGGGGAGACCATGGTGTAGGGTCCGACGGCGAGGCCGCTGAGTTCGACCATTCCCATGGAGGCGCTGCGAATTTTGGAGGCCGGCGTGTCGAGGATAAGGTGCCGGCGCTGCAGCAGGCGGAAGCCTTGAACGAACAGGTAGATTCCGGCGCAGATTCCGATTGCGCACCAGACAAGGAATCCGCCGGGGTTCGACGAACGCAGCAGCAGGGTCGAGATGGTCAAGGTTGAGCCCGTTGGGTGGAATTTGGGTGCATCCCGTATCGAGGCTAGTGGAGCCGGGGAGCGGCTGGCAGCAGAAAAGGGGTGGAGCGGGCTTACGTTGGTAATGGCTCCAGGCGACTCGCTGTGCTCGTCTGGCCCGTCGGCTTCCCCCTCGGCTTCGCTCGGAGCTTCGGCAAAAACAGGGCAGGCTCTCGAGGCCGGGCGTCCCTACGCGAGCTTTTGCTAAGCGTGGTCTTTCTAAGCGTGGTGGCGGCGTTTCAGGAGGAGGTAGGCTGCGGTCAACGCGGCGAAGAAGAATAGGCCGCCTAGCTGGTTTATGCGCGAGGAGCGGAGAGTCTGGACGATGAAAGCGGAGGCCATGACGAAGCCGACCATTGATCCCCAGATTCCCAGCGGGGAGCGCATGGGCAGGGCGGCGACTTCCTGTGGAGTGAGACGCCAGCGGAAGCTTACGTGGGCGGCCAGGGATACGACCCAGCAGAAGAACAGGCCGGAGAATGCGGCTCCCATGATGTATGAGAACGCCTCCTTTGGAGCCCAGTTTTCAATGATGAGTGCGGTTACTATGCCGTAGGAAGAAACCAGCAGCGCGAGGCGGGGCGAACCGGAGGCGTTTAGGTTGCCCAACCTTGCGGGAGCCCACCCGGAACGTCCCATGGAAAAAAGCAGGCGGGAGGCTGCGTAGAGTTTGGCGTTGGCACCGGAAAGCGCGGCGGTGAGGACTACAAAATTCATGAGGTAGGCTGCGGCCGGAACCTTGGCCAGGCGAAGTACGCTGACGAACGGGCTCTCGGAGACGCCGGTGTGGTTCCAGGGCATGACGCCGACGAGGATGGTGATGGCGCCGAGGTAGATACCGGCGAGCAGGAAGATGGTGAGGCGAGTGGCGCGGGGAATGTCTTTCGAGGAACGCGACTCGCCGGTGGTGACGGCGAGAATCTCGACCCCGCCGAAGGCGTAGATGGCCCAGAATACGGCCAGCAGGGGTGCGACTGGACCCTTGGGAAAGAATCCGCCCTGGGCCGTGTATTGCGGGGCGACACGGCCGGTGAACAGCAGGGCCGCGCCAGCCAGGATGAAGGCCACGATGGTGGCGAGCTTGATCATGGAGAACCAGAACTCGAAGCGTCCGAAAGAACCTACGCTGCGCAGATTGACCAGAAGAAGCAGGGCTGAGAATACGATGACCCAAAGCTCGCCCGGTACCGCGGGGAACCAGTAGGCCATGTAAGTGGCGGAGGCGACGAGTTCGGCTCCGATAGAGAAGGCGATGGCGGCCCAGTAAGCGGCGCGGCAAAGAAATCCCAGATACTGATTGAGATAGAGTTCGCCGTAGACGCCGAATGATCCGGCGGCGGGGTGTGCGCTGGCCAGTTCGCCGAGAGCCATGGCGACCGTATAGGCGAGGAAGGCAGCGACTACGTAGCTGAGGATTACGCTGGGGCCGGCCATCTCGAGGGCGGCGGCGGAGCCGAGAAGAAGGCCGGTGCCGATCGAGCCACCGACGGCGACCATGGTCATTTGGCCGACGGTGAGTTGATGGTGGAGACCTTGCTCGTGGACGATCTCGGGGGCTGGAGGCATGCGGCACGATATCAAATGGGGGTGGGTTATCCCAAGTGCGGGGTCATGGCTTTTTGCAAAATCCTATGGACTATGAGGGTTGGGCGCTGCTGTGACTCGCTGCGCTTGTCTGGACGGCCGAGGCGGCCGTCCCCACATCGTGCTTTGTCTGGACTGGGCGGCCGTCCCGACACTTTTCATCTTCATCCTCATTCAGTGACTTTCGTAATCGGGTGCGGGGCTTACGGATTGCTGGGGTCGGGAGTGGCTCCTAGAATCGAGGGAGCAGTACTCTGCCCAGAACTGACCCATGCCCGAGATCACAAAACGTCTCGACCGAGCCGAGCTAGGCAAGCGCATCGAGCGCGCGGAAAAACTTCTGCAGAAGGGGAAAGCCGCCGAAGCGCTGGAAGAATATCTGCTGTCGCTGCGCGACGATCCGGAAAACGACACGGTGCGGCAGCTGGCGGCCGATTTGTGCCTTTCGCAGAACCGGACCCGCGATGCCGTGGGGCTGCTGGGGGAGCTGTTTGAGCGGCAGGTGAACGCCGGAGACGCTACGCGGGCCAGCCTGACTTATAAGAAGCTGGCGCGGCATGGCAGCCCGACCTGGGAGCAGAAATTCCGCTTCGGGCAGTTGCTAGAGGGATCGAACAAGAAACTGGCGGTGGGCACTTATGAATCGGCTTTGAGCGATCTGGCGAAGCTGGAGAATAAAAAGGGCGCACTGGAGGTGCTGGGGCGCATGGTGGTGCTGGAGCCGATCCAGGCGAATTTTCAGCGAGTTGCGGAACTGTCGTCGGAAGTCGGCGACAGCAAGGCTGCAGCAGGAGCGTTCAAGCGGGTAGCGCAGCTGGCGGCGGCGGGAGGGGGCGATCCGGCGCAGTGGTATGAGCGTGCCTACCAGGAAGACTCCTCGGATGAGGAAATAACCTTGGCGTACGGCAAGAGCCTGCTGGGACAAGGGCAAGTGGGAGCTGCGATCTTTATTCTCGAGGCACAGGTCAACGCGGGGAAGAATTCCCCGCAACTGCGGGAGATCTATGGCGAGGCTTTGCTGGCGGCTGGGCGCTATGCGGATGCTGAGCCGCTGGTGTGGCAACTGTTTGAACAGAATCCCAACCGGATGCCGCAGGTGACGGCGCTGATTGGACAGTTAGCGGATTCGGATCAGGATGAGGCAGCGGTGTCGCTGGCGCGCAAGCTGGGGCAGTTCCAGGCGAAGCGTGGCGAGCGGCGGCAGTTTGTGGCGGTGATGCAGGAGGTTACAGCGGCGCGGAAGGCTTCGCCGGAGATGCTTGAATTTTTGGGCGAGCTGTTCAACGCGTCGAACCGAGAGGGTGACTACTGCCAGACTCTGCTGAAGCTGTTCGATGTGTATTGCGGAACAGGGGACTTCGCCAAGGCGGCGGAATGCCTGGACCGGGCAGCGGAAGTGGATCCTTATGAATCCGGCCATCGGAAGCGGCTGGAGATGTTGAAGGGCAAGATTGACGAGGGCAAGTATAAAGGGATTGCGGCGCGGTTCACGCAGAGCAACGCACCGGTGGAGTCGGCCCAGGCGCAGGAAGCGACGCTGGGGGCCTCGACGCTGCAGGATCTGATGCTGCAGGCGGAGATTCTGGTGCAGTACGGAATGCGCAATAAGGCGGTGGAAAGGCTGCAGAGAATTCAGGAACTTTTTCCGCGGGAAGAAGAACGTAACGAGGATTTGCAGCGGCTGTACCTGGCGGCGGGTATGACTCCGAGCTACGCGGGGTCGACGCCCCTGGCGGCCGCGGCTACGGTGGCAGCTTCGTCGCCAGCCGCAGCGGCGCCAGCACCTGATCCGGCGGCGGAGATGCGCAACGTGACGCGGGTGGCGGAGATCACGCGCAAACTGTATCACCAGGGGACGGCGCCGGCAGTGCTGACCACGGCGGTCAACGAAATTGGCGGGCATTGGGATGTGTCGCGTTGTGTGGCCTTGATGCGTACCCCAGGTTCCGCACCGACGGCCGTGCAGGAGTTTTGCGGCAGGGGAGTGAAAGCGGGGAGTTCCGGGGCGATCAAGGAAGTAATGTGTGCGCTGCAGGATATGGCTTCGGTGGAGCCCATCATTATTGCTGACGCCCAGAAGGGTCCGGAGCTGCAGACTGCGCACAAGGCACTGGCGGAACTGGGAACGACGGCAATACTGGCCTTGCCGCTTAGCAATGGCGAGGATTCGGTGGGCATGCTGGCGCTAATGCACAGCCGGCCGCGAACCTGGCCCCATACCGACGCCGTGGTGCTGAAGACGCTGGCCGATCAGATGGTGATCGCGCTGAATAATGCAGGGCTGCGGCGGCTGGTGAAAAATCTTTCGGTGACGGAAGAGAAGTCTGGATTGCTGAAGCGCGGATCGTATCTTGATCTGCTGCTGGCGGAGAGCAAGCGGGCGGTGCAAAATGCCGCGCCGCTGTCGGTGCTGCTGCTGCAGTTCGGGCGGAGCGCGGCGCTGATCAAGGAGTATGGCGAGGCTGCGGTGGAAGGCGCGATGGAAAAGATTGGGCAACAGTTTGCGGCCAACATCCGGACGAATGATTTGGCGTTCCGCTATGACACGACGACTATCGCGATTATTCTGGGAGAGACGGCGGAGAAAGAAGCGATGATGGCAATTGAGAAACTGCGCAAGATCATCGCGGGAGTGCAACTTCCGGCGAAGGATGGTGCGGCGAAGGGCCATGCCATGGAGTTTTCGGCGGGATTGGCTGAGGCGGTGGTGAAGGAGAGCTACGATCCGGTGGACATTGTGACGGAAGTGATCAACCGGGCTGAGCATGCGCTGGCTACTTCGCTGGGGCAGGGGCACGGGAAGGTTGTGGCGCTGGCGGCGGCACGGGCCGCGGGGGCGGTGGCGTAACCCCAGAATCTACCACGGAGACACCCTTCGGCTGCGCTCAGGGCAGGTTCCGCACGGAGAAAACCTGGCGGGGCTTTGTGGTTTTCGAAGCTGGTTGCGTATAACTCTTGCGATAGACGCTCCGGTTCCTAGATTCGCGACTAGACTTCCTCAGGTTTGTGTTTCTGCATGACTCTGTGTCTCGGTACTGTCCAGTCACTTATGGTCAAATCTGTTCGCGCGCTGCTACAC
>JBAUVZ010000031.1:0-1506 GCA_049583505.1 Candidatus Sulfotelmatobacter sp.
GAGTCGTTCGGCCGCTGTGCCAACAGTTGACGGTAGACCTTCAACGCCTCGTCCCGATGACCCTGCTGTAGGTACAGCTGCGCCATCGTCTCCGTGACGAATGCGTATCCCGGCTCGGTGTGCGCACGGGGCGCCTCCTCCTGCTCGATTCCGTCCAACACGGGATCCGGGCCGCCGGCCGGCGGGGTTACGCGGACGAGACGCGGCCGCGCATCCGACGCCATCGGCACGATCGCCTCACCATGGATCTCGCCGGACAGCACGGCCGGCTGCTCGGGGTTGACCCCCCCCCAGCCAGCGGCCCCATCCGCCGCATCCACGGGGCCCCCGACTTCGCCCTCCGTCCGGCCCGCCGCAGCGAGCGGCGGTGTGACGACCGCGTTCACGGACGCGAGAAGCGTTACCGTGTCCTCGTTCCGGGGGTCGACCTCGAGAACGCGTTGGTACCACATGCGAGCGCTCGGGATGTCCGCACCCAGCCGCGCGATGTCACCCAGATGCCGCAACGCGATCAGATTCTCGGGATCGAGCTCGAGCGCAGTCGTGAAGACGGCGCGGGCCTCGGTATAGTCCCCCGCCTCGAACAAGGACTGCCCGAGGACAATATGTCCGCTCATGTGGCCGGGCTGCTGCGGCACGAACTCGCGACAGAGCGCGATCGCCTCCTGCAGCTGGCCGGCCTTGCGAAATTCGTTTGCTAGTGGTGCGAAGAACCTGCGCGGATTCTCGGTGAACTTCCGTTCGAGTTCCTCTATCCGGGCGGAACTTGCCATCGAGTGCCCCTCGGGTGCGCCGCGCGCCGGGCGGCATCACGGTGGTCGAAGATATACCCTCCCGACGAATGAAGTCAATCAGAGGTGACAGCAGAAGTGCCGGGCTCTCTTGACCTTAGCCGCTCGCGGCCGGTAGGTTCCACGGCTCTCCCTTACCGGCCATCAATAAGGAGTGTCGCCGCGTGCTGCAAGCGATGCGGAGCGGGGCGAAGTACATCTGGATCGTCATCGCCGTCCTGTTTGTCGGCGGCTTCCTTTTCTACGAAAGCTCGGGGCTCTTCGGCCGCGGCCCGAACACGACATCCACGATCGTCGGGTCTGTCAACGGCCGCGACATCCCGCTGGGAGTCTGGATCCAGGCGACCCAGCACCGGGAGCAGGAAGCCTCGCAGCAGCTCGGGCGCCAACTGACCCTCGAAGAGGAGGCGCAGCTCAAACAGGAGGTATTCGACCAGCTGGTCACCGAGATCCTGCTCGAGCAGGAATACGCGCGGCGCGGTATCCGGGTGTCCGATGCCGAGATCATCCAGGCGGCCCGCACGAGCCCGCCACCCGAGCTCATGCGTGCGCCGGAGCTCCAGACGAACGGGCAGTTCGACATGGAGAAGTACCAGCGTTTCCTGAGCAGCCCGATGGCGCGCGAACAGGGGATTCTGGCCGGCCTCGAGGGGATGTATCGCTCCGAGATTCCGCGGGAAAAGCTGTTCGAGGAGGTCGTGTCGGACATTTACGT
>JBAUVZ010000032.1:0-5050 GCA_049583505.1 Candidatus Sulfotelmatobacter sp.
TGTCCCTTTGCCGATCGGCTTTGTAGTGTAAAAAGGATCGAACACTCGAAGCGGCTCTTTTATGCCGGGCCCGCTATCGGAAAACTGCACCACCACTTCTTCTCCCTGGGGCTGGGCGCTGACCCGAAGCAATCCTCCGCCAGCTTCCTCCAGCGCGTCCAATGCGTTTTCCACGATCTGGACGAACGCCTGGAACAACTGGTGGCCGTCGCCCCACACCCTCGGCAGGTTCGGCTCGATCGAGGTTTCGATGCGGATTTTTTGATCGTGCCGCTGCAACTCCCGCATTTGCACGCTCCGCTGCAAGAGCACGCCCAAATCCACCATCGTCCTCTCCCCGGAACTTTGCTGCGCGAAACTCAGAAGGTTCGCTATCAGCTCGCGGGTCCGTTGCGACTGGTTCAAAATCTTGCGCACCAGCGTGTCCTGCTCGCTGCTCAATCGCTCATTCGACCACAGCTTCTCCGAATACTCCATGATTGCCGTGAGGGGATGGTCGATCTCGTGGGCCGCACCTGCAACCAGCTCGCCCAACGAAGCCAGCTTCTCTCTCTGCACCAGGTGGCTCTGCAACCGCTGTTCGTTCTCAAAGCTGCGCCGCGAATCCTCCAAAAGATGGATCAACGCCCGGTCCTGCAGATATTGACGCACAAACAGGAACACGCCCATTACCAGCATTGCCGTCAGCACGGTAAACAGGCGGAAAGTCCGCGCCCGAGCCGGCGAGCCGTCCCAGCGGTAGGCCCACAGCCCCAGCAACGGCAAAGAGAGCATCGCCAGCATCGCCAGCCGCAACGTCATCACGCCCCATTTGTCCTCCGTCTTCGGCGGCGCGGCTTCCCGCCGCCACTCGCGCGCGGTCAGCGCCGTGGCCGCCATCCAGCTCACTGCAGCCATCAGCGGAACGTCGTACAGGCTTCCGCTATAATATCCCCCGTTGGTCACAGACAGGTTCACCGCTCCCGAGTCCAACGCGTACAACGCATTCGCCGCCGTCAGATTCAGGTACACCAGCTTCCATCCAGCAGTAGCCCAGCGCGCAGCAATTCCGAGCACTAGCACCAGCACAACACCCTCTACCAGGTAGAGTGAGTTGTAGTTCCGGTCGTACTCTACCAAATTCAGCGAGACGTATTGCGACGGGAACACCACGAACGCATACAGGAATACCCACCAAACCAGCAGTAGCAGAAAGTCCAGCGCGCCCACGCGGAATTTCTGCCCGCTTTCGGTCCGATGCGGACGCAACCCAACCGCCGCGATCATCGGAATCAGGTGGAGGAACAGAAACACATCCATCAGCCACGGATCTGGCACTGCGGTTTGACGCACCACCTCGCAATAGACCCACCCGAACTGATGCGATGCCCAGAGGATGCACCCCGATCCCATCAGTGCCCAAAAGCTTCGGTCAGCGCCCCGCGCCGACCACGCATTGGCCAGCATGGCCGCGGCGACCGCGAGTATTAGCAGAACATATCCGATATTAGAAATCGCGGTCAGGCCCGGACCCCGTGGCATCGTCACCGACACCACCGCGAACGCCAGCGTAATCCCGCCCGCTAGCGCAAACCAGCGATATCGTCCGAACAGACTCATCGGTGTCTCATGTTATGTACGCCTTCAATTTTATGGATAAGACCGGGGATTCTGAGCTCGCTTCCAGTCCAACAGGTTACTATCGTCACCTGCCCTCGCCGAAACCTCGGGGTTGCGGTGAGCTAAATCCTTTCGACTCATCACCTGCTAGAATTATAGTGAGTGTGGACTTGCCGCCCCGCTCAGAAATCCTTGGTGCCCCATGGCCTTTCCTGTCACCCGCCTTCGACGTCTCCGCCGCACCTCCCAATTACGTGACCTGGTGCGCGAGACCCGTCTCACTCCCGACGCCTTCGTCTACCCCATGTTCGTTTGCCCCGGCGAAGGTGTGCGTAAGGCAGTTCGCTCCATGCCGGGCGTGTTCAACCTTTCGGTGGATGAGGCGGTGAAGGAAGCACAGGAAGTTCACTCCCTGGGCGTGCCCTCGGTGATCCTCTTCGGTCTTCCCGATAAGAAGGATGACGTCGCCACCGGAGCCTGGGCCGACGATGGCATCGTGCAGCAGGCCGCCCGCGCCCTGAAGCGCGAAGTCCCCGACCTCATCTTGATGGGCGATGTCTGCCTCTGCGAATACATGTCTCACGGACACTGCGGGATCGTGAAATCCTCGCCACAATCCCTGGGCGCGGCCGCCAGAGATGCGGTGCGTGCCTCGCGGGGAGCGGTTGTCGTCAGGGGCCATGAGGAGAAAGAAAAGATCATCGACGATCTGGCCTCGATCGTCGCCCAGGCGGTTGAATCCAAATTTGAAATCGACAACGACGCCAGCCTCGAACTCCTGGCCCGCACTTCAGTCTCGCTAACCCGCGCCGGCATCGACGTCATCGCCCCTTCCGACATGATGGATGGCCGCGTAGCCGCCATCCGCCGCGCTCTCGACGAAGCCGGGTTCAGCAACGCGCCCATTCTTTCCTACGCCGCAAAGTTTGCCTCCGGCTTCTACGGCCCATTCCGCGAAGCCGCCGACTCCGCCCCGCAATTCGGCGACCGCCGGTCTTATCAAATGGATGGAGCCAACCTTCGCGAGGCCATGCGCGAAATCGAACTCGACATCGAAGAAGGCGCCGACATGATCATGGTCAAGCCCGCCCTGCCCTACCTCGACGTGATCGCCGCCGCGCGCCTGCGTTTCGACGTCCCGCTGGCCGCCTATCAAGTCTCCGGCGAATACGCCATGATCGAAGCCGCCGCCCAAAACAACTGGATCGACCGCGACCGCGTCATGATGGAGTCGTTACAAAGCATCCGCCGCGCCGGCGCCAGCATAATTCTCACGTACTACGCTAAGGACGCCACCAGATTGCTGGCCTAGCTTGATTTTGTGGAGTTTCTCATGTGGAGCGGGCACGACTGCCCACTATCACTTTGAAGTTGACTTTACCGACACTCGCCCCTTACGCCCCGGCCGCGCCTTGGAACTTGACCTCCACCAGCCTGCGGTCCTCGTCCGACACCTTGAAAAACGCCCGTGGTTTCAGTTCCATGAAGCTGGCCAGAAACACCTCGGGGATCTGTCCGATGCGGGTGTTGTAGGTGTTGACGTCGTCGTTGAAGAACTCGCGCCGGTCGGCAATGCGCTCTTCCAGTTCGCTGATGCGGGCCTGTAGCTTGAGAAAGTTTTCGTTGGCCTTAAGCTGCGGATAGTTTTCTGCCACGGCGAACAACCCCCGCAGAGCGACCGTCATGGTCAAGTCGGCCTGCGCCTTCTGCCCAATGCTCGCCGCGTTCATGGACGCGGCCCGGGCCTGCGTCACGGCCACCAGCGTCTGTTGCTCATGCTGCATGTAGCCCTTCACGGTCTCCACCAGGTTGGGAATCTCGTCGTGCCGCTGCTTGAGCAACACATCAATGTTGGCCCACGCGCGGTCGTTGTCATTACGCAGGCGCACCAGTTCGTTGTAGAGAATGACTACGTAGGCAAACACTCCGGCCACAAACAGCAGGAAGGCCGCCCCCGTGATCACATTTCCGCCCATTCTTGATTTACCTCCCACCCGACTTCGCCTGCTGGAATATCCAAGTGAAACAGCAGACGGGGCGGGCGCGCAAGTGCTGACTGGGCTGCGTCCAAAGTCACAAAAAAGGGCTGAGCCCGCAGGCTCAGCCCTTCAGAATGCCGACCAACTAAATGCTGACGAGCTAGCGATTCGATCAGGATCTGGCTTAGGCCATATCGTAGGCGTCCCCGAATCCGCCAGCTCAGCCGCTGCTACGGCTTATGTGGAGTCAGATCGCACGCGTGCCTTATTTCGTCCAGGTTCAAACCTGCGGGCGAGAACTCGGCGATCGCGTAACCAGTCCTGGTTCTGACCTCCACATTGAACACCTGCGCCCCGATCGCGCCACGAACCGTGCCTTTGTCCATAGAGAGGACGCGGTCGGCTTCCCAATTCCAGCCCTTATGGTCGTGACTTCCATCGATGCGGACAAGAACCTCCATCTTCGGCTGGCCCCAGAAGCCGGGATAGTCTGGCCGCCCCAGCCGGGCGCCGGGGTTGAAGACGGCGCGCTGATATTTGCCATCGCTGCATGTGATATCGACCCGCGGCTTGTAGTCTGGGTCTTCTTTGAAATAGTTGTTGGAAAGCAGCTCGAACCGGGCTTTTTTCGCTCCGGTCATTTTGTCTTCCGAGCGGAACTCCATCCACTTGCCGCCGGCGCTAACCCCGTCCTGCTCATCCTGGTAAGGGCTCATAGCGCCTTGCTGAGCGAAGGCCGAAACGGCCATCAAGATCACGCTGGTGAACGCTACAGCCGCGCCCAATGCGCGGCGATTTCTAGTCTGAAATGATCGCAATTCGTTCAAGGTTTCCTCCACACTAGAGCACCCCTACGTATTGAACCCGAAAAATGGAGAAGAGTTGCACCGTACGGTCTTTGGCTTTAAGTCTCAGGTTTTTTGGTTTCAGGGCCGGGTCTCGCCCGGGCAAGCACGGCCTGGGTAATCACGGCCCACGTTACTTCGCATCCACGCGCAGGTCGATGTAAACCTGAGAACGATCATCGAACTGGCTGACCGATCGGGTGTCGCTCTTGTGGTCGCTGAACTGGGCGTAAACTTCGTAATCGGCGGTGGAGAGCCCCGGAAAGCGGTAGGTACCATCCTGCCCCACGATGTAGGTCTTGACGGCGTGGGTGCGGGTGTTGGTGAGGTAGACAATGGCGCCAACCACGGGATTATCCTGACGATCCAGCACTTTGCCGGAGAGCAGGCGGCCTTGGGATTTGTCTTTTTTGTCGAGCGCACCGCCAGTCACGGAGATCACGAGCAACAACGCGCAGGTGAAAAGGAATACCCGCCGACGCGATAGTCTGGAATTCATAGTCTGGGGTCGTAATCTGAAATCATAATCTGGAATTACGAATCCTTGCAGTTCTTCTTCGGATGCTTTGCAGCGGCGCTATCGGGCGAGGTGCAAGCCGATATCGACGCGCTCATCATACTCTACGT
>JBAUVZ010000033.1:0-9501 GCA_049583505.1 Candidatus Sulfotelmatobacter sp.
AGGCCGGAGAACGGACCAATGCTTGGCATCATGCCGATCAGGCTCTTGATCGAGCCCATCTTCTTTACGTGCTGTAACTGGTCGCGAAAGTCTTCGAGCGAGAAGCCGTCGCCGGTGAGGGCCTTGCTGGCCATCTCCTGCGCCTTCTTCTTGTCGATCTGCGATTCCGCGCGCTCGATCAGCGAGAGAATGTCGCCCATGCCGAGAATGCGCGACACGATGCGGTCGGGGTGAAACGGCTCCAGCGCGTCGTACTTTTCGCCCACGCCGATGAACTTAATAGGCTGGCCCGTAACTTGCCGGATGGAGAGCGCCGCGCCGCCGCGGGCGTCGCCATCCATCTTGGTGAGGATGACACCAGTGAGCGAAAGCTTCTTGTGAAATTCATCGGCGGAGCGCACCGCGTCCTGCCCGGTCATGGCGTCGGCGACGAACAGAATCTCTGACGGATTCAGCAGCTTCTTCAGCGACTGCATCTCGTTCATGAGTTCGTCGTCGATGTGCAAACGGCCGGCGGTGTCGACGATCAGCACGTCGCAGCCGGAGACGATGGCGTCGCGGCGGGCTTCCTTTACTAACCGCTCCACTGCCTGTGTAAGCAGCGCGGGCGTGTTCGCCTCGCCCACTTCGCCTTCGTAGATCTGAGCCTTCACGGCCTGCGCCACAACTTTCAACTGCTCGCGCGCGGCCGGGCGGTACACGTCCACTGAAACCAGCAGCGGACGATGTCCGCCCGTCTTGAACCAGTTCGCGAGCTTGCCCGAAGTGGTGGTCTTGCCGGAGCCCTGCAGCCCGGCCATGAGCACCACCGTGGGCGGCTGCGATGCGAACTTCATGCGCGCCGTGTCCTTGCCCAGAGTCTCGACCAGTTCGTCGCGCACGATCTTGATGACCTGCTCTCCTGGTGAGAGCGCGGTCAGCACTTCCTGGCCCACGGCCTTGGCCTGGATGCGGTCAATTAACTCCTTGACCACTTTGAAGTTGACGTCCGCTTCGAGCAACGCAAGCCGGATTTCACGCAGCGCCTCGGCAATGTTCTCCTCGGTAAGCCGGGCCTGGCCGCGAAGGCTCTTAAACGCGCGCTGCAGTTTTTCCTGAAGATTCTCGAACATAAGGGTAATTGCTTATTTTATCAGCCGGACACCGTGTAGCGCGGTTCGGCCACACGCATCACGCAAACACTTCCTTCGCCGCCACCACCGTGTTGCAATGAATGGTCACGGTATCCTCGACTTTCTGCGCGTAGCCACCGGCGTAGGTCACCATCACGGGAATGTTGCGGGCGCGAGCCACACGAAATACGAGCCGGTCTCGCTCTTTCAATCCTTCAATCGTCAGGGAAAGCCCGCCCAACTGGTCTTCGCGGTAAGGGTCGGCGCCCGCGATATAGGAGATCAGATCAGGCTCGAATTGCCGCAGCCCGGAGCTGAGCGCGTTGTCGAGCCAGGCCAGGTAGTCGTCGTCTCCGATGCCATCGGGCAGGTCTACATCGATGGATGACGGCGGTTTCCACATCGGATAGTTGTTGTGCTGATGCAGCGAAATGGTGAAGACGTCTCCGGCATGTGCGCCGCGAATCTTGCCCGGAAGCGCGGAACCCAGCGCGGAACCCGGCAACGAAGAATCGAGCGTCGATGCTCCAGCCGAAGGCAAGAGCGCGCTCGCGGTGCGCGTTCCGGCAAAGATCGCCGCGGTGCCGTTGCCCTGGTGAACGTCGCAATCGACCGTCATCGCGGTGCGGATCTTGTCGTCGCGCTGCAGTCTCCGAATGGCCACGGCTACATCGTGAATCATGCAGAAGCCCTCGCCGTGGTCGGGAAAGGCATGATGAAAGCCGCCGCCAATGCTGATTCCGACTCCGTCGATCAAAGCCTGCCGCGCCGCCAGGATCGATCCCCCAGCGGCCAGCCAGAACGCCTCCACCAGGTCCCGCGAGTAGGGAACCTCAAGCTCCATCTCCTCGCGCGGGCTGAGTGTGCCGGTCTTCAGCTTGTGTACATACTCTGGCTTGTGGACCAGCAGGATGTCCTGATCAGTAGCGGGCTCAGGCTCCAGAAAGTCCTTGGTTTCAGCAACGCCGTCCGCCAGCAGCCGGTCGTGGATGCGACGGTACTTCTCGGCCGGAAAAACATGCTCACCGATAGGCAGGTAGTAAGCGTCGCTGTAGACAAGTTTGAACGGAAGCATGCAGCACTCAGCACTCAGCCCGTCGCGTGGACTACATATGATACGCGGGAAGGAGAGAATTCGCAGTGCTCGGTGTTACCGCTTTTTCCCAGACTGCACCGCCGGCATCACGATCGGCCGTCTCACCGGCACGATGGCACCCTTCGAAGGATCAGCCGCGGCATTGGCGCGGGTGAGCACTTCCTGCTGGATGTACTGCACGAACTCCTGAATCTGGCGCTGCATCTCTTCCATGCGCTCCCGCATTTGCAGGATGATCGCCATGCCGCTGATGTTTACGCCCAGGTCGCGCGCCAGCGACAAGATGAACTCCAGCCGCAGCAAGTCTTCGTCGGTGTAAAGCCGGGTGTTGCCCTCGGTGCGCGATGGCTTCAGTAGCCCCTCGCGCTCATAAAGGCGCAGGGTTTGAGGATGGATACCATACATCTCAGCTACGGCCGAGATCATGTATGCGCCCTTGGATTTGCGCTTAGACGACATAGCGTGGTTTAACGCTTTCGCGCTTGTGCAGGAACCAGCTACTGAGAAGCCAGGCGAGGACTCCGGGTGCGTACCATATAAGGCCGATTCCTCCGAAGTCACGGGCCCACGTCCAGACCATAATAGCGCCCAGTGCAAACGCGAACGTCGGAGTCCGCCAAGTAGTCGTGCGATGCCAGTTCATAAACACAGAAAAGCAGAATACGAAAGTTAGGAGAGCAACACCCGGTGCTGCGAGAAAGAAGGCGGTAATTGCATAGCCGAGAGCGTCCTGATTTTGGAGAAGCTTTCCAAGAAGGAAATTCAGCGTATACGCACCAACCAGCGCGAATGCCAACGCCACGGCCGCGGAAGCTACAAGAGCCAAAGGCGCCGCGAGGTAGGCCGGCATTCTGCGATACACGCCCTTGATCTTCATAACTGAACTAATGTAGCACTGCGCAGAGAAAAGCGGGACAACTCTCGTCATCCCGCCATTCGAGTCAAAGTGTAGCTAGGCCGCTGGTTCGGCTTTCTGTTCCGCTGGAGCCCATCCGTGCGGCTTCAGCGCATGATTGATGGCATACGCCACAAAGCCCGCTGCGATCAGAATCATGCCGAAGGCGAACGAGCTCATGTTCCACACCTGCTCATGCTCGCTGCGGATGATGGAGAAGCCCAGCAACAGCATGGGCGGAATGCCGATCGCGATGGCTCCAAACAATCCGCCAGGAACGCGGAACGGGCGCGGCAGATCCGGTTCGCGGAAGCGCAGCACAGCCAGTGCCATGAACTCAAGCAGCAGACTAAAGCCGTAAAGAAGAATGTCGAGTGTTACGAGCCGGGCAAAGCCCAACCCGAGGCACATAGCCCATCCGATCGCCAGTGCAATGATCGCAACCCACGGGGCACGCGACTTCTTCTGCAGCTTGCCGAAGATACCCGGCAGCATGCCATCCTGAGCCATCGCCAGTGGGAGCCGGGAATAGCTCATCACCAGCGCATTGAACATGCCAAAGGCGCTGATTACGCCGCCGATCACCACGCCGATACGCAGCAGCGGCCCGCCCAGCAAGCCGGCAATGTCCGCCCAGGAACCAGTCTCCCAAGCGTTCGGAGTGAGTCCCGTCATCCACAGGGCGGCGAAGGGAAGCACGTAGCTCAAGGCCACAATCACCACGGCAACCAGCATGGCCCGCGGATAGGTCCGCTGCGGCTTCTCAACTTCCGTGGCGATGGTCGAGGCGTTGTCCCATCCCATGTAGTTCCACATGCAGATGAGAAGCCCGCCGAGAATGTCCACGCTCGAAGTAGTCGGCTTGGTTACGGCGTTGGCCAGCGCACCTATTTTGAATGGCGCCAGCACTACGATCGCAACAAACGGTGCCGTCAGCGCGAAAAACAGCCACAGCGACGTGAGCGAAACCGCTTTCACGCCGGCAATGTTCATCACCGCACACGCAATCACCACCGCCAGCGCTACCCACCATCCGCGATTTCCTTGCTGGAAATACGGGAACATGCGGGTCAGGTAGGCGACGAACAGGGTGGGATAAATCGCCATATCGAAAATGGAGGCGACCAGCGAGAGCCAGGCTTCCTGGAATCCCCAGAAGTTGCCCATGGCGCGGCGCACCCAGGCGTAGTAGCCGCCTTCGTAGGGGAGCGCGCTCGAGAGCTCGCCGATCATGAAGGCCGTTGGCAGGCTCCAGAGCAGCGGCGTGAGCAGCAGAATCAGAATCGCGCGTCCGTAGCCCGCGCCGTGCACTATATCTTCCGTGCCATAGGTTCCGCCCGACACCATAAAGAAGGTGGCGGCGACCAGGGGCCACAGCGTGAGGCGGACGAACTTTTTCCGGTTGGGGACGGCGGCGAGAGGCTGGGGGTTCTCTATTTTGTGATGCGGGGCGCTAGCTGTTGCCAATTTCTATGGCTTCCTCCTCAAGCGACTCACTCTCGCCACCTCGTCTCCCTTGACTTTCTTCGTCTCGAGGCTCCCGAGTGACGGCGATTCCCGGGCATTCCGGCGGAGTTAGTTCGCATGTAAGAGATTACGTGTTTTTTCCACAGATGCAATCTTTTTTTGAGCTTTTCACGGAAATTTTTGTCAGGAAGGCCGGGTACGGAGGTAACGGAGACTCCAAGCTGATCGAGCTCCCTTGACGATTCGCCGGGCCCTCCGTGGGTAAAACCGAGGAGACTATTGCGGGGGCGGCGACACTTGGTTATCATGCGGGTCCATCAGGAGGTTCCGATGAAACTACCGTTTCTTGCTCTATCCGCGGTTGCGATTGCAATGTTCGTACCCCAGCCGTCCCTGGCGCAAAACGCCTTCACGCCCGATCAGGTGAAGTACGGCCCAGCCCCGCCCTTCCTGCCTGCCGGAGCGCAACTCGCCGTTCTGGAAGGCGATCCCATGGCTTCGTCCGGCGATTTCACCATCCGTCTCAAAATGCCGGACGGCTACAAAGTCGCGCCCCATACCCATCCCAACCGCGAGAACGTGACCGTGCTCTCAGGCACTCTCAAGGTCGGGATGGGAGATCAGTTCGACGCCGGCAAGATGATGAGCTTCGGGACTGGCAGCTTCGCCTATCTCGACCCCAGTATGCACCACTACGCCGCGGCTTCTGGAGAGACCGTAATCCAGATCCACGGCATGTCGCCGGTGAAGTTCAACTACATCAACCCGGCGGATGACCCCACCCCGAAGAAATGAGAAGCAAATGAGGAAGGGCCCGGTTTTCGTCCGGGCCCTGATTTCCAGTGGCATTGGACCAAGCGGGCGGCTTCACCTAACTATTTGCGAACCTCCACGCGGGAGACTCCGATGGCCGCGCCGAGGAAGAGTCCGAACGCGAGCCCAAGCGCCATCCCGAGCAGCCAGCCAAGCCCGAGGTAATGAAGCCAGAGCCCACCAAGTAGACCGATCCCAAGTCCGATTGCGAACCGCAGCGGACCGGTAGGACGTTTGTATCCGGTTCGCCGATCCTCTCGGATTAAGCCCAAAGCGACGCCCAATGCGAGCCCGATCCCCCCGGCTCCGAGTTGGTGAAAATAGATCCCGGGTAGAACACCGATCGCGAATCCAATCGCGAACCACAGTGGATCTCCGGGCCTCCCCCGCCAGGCATCAGACTTTACTCCACAGTTCCGCGCGAGGATCTTCCGGGTTCAGCTTGGCCAGCTCCCGTAGCAGTTCCTTGGTGCGTTCGTCCCGCGGCATGGGCACGGTCACCGTGATTTCGACGATCTCATCGCCGCGCACGCCCTCCTTGGTAGCTGAGGGCACACCCTTTTCGCGAAGGCGCAACTTCTGACCTGACTGCGTGCCCGGAGGAATCTTCAGCAGCGCCCGCCCATCGATGGTCGGGACCTCGATCTTGGCGCCGAGAGCAGCCTCCGTCGCGCTGACCGGCACAGTAAGGTAAATGTCGTCGCCGTCGCGCCGGAATATGGGATGCTCCCCGGTCCGGATGATCACGTACAGGTCGCCAGCCAGGCCGCCGTGAGGCCCTGCGTTGCCTTTGCCCGCCAGCCGGATGCGCTGCCCGTCGCGCGTTCCCGCCTTGATGCGCACTTCCAGCGGTTCGCTCCGGGTCACCGTACCCTCGCCGTGGCAACTAGAGCAGGTGGAGATATTCTTGCCCGTCCCCTCACAGCGGGGGCACGGCACGTTAAACTTCATCCGTCCGCCGGTCTGCGTGATCTGACCAGTTCCGTCGCACTCGGGACACTTTCCCGGCGCCTCGATGTAGCCCTGCCCGTGGCAATTCGTACAAACATCCTGCCGAGCCACGTTGAGTCGCATCACCCCGCCGCGGATCGCCGTCCAGAACGGCACGTTGACCTGATATTCGAGGTCGGACCCAGCTTCGGGTCCAGTCTCAGCCGCCGTCGCACCTCGACCGCCTCCGAAGATTCCCGAAAAGATGTCGCGGAACCCACCACCACCGCCGGTTCGCCGGCCTCGCCCGGCACTATCGGCCAGATCCGAAAAATCGAACCCGCTGAAATCAAAGGGAACCCCCTGGCCACCGGCTTGCCCCGAACCGCCGCCGGGAGATCCGCTCCCCCCGCCTGCGCGCGCATAGGCCTCCGCCGTTGCCGGGTCGATATTATCGGAATAGAACCCGACCTGGTCGTAGACCTTTCTCTTCTTGGGATCGCTGAGGACGTCGTTAGCTTCGGAGAGAGTCTTGAACTTCTCCTCCGCCGTCTTGTCGCCAGGATTAACGTCAGGATGGTATTTGCGCGCCAGCTTGCGAAACGCCTTACGAATGTCCTCCGCCGAAGCGGACTTCTTCACGCCCAGGATTTCGTAATAATCTTTCTCGGGAGTAGTAGCCATTAGAGCAATCTGTCATCCTGAGCGAGGTTTCCGTTCGCGAAGCGAAGGGAAACGCGGTCGAAGGATCCCCAACAGCTTAATTCGGCATCCTCTGCTTCTCTTCTTGTAACACGACCAGCGGTCTGGCCTCTGCGGCGTCCACATAAACCGGAATTGGCACCGGACCAGTTGGCGTGGAGACAAAAACCAGCCACTGCTTGTCGTCTTCGGCAAGACTCAGAAAATAAGTTTGTTCGTTCACCTGAAAATCCATCTTCGATTCTCCAAAACCTTAAGCAACGCGCGCCCGTACAAACGTGATGACGCGGGCAAAAGTGCCCGCGTCACCCGATTCAAGCTAGAAGCTCAGGAGCTTCTTACTTCTTGTCTTCCACGTCCACGTATTCAGCGTCAATCACGCCTTCATCTTTCTTCTGACCGCCGCCGTTGCCGCTTGCGCCCGCCCCAGCTCCGTCAGCAGGCCCCGGTCCCGCACCCGCCGCCGGACCCTTCGCCTGGGATGACTTATACATTTCCTCGGCCAGCTTGTGCGAAGCCTTGGTCAGGTTCTCGCGGACCTTATCCATCTGCGCTTTGTCATTCGACTCCAGCGCCTTCTTGGCGTCGGCCACGGCGTTCTCCACGTCTCCACGCTCCGAGCCGGAGATCTTGTCTCCGTTCTCGCGCAGCATCTTCTCGACGTTGTAGACCATGCTGTCGAGCTGGTTCTTGGCCTCGATCGCGTCCCGCTGCGCCTTGTCCTCGGCCGCGTGAGCGTCCGCTTCCTTGGCCATGCGTTCGACTTCTTCCTTCGACAGTCCCGAAGACGACGTGATCGTAATCTTCTGGTCCTTTTGCGTGGCCGTATCTTTCGCGGTCACGTTCAGGATGCCGTTGGCGTCAATATCGAACGTCACCTCGATCTGCGGCACGCCACGCGGAGCCGTGGGAATCCCGGTCAAATGGAATTTGCCCAGAGTCCGGTTCTGCGCCGCCAAGGGACGCTCGCCCTGCAGCACGTGCACCTCAACCGAGGTCTGATTGTCGGCTGCGGTCGAGAACGTCTCCGTCTTTTTAGTCGGAATGGTCGTGTTGCGCGGAATCATCGGCGTCGCTACGCCGCCCAAGGTTTCAATCGCCAGCGACAGCGGAGTCACATCCAGCAACAGCAGGTCTTTCACTTCGCCGCCCAGAACGCCGCCCTGAATCGCCGCGCCAATCGCCACGACTTCATCGGGATTCACGCCCTTGTGTCCTTCCTTGCCAAACAGTTCTTTCACCAGCGCCTGAATCCGCGGCATGCGCGTCTGTCCGCCGACCAGCACCACTTCCTGGATCTTGCCGGCATCCACGCCCGCATCCTTCATGCACTGCTTGCACGGACCCACCGAGCGCTGAATGATGTCTTCCACCATCGACTCGAGCTTCGCCCGCGTCAGCTTCTTTACCAAATGCTTCGGACCGCTCGCATCCGCCGTGATGAACGGCAGGTTGATCTCGGTCTCCATGGTGGTTGAAAGCTCAATCTTGGCGCGCTCGGCCGCATCGCGCAGCCGCTGCAAAGCCATCTCGTTGCCCTTGCCGCGCAGGTCGAGCCCTTCATCCTTCTTGAACTCGTCAATCAGCCAATCCACTAGCCGCTGATCAATGTTGTCCCCGCCGAGGTGCGTATCGCCATTGGTGGCTTTGACCTCAATCACGCCCTCGCCCACTTCCAGAATCGAAATATCAAAGGTTCCGCCGCCGAAGTCGTAGACGGCGATCAGCTCGTCTTTCGTCTTATCGAGCCCATACGCCAGCGCCGCCGCCGTAGGCTCATTGATGATGCGCTTCACTTCCAGCCCGGCAATCTGCCCGGCATCTTTCGTGGCCTGCCGCTGGGCGTCGTTAAAGTAAGCCGGTACGGTGATGACCGCCTCGGTCACCTTCTCACCCAGGTAGTCTTCCGCCGCCTTCTTCAGCTTCTGCAAAATCAGCGCCGAAATCTGCGGAGGCGTGTACTCCTTGCCCTGCGCCAGCACCGCCACGTGGTCGCCCGACTGCACCACCTTATAGGGCACCATCTTGATCTCTTCCGTCACTTCGTCATAGCGCCGCCCCATGAAGCGCTTGATCGAATAAACCGTGTTCTCCGGATTGGTGATGGCCTGCCGTTTCGCTACCTGCCCCACCAACCGTTCCCCAGTCTTGGTAAACCCAACTACGGAAGGCGTAGTCCGCCCTCCTTCTTCGTTGGGAATCACTTTGGGCTCGCCACCCTCCATCACCGCCACGCAAGAATTGGTCGTCCCAAGGTCAATTCCAATAATCTTGGCCATAATCGTCTCCTGTTATCTTTCCTGATGAAAATAAGTGCTTTGTAATCAACGCGCTTATGATTGCCAACAGGTCTATGCTAATACCTGAGTCGAATGTTGTCAACGTTTAGATGCTTAGGATATCCTTAGCGTTGCAGTTGTTTGGAGGCGCCGGGTGCCCCCGCTTCTCGCTTCCTTTGCGAGAAGTGGGATTCCACGGTCCCCATC
>JBAUVZ010000034.1:0-3706 GCA_049583505.1 Candidatus Sulfotelmatobacter sp.
GGTAAAGCACAGGTCGCGCGAAGCTGAATCCTTGCGTAAGTTGAAGAGTTACGGTCTCGGCCTTTGGGCAGATGCGAACCACCTTGTCATGCACCAGAGAGAAGTCAGGATTTCCCTGGCAGAAGTCGATCTGGCTGGCTTCCACGTTGAAGGCAATTATGGGCGCGTTGTAGATAACCCCGCCGACGTTGTCGATAGTTACTAGAGGAGAGTAATCCTGATCGCCGACTGAGCCCGGCTCTGCCACTTTAGGTGGAAAGAAATTCGGCGCCTCCCCAGGTACAACACGCCTCTTCGGGGAGAAGTCTACTGTTCCACTCTCGAAGGTAAGGCTTGTGTCCTTTTCAAGAGTGGCGTGTCGGGCAGCTCGACCAACTCGGGCATAATTCAGTTTTGCGGCATAGTTCAAGCCCAAAGCTGCGGCATTCCCCGCGTCCGTAGTATCGGTAAGGACGTACCAGACCTTACGGCCGTCTTTCATTTTGCCCAGGTACAGTGGCAGGGTAATCGTTTCAGCACTCAAGTCAATCTTGCCTGATTTGAGTAGCTGGTAGGGGCCGACGTACTCCCGCTGTACGTCGGAAGGTGCCGGTCCGAAGTAGGTAGCGGGTACTGTCGCACCGACGGAAGGCGGCGGTGGCGGAAATTGCGCTTGAGCCGGTGCGGCGAACGTTATGCTGAGGACCACCCATACGAATAGGCTGATTCCACTACTAATAACTCCGCTAATGCTTCTCATGTTCTTCATCCTTTTCACAAATGAGTAGACAGCACTTCTTCTCACGACTTGTCGAGGAAGTCTTTCATCGCGGCGGCGATTTCGATGACGTGTGTCTCAACCGCAAAGTGCCCAGTATCGAGAAATTGCACCTCCGCGCTTGGCAGGTCCTTTCGAAACGCTTCTGCTCCCGCAGGGACGAAGAAAGGATCGTTCTTGCCCCAGATCGCCAGCAAAGGCGGTTTCGATTTACGGAAATATTCGTGGAATTTGGGATAAAGCTTTACGTTCGACGCATAATCCAGAAACAAATCGAGTTGAATCTCTTTGTTCCCCGGCCGTTCGAGAAGTGCGGTGTCCAGGGTGTATGACTCCGGCGGAACAGCCTCCGGATTCGCCACGCCGTGGGTATACTGCCAGCGCGTTCCGCCCGCGGTCAAAACACTTTGGCGGAGTATGTCGCGATTCTCGGCAGTGGGCGCGGCCCAGTACTTTCTGATCGGTCCCCACGCATCACCAAGCCCTTCTTCGTATGCGTTCCCATTCTGCGAAACAATCGCTGTAATCCGCTCAGGGTGAGCCATTGCCAAACGGAAGCCGGTGGGGGCGCCATAGTCGAATACGTAGATTGCGTAACGGTCGATCTTGAGCGCCTGTGTGAAGGCATCAATCGTCAGCGCCAATCGATCGAACGTGTACGAATATTGGCGTTCCGGCGGCACCTCGGTGAATCCGAAACCAGGAAGGTCTGGCGCAACCACGCGGTAGTCGTCAGCCAGGCGCGGAATGAGTTCGCGGAACATGAAAGATGAGGCTGGGAATCCGTGCAACAAGAGAACGACCGGAGCCGTTGTGTTACCGGCCGCCCGATAAAAGAGTCGAACACCGTCGGCTTCGACTTTGTGGACGGATGTAGCACCGGGCGCATGGGTAAACTCCTGCGACGATCCTGGCTCCAAGGAGTTGCGCTTTATGCGCTTTAACGTGGAAGTTGCTTTACTCATGCATTCGCTCGCGTATCACCCGGCTCTTCGAGAGGCCGGCTTCTGAGCAACCGACATCACCTTCTCTTCATAGAAACGCTGGATGTTTGCGGCGATTTGTTCAAGGCAATCCTCCACCGCAAAATGACCGGAGTCGAGAAGGTGCATCTCCGCTTCCGGTAGGTCTCGCAGATAAGCTTCTCCTCCCTCGCGTGTGAAGAATATGTCGTCTTGTCCCCAAAAAATCAGTGTTTTGGGCTGACGATCGCGCAGAAACTTCTGCCAATTCGGATAGAGGGTGACGTTCGTTCTGTAATCGTAAAAAAGATCCATCTGGACGCGACGGGCGTTGGGCCGCTCCATAAAGCGGAAGTCCATGTTCCAGTTGTCGGGACTGATCAGTTCTGGATATTTGTGGCCGTGCAGATAGACCGCTTTGATGGTATCGAACTCTAGCAAACCCGCTACTCCCTGCTCAGTTTCGGGAGTCCGGTTTTTCCAAAGTGCATTCCGCAGTCCTCCCCATGCTTCCGTGAACCCGACTTCGTAGGCATTGGTGTTCTGAATAATGAGCCATTCCAGCGTATCCGGTTTGCGCGTAACGATTCTGAATCCCACCGGCCCTCCGTAATCCTGGACGAACAGCCCGTAGCGGTCGAATCCCCTCTGCTGCAGGAACTCCTCCGTGATTGCGGCAAGTCGGTCGAACGTGTAGGCGAAGTTCGCCGGATCCGGCATGTCGCTATTGCCAAACCCCGCATAATCAGGTGCGATGACATGGAACCGATCGGCTAGCGCTGGTATTAGGTTGCGATACTGATGGGACGAAGCCGGAAAGCCATGCAGCAGAACCAGCTTGGGATTCTGTGGGTCTCCAGCCTCACGGTAAGCGATGTTGAGCCCGGCAACGTGTGCAGTCTCATACCGGACCGTGCTCTGTGACGCGGTGCGAGAATCCTGTGTCTTCATAACTCTCCTTTTTGCGCTTCGCGCAACTCGGCAGTCTAAAAGGCATCTAGTTTTGCCCTGCCGAAAACGGCATGAAGACCAGTGGAATAAATTGCAACTGTGTTGAATCGATCGATGTCACCATCCGCTGGCAAGGCATAGCCATTCGCCCGCGAGATTTGCCCACTAGCCCCACTGGAACGCACTTGAGCATTGGAATTGCCAAACTCATAAATTCGGACAATTCACTCAATCTGCCGCAGACACAGCGCATTAGGAGGACAAACCGCTGGCCCGGTCACGGAGAGTGACAGAAACCTATGACGGATCTCCGCCGCTGACGGATTTCCGTCGGATCCACTGCTACTGATAGGTGGTTGCTACAACGGCTAGGAGAGTGAGTTGTCGCCAGCAGTGTTGCTGACGCTGCGTTTCTGTGGGGCCCCGGCAGGCCGGCGAATGTGAAGCTTCATCATCCTGTAGGTCAAGGACGTTCGCTTCATCCCTAAGCGCGTGGCTGCGCCACTGATCACCCAGTTGCTTGCTTCGAGCACACGAAGGATATGATCGCGCTCTACCTCCGCGAGACCATTCATCGGGATATTGCTTTTCTTATTGGGCTGGAATGGCTCCAGTTCGGAGGTTGGCGCGCGTAATTCCGACTGTGGCGATAGAATCACAGCGCGTTCAATAAAGTTCTGCAATTCACGGACGTTGCCGGGCCATTGGTATCGCACCAACGCATCCATCGTATCCGGAGCGATTACGTCAATTCGCTTGTTCATGCGTTGAGAGTAGAGGCCCGTGAAGTGCCACACCAATCTCGGAATATCCTCTGTGCGTTCTCGAAGGCCTGGGACGTGGATCGGGAATACCTTCAGACGATAGTAAAGGTCTTCGCGAAACGTCCCTTGTTTGACCATGGCGGGCAAGTCCCGATGCGTTGCTGCGATCAGGCGGACGTCAACCTTATGCGTTCGGTTACTACCGAGCCTCTCGAATTCTTGCTCCTGCAGGACGCGCAGCAATTTCGCCTGAAGTTCCAGAGGTATATCGC
>JBAUVZ010000035.1:0-6275 GCA_049583505.1 Candidatus Sulfotelmatobacter sp.
ATGCAATACCTTCAGCCGATCCCGATCCTTGCCTGACATCCTCAGCCCCTCTCGTCGTTCCGTCATGCCCTAGCAAAGCGGAACTTTCTACTTGGCTACAAGAGGAACTTCTCATGTGGCTGCGACAAGCAGGCGGGCCGGAGTTGACAGAAAGCGGTTTTTGGCCCAAAGTGTCTGCGGCGTGCTTATGCCCTTACCTCCATCCCCCATGAAAAAGGGCTTCTTCATCATTATTGCCGTGGTGCTGGCCCCGGTCCTGCTGGTGGGAGTGGTCGCGCTGGCTGCGGGGGACTGGCGGCAGGTCGGCGCTACTCCCGGCGGCGATCAGGTTTTGGTCAGCTCGGTCACCGCCAAGAAGAACGGTTTGCGCAGTGCCTGGGTCCGCGTCGAATACAAAGAACCTACCAAATTGCCGCAGGGGGGTCCGTTTGTGGAACTGCGGGCGCGGGTTCGCTTCAATTGTACGAGCGACAGCGCTGTGCCGAGCGTTGTTGCAAACTCCGAATGGTTCTACTCTCGCGACCATGGCAAACTTGTAGTCAGCAAGAAGACTCACCGAGACGATCAATTTGGGCAGGCGGCGGAAGGTGATTTCGGCGAGATTGCTCGGGACTTTGTTTGTAAGCAGAAGTAATTGCCACGCCTCTGCCGGGGCCGACAAGACGTTGCAAGCAACGTTCTTACGGAGGCAGCGGTTGTCGACGCGGCCGGTTGGGCGACCGTCAGCAGCGGATTTCCACAGGCTGGCGCCTCGGTAACTTCCCACCCACTTCCGCAGACGCCGCTTCCGTCATATGCTGATAACGAAACCGCAGTTGGCGGTGCACGGCTGCGACGTTACTCCCTCAGTATGGATTCAGTGCGTCTTTATTCGCTGGTTGTTGCCGCTGGCAGTGCGGCCGCTCTTGGTGCCTACGCGCTTTTGCGGCGCAAGCCCAAGGGGCCGGCGGAGCTTGAACGCGAACGCCGTAACTGGCTCGACGGCATCGGACGCATCACCGACGGCACCGTCATCGATGTACAGGAACTGCCGGTCAGCAACGGCCATCACGCCGCTGTGCTGCTCATCTACAAGTATGACGTTGCGGGCGTGTCCTACGAGTGCTCGCAAGACGTCACCTACCTGCGCCAGTGGATTAACCTGCATTCCTGCCGGTTGGGGCTGCCCACGTCGGTGAAGTACGACCCGCACAATCCCGGCAACTCGCTGGTGGTCTCGGAAAGCTGGATGGGCCTAAGGCAGTAGGCCACCTCAGATCTGGTAATCGTCCTGGAACAACTCTTGCGGAGAAAGATTCGGCGTCGTGGTCTCTTCGTCAATCTTTAGGTTAGGCTCGGCGCCCAGCGTTTCGTGCGAGTGTTGCTGAAACTTCTCACGCAATTCATGCACCTCCCCGGCCAGCTTGATGATTACGTCCGACAGCGGGTCGCGGATGTCTTTGGGGTCAGTAATGAC
The DNA here is from genome assembly GCA_049583505.1 of Candidatus Sulfotelmatobacter sp. Classification (GTDB taxonomy): domain Bacteria; phylum Acidobacteriota; class Terriglobia; order Terriglobales; family Acidobacteriaceae; genus Sulfotelmatobacter. Next base: position 1,457 of record JBAUVZ010000035.1, read on the forward strand.
CACGCGCTTGCCGTCGCGCAGAACAATGTGTCCGGGCACACCCACGATCGTGGAATTGGCGGGCACGCTCCGCAGCACGACTGAGCCCGCACCCACGCGGCAGTTATCCCCAATCGTGATGTTCCCGAGCAGCTTGGCGCCGGAGCCGATCGAGACGTTATTGCCGACCGTAGGATGCCGCTTGCCTTTCTCTTTGCCGGTTCCGCCCAGCGTTACACCCTGGTAGAGCGTGACATCATCGCCGACGATAGCTGTCTCGCCGATCACCGTACCCATGCCGTGGTCGATGAACAGACGCCGTCCGAGCTCCGCGCCAGGGTGAATCTCAATGCCGGTGAACAGGCGCGCCACCTGCGAAACGAATCTTGCCAGGAAGCGTATGTGGTGGCGCCAGAGCCAGTGGCTCAGGTGATGCGCCCACACTGCGTGCAGACCCGGGTACAGGATGACGACCTCGAAATAGGAGCGAGCGGCGGGGTCCGACTCAAAGACGGCGGCAATGTCCTCACGCACCGAGCGGAAGAAGCTGATCATGGGGCAGTTCTCAGTTCTCAGTTCTCAGTTCTCAGTTCTCGGTAGAAGCCCTCAGAATGCGAGAACCGGGGCTGACAACTTTCTTTCTTCTTCCTCATGAACGTAGCCCAGCGAGGCAAAGAGTGCAAGGCCAAGAAACTGAGAACTGAGAACTGAGGGGGTAGTCTAGCTGCCGGTCTGGAAACCGCCGCTCACGGCGACGGTCATGCGGAGGTATTTATAAGGATTAACCGGAGTGTCGTTGATGCGGACTTCGTAGTGAAGGTGGGGACCTGTGGAACGTCCACTGGAGCCAACGTAGCCGATGGTGTCGCCGCGATGGATCTGCTGTCCGGGTGTGACCGCAAAGCCGGAAAGGTGGCCGTAGCGTGTGGAGATGCCGTGGCCATGATCCACCATGATGGCTTTGCCATATCCGCCAAGGAAGTCGGCGAAGGTGACTACGCCATCGGCAGGCGCGACCACCGCGTGTCCGTAGGTGCTACCAATATCCACTCCGCTGTGAAATGCGCCTTCTCCGTTGAACGGGTCAATGCGCTCTCCGAAGCTGGCGGTGACCTGACCCTCAACCGGCCAGAGGTTAGGCGCGGAGTTTGCCCGGAACCAGTCGGCTGTGGTGGCATTGCGAGTCAAGCCCAGACTGATGCCAACTGTGGCCGCCCCGGTCAGGGCGGAAGTGCGCAGAGCACCCAGCTGATCCAGCGAAGAACTGACGTCAGCATCCTGGATTTCCTGCTGTGAGGCCGTGACCAGCGTGGGCTGCGACTTTAATCCGTAAAGCGCCGACACTTCGCTGGCAATCGAGCCCAGAGAAGCCACCTGGACGTCTCGCTCCTTGGCGACCTCTTCCAGCCGGGAATAACGATCCTTGAGCTGCTCTTTCTCCGTACGCAGTTCGTTGTAGCGCGAGACCTTGAGCAGCATGCGCGCATAGGAGCTGGCGATACCGGTCAGGCTGAGGAATCCAATGGCGGCGCCGACTACAAATACATACAGGTAATGGACCGGGATGGGAATCTTGCGCAACTGGCCGTCATCCCCGCGAGCCACAAACAGTATGTAGAAGCGCTTCTGCAAATGCCTTCCTTCTTCCGCTTGAATGTTCTTCCGCGTTTAACGATCAGGGCCGGAACTCCAGGCAAAGTTCTGAGGTTGCAGAAAGCCTGTTCGGACCACCTGATCTTTTCGGGTCACGCTTCCCCTCTTGGGACCGGAGACCTCTAACGTGCCCTTCTCCTACCGGAACCGAGGACCTAGCCGAAAACCTCTTGTCTGCAATTCCTGTGGAATGCAGAACTTAAGCTGTCCAAAAGCTATTGGACCCTGCTCGGCCAAAGGTTTTGTGAATGACTGGTAAAAGGTAACAAACTAGGTTCCCCCTGTCAACGACGCCGAGGGAGCATAAGGAGTTACTTAAGGAGCGGTAATCGAACGTAACCGCGCAGAAGTTACCGGAGCAGATGGGCAGCAGCCCGTACTGACCAACGGGCCCATATCCCCGGGCTGGGAGAAGGCCAATCCTCAAAACCCTGGCACGCCCCCTGCTGAATGAGGGTAGTTAGCTCGAGGATCAATCTGAGCCTTGGAGACGATGGGCAGCATCGGTAGCTGAGCCTCGCTTATAGTAGTTGCCGTGGTGGTTGCCGAGAAAGCGCTGATTGCCCAGGTTCGCCGCATGGCGAAGCCGGCGAAAAATCCTGCCGTTCCGACCGGAATTGGAGACGACTGCGCCGTGCTACGACTTCTTCCCCGCTCAGGTAGGGGCCGAGGTGGGGAACGGGGTAGGGAAAACGATACGCTGGTCACGACTGATTTCACATTGGAGGGAATCCACTTCCGTCGGGACTGGCACCCAGCGGAATCGGTTGGATACCGCTGTCTGGCGCGAGGACTGAGCGATATCGCCGCCATGGGCGGTGAGCCCGTGGCGGCGTTCCTTTCATTGGCGCTGCCGCGCGACTTGCCGCAGAGCTGGGTGAGCCGCTTTGCCCGCAGCCTGATCGGCCTGGCGAAGAGATACGGCGTGACCCTGGCCGGCGGCGACACCGCTGAGTCGCCCAATGGAATTCTGGCGGATATCGTTGTGGTGGCGACTGCGCCTAAGGGAAAGGCTGTATTGCGCTCGCGGGCGAAGCCAGGCGACCGCATCTATGTGAGCGGAGAACTCGGCGGCTCGGCGGCTGCGGTCTGGCAGATGCGGAAAAAGCCCAGGGGCAAGCTAAATCCGCGAGACTATCCCCGTCATTTCTTCCCTGAACCGCGAATCGAGCTGGGCCACGTTCTGCGCGAGAAAGGTCTGGCTTCCGCCATGATCGACATCAGTGACGGCCTCTCGACGGACCTGACACATATCTGCGAGGAAAGCCGCGTAGGGGCCGAGGTCGAAGCAGAGGCCATCCCCCGGGCACGCGTGGGTAGACCGTCGCGGGAAGTCGATCTGCAGTTTGCTCTACACGGCGGAGAAGACTATGAACTGTTGTTCACCTCACCTCCCGGCAAGCGGATCCCGTCGCGCATTGCGGGAGTCCCCATTACGCAGATCGGGCACGTCACGCGCCGGCGGAAGATTTTCCTCAGAAACCGGAGCGGCGTCGGGCACGAACTCCATCCCCAAGGGTGGGAACACTTCCGCAAGTAGTGAGTACCTCGGTTACCCGTCACCATCTGTGTCTATACCCACCCAGAAAAAAGGGGATTAGAGTAAGGACATGTCGTTCTCCCGAATCGTCTGTCCCCGCTTTTTTCTTGGCCTGCTGGTGATCTCTGCCGCGTCCGTAACCCTCGCCGCCCAGTCGAAGAAGCAGCCGCCCCCGCCGCCGGCGCATGCTAAGGCACCTTCGCCCGCGGTCACCGATGAGTACGTGCGCAAAGAGTTTGGCGACAACTGTTCGGTGCTGGCCGGACCTCCGCAGTTTGTGGCCGATCTCAACGGCGACGGTGTGGACGATCTTGTAATCGCCGCCCGCTGCAAAAATCCCCTGGCGGACCAGGCCGAATACGGTTTTCTGGTATCCGATCCGTATGACAGCTTCATGGGCTTCGGCGACGTCAAGGTCACTTCGACATTCGCTTCGGACGAGCCGGAACGCAAAGGAGTTTCTCTGCTGATCGTCCACGGCGTGGGCCCCGAGGCCTGGCGTTCCGACAAACCGAAACCCAAGTTCGTGTTGATCAACCTGCCCTTCAAAACCCTCACCGTAAAAAGGCTGGCGCTGAAAAAGAAGACGGTGCTCGGAATCTACATGGAAGAAAAGGGCGAAGGCGAAGAGACCTCTTCGGTCGTCTACTGGGACGGGAAGAAATACCGCTACCAGCAACTGGGCTCGACGCTGGAGTAAGGTTCGGCCAGAATCTACAACTCAGAGTTCCGTCACTTCGGCCGGGCTCGGCTGAGGGATTCGAGGGGCGCGAGTTGTTTCTGCTGGCGTATTTGTTCCGCGACCACCTCGCCGCCACATTTGTACACTCGATAAGCCCGAGAGTAGCTTTTCGAGCTGATCACCTTGTAAAACCGGCCGTCTATGAACTCGATCGCGCAATTGTTCTCCAGCGCGATTCCGATGCCCCCGGTCTTCCGAATCATGTCCCGAAAGTGCCTTCGCCGGGGGATCCCTCGCGTCATACCGTTGTAGTGCGGGCAATGTATCCCGCTTATCAGTCCTAGACCTTTCACGTTTATGTATTTCCAACTTCGCGGGTTGTAGAAAGACATCGAGTCGGAATGTCCGGAATCAAACCAACAGATCGAGCCCGCACTGATGCCGGAGAGCACAGTTCCGTTCTCGTATGCCGATACGAGGAGTCTATCGACGCCCAGACGCCGCCATAGACGCATCATCGACAGAGTATTTCCGCCGCCCACGTAAATGATGTCTGCCCATGAGATCTTTCTCCGGATTTGCTCTTTGGAAGGCTTTTCTTCAATGAGCAAGAGGACGTCAGTCCTACATTTCAAGAATTTCCCGAAGTACTCTTGGACGTGCTTCCAATATCTTTCGGAATCCGAACTTGCAGTCGGGATAAAAAGAAGCCCCGGGTTCCTCTTGTTCGAAAGCCGGATAATCTCCCGATCGATAGCGGCAGTGCCTCTTGTTCGGATCTCTCCGCCGCCGATCGCAACAATCGTCTTTGGCATGTGGCTATCTTAGCCCGCTCTCCATTAGCATTGTGAACGAGCGCACACCCATCCTGCCCATCCCACCCGCTATAATCCTTCCGCACATGAATCTTGAAGAAAAGCTGGCAGAACTGAAAAAGCGCAACCGGCTCGCCGAAGCCGGCGGAG
>JBAUVZ010000036.1:0-6609 GCA_049583505.1 Candidatus Sulfotelmatobacter sp.
CACTAAACCCGACCGCCTGCATGACCCAATGACCCGACACCGAGGCTGAGGCGCTGTAGCTTCCTGCTGGCAGAGTCGTATTCGACACTTCAGCGATGTCGCCAAAGCCGTTGGTCCCGAGGCTCGTAAATCCCGCCGGAAGGCCGCTCGAACTAAACCCGAAGTTTGTCGTACCTGCGCCAAAAATCAGAGCGATGCTGGAGGTGGCGACCGCGCCACTGCTACCCGGAGTCGAGTTGCCTGAATTTCCGGACCAGTTGTCTACAGTTGTCGTTGCGGTGAAGCCATTGAATTCGAGAATCCGGACATCGGCCGACCCCACGTTCTGGTTGAAGTTTACTGTAACCGTCGGCGTTCCAGCAATAATGTTTCGGGCGTAGTATATCGCCTGTGAGACGCCCAGCCCGGGACCGGAGCTTGTGCCGGCCAGCACGTAGTTGTTGCTGCCGTCGCCAACGCTGGTTACTGAGGACGTATTGTCGCTCCAACCCACCACCACGACGTTCAGGTCACCGGCAACTTCGGCGTTCGCGAAGGCGAGACTTACGGTATTGGTGGCTCCAGTTGGCGTGTTGTTATTTTGTTGAAGGCACGGGCCTCCTGGGGCGCAGCCGTTTTGTCCCAGAGCCATTGCGGGTACGACCAGCAGAACCAGTTCGACTATCAGGCGAGTCAGAAGTGGCATGCGCAGAAAATTTTTCCCTGTTGCTACATTTGTCACAGATTTGGCCTCACTCCCTAATTTGGGACTTTCATTATTGCTCTTGGGGGAAAAAAACGAATGGTGCGCAGTTTACGCCTAACCAGGACGGTGTCTACTCCCCTCGACATAGGGAGTAAGCAGATTGCATTCCAATCGCGCACACGGAACCAGCTGAAAACACGTAGTTTAGATTGAAGCGTTGCTTGATGTGGCGACTGTCTGCAAGAATTTTGCTATCGATGGGAACTGTTTTTCCACAACCGCGACCGCTGTCTCCGGAGCCGCCATTTAAATGAGGTCTCATGTCGATTTCACTCTTGAATGTTGCAATGTGGACCATCACGGAGCCTCGGATTTCACAGGTACGGCCGGCAAAGATGTTGCGCCTGTTAAGTCGTAAAGATCAACTTCAGCGCCAGCGCTGGCGAAGAAATCGAGCTTCTTCCCAATCATGTCGAGATCGAACATGAGATACTTTGATTCCATGCCCCCGGCGCCGTGGGTGTGGGAAATCAGGACCCATACACGCTTGCCGCGAAGGCGGCCGAGATCGGGAGCGTAGTTGTGGGGGTCGTCTCCAGCGGCAGTGCCCATCTGCACATTGTTTAACGGAAAGCCGTCGCGCTCCGAATAATAGTCGAATGCTTGCTGGGCTCCGTCGAAGACGTAGACCACATCAGTGGGTTGCTCGTGAGTCCGCACGTAAGCCATGACCGGCTTGATCTCTTCCAAAAACATTACTCCTGGTCGCGCAACTTCTGTAAAGGGCTTCGCGAAATGATGGAGCACGTACACGCCCGGATCAAGGAACAGCAATCCGATGAGAACCAACCCGAGAACTGGCAAGCGGCTGCTGTTGCTGGAACGAATTACCTCCGCCCCTTCGGCTACGAGTAGAAGAGTGACAGGCACCAGGAACAGAGTAAGTCTGCCGCCGAATGGGTATTTGTGCAGCCCAGAAGCAAGTAGCGTGGGGATAGCAGGACTCAGCAGCAGCAAGAGACACTCGCGATTCCTAGCAGACATTGAAACGCCGCCCACGATGAAGACTAAAGCCGCTAAGCCAACAAACTCCAATCCAGCAGTGCTGCTGAAGAATCCGAAAAAGCTGTCGAGAAACCACTTGAAATCAGCTACCGATCGGGGAGGGAAGGGCATGAAATTCAGCTTCCAGTAAGCGAGCAGCTCAGGGTCCTGGGCGAGGTTCCGCAAGGTGACGAGATAACACATGATCAAACTCGCCGCCCACATTAGGAATGCGAAAGAAAGCCGCCGCAGTTTAGACCAGTCTTTCTGCCCCACCAGACCCAAGAAAATTGTGGATCCAATGCCTGCTAGGACAAACATGGATGGATGAGAGATCCAGATGGCGATCGAGCCAACTAAACCCAGCAGCCCAACCTGCGCTGGTTTCCATTCGGAAGTGCTACCGTCGATGGTCAGGCAATAGAGCAAGAGGGCTATGGCAACATCGCAGGAATACTGTTTGACCTCCGATGAGTAATAGATCAGCGAAGGGGAGAGAGCAAACAGGCCTACAGCGATCGGAGCCGCCGCCGCCGTGATCACTTTGTTTGCGAGCTTGTAAAACAGGATGACTGACACTAGGCCTGCAAGCAGCGGAAGCAGCCGCAACGCAAATTCGCTGGTTCCGAGGAGATGCACAGCAGATTTCTCCAGCAGCAAAAAACCTATGGGAGCACCCTGATGGTAGTCCAGAGGGCGCCAAAGTCCCGCGAAAGACCGGTGGACAAGGTTCAGGGACAAGTAGGCCTCATCCATCCACAACGAGCGGTTGAGAAGGTATTGAACCACACGCAAAAGGAATGCCAATGCCAGAGCCACCCACGCGATCTTCTGAAGAAAAGCGGCTCGTGGAGGCGAGATCCGCTCCACGCGTTCGGCCTCAGGAACCGTTGTGGGAGTTGGCGCGGTTGTGTCAGTGACGGTGAGTTGCATCGAGGTCAGTAAAAACTCATTAAATTCGAACCAGCATTACTATCTTCAAAACCTTGAACCGGAGAAAGTTTGCGACGTTGCCGGAGTAGAACCGGTTAGGTCAGGCAGCCGGCACAGTTTGTCTGCGTCGCCAGGTCAGAATCGTATTCACGCCGTAATTCCAGACTGAACTGATGGCTATGCCCGAGATTCCAGCAAGATACCAAGACATGTGATATTGGAACAGACGTTGCGCGAAGCTGACGTTGATCAATGCTCCGACAGAACAGGCAGCATAAAAAGTGAGAAGGCCGGTGAAGATACGCCAACCTCTGAGGCGACGATCGCGGAACGTTATCAGGTTATTTAGCAGGAAGTTGAAGGTCATCGCTGCGACAGTCGCGGCGGTCTGCGAGATCGTGAAACTTACATGAGCCTGGTAGTAGAGCAACCCGAGTAAGCCAAGGTGGATCAGCAAGCCAAGTGATCCGACCATGACGAAGAGAACAAATCGCGTCGGGACAACTCCGTCAGTTATCTTGTTTATCAGTAAGAACAAATATTCTAATTCCACGGAGACATCGAGCTTGCTCTCACCCCGCTGGTGCGTCCGACAGCAATAGGGCACTTCAGCAACCTGGACCGGACGTTTGCTAGAAGAGAGCAGATCCACCAAAATCTTAAAGCCCGTACCGGTCAGTCGCTGTACTACCTCCTGGAAGAATGAGCGTCTAAGAAGAAAAAATCCGCTCATCGCATCTGTGACGTCGCAACGACACACCAGGCGACTAATGCGTGTACCGAGATGGCTCAGCCAGACGGGGCTAGGCGCGAAATCACCCCTGCTGCCGCCGGTTGTGTTCCGGCTTGCCACCACAAGGTCCAGACCGTCCGCTTTAATGCGCTGCAGCATCTTCGGCAAAATGCTTTCGTCATGCTCATGTCGGCGTCCATGATGGCGACATAAGCAGCTGGAGTGGCGAGTATGCCCTCAATACAAGCCGAGGAGAGGCCGCGTCGCCCAAGCGCTCAAGAACACGAACCCTACCGTTGGTCAGGGCAATTCGGCGAATATACTCGCCCGTACCATCCGGGGAATTGTCATCTACAAAGATGGCCTCCCACTCCGTCCCGCAAGCGACCTTTCCAGGGCTGCCAAGAGAGTGGGCACGTTCTCCTTCTCGTTGTAGGTCGGAATACGACCGCGAGCTCGAGGGGTTGGCTGGACGGGCGCAGCCCGAGCAGAGATGACATCTCAAAACTGCGCGTGTTGGTCCGCGGTGCCGCAGGGGACGGTGCCATGAGCGTAGCTATTTTCGCCTGCAGCTACATAAAATCTGGTCTGTGCACTGCCAAAATAGTGATTTATTGTACAGTTACCGAAAATGTGGTCTGTCCACTCAGTGAGGAAGAGGAACCCGTGACCATCACAGTATAGGTTCCCGACGGCGTACCACCACCATTACCCGATGAGGAGCTACCCCCGCTGCAGGACGGCAAGAATATCAGCCCGGAGAACAATACGCATAGTACGACCAAGCCCAGGAACTTCTTCCTTCGAGATGTGAACCCCGCACCCAGTACTGCCAAGCTTCCTATTGGTAGCAGTGTTGCGTAGAAGAAGCTGGGGGAAGTTGCGAGAGATGCATGTGCGGCAGTGGTGTTGAAGGTCAGGGTGGACATGCCTGGCCCACTACTCGTATTCACTGAGGCGGCACTGAGTAAACAGGTGGGTGGAGGGCTCGCTGTGGTTGTGACGCTGCAGGTGAGGTTCACGGTGGCGGCAAATCCATTTGTCGGAGTGACCGTGATCTTGGATGTGACGGATCCACCTGCCGAAACTGTTCCAGACGTCGGCGACGCCGAGAGCATGAAGGCCGGCGGCGACCCACCGGTCACTGTCAAGCTGAGTGACGTATTGTGGTTTAGAGGTCCGGACGTGCCAGTAACTGTCACGTTGAAGGTTCCCGGCGCGATAGAACCCGAGGTGTTGATTGTGAGCGTCGCGTTTTCAGAGCTGCCCTGCGAGAGATTCAGCGTAGTTGGATTGAAGGAACAGCTGGCGCCGGATGGCAGCCCAGAGCAACCCAGAGAGACGGTTCCAGTGAATCCACCTAGCTCGTTCGCGAAGACGATGTAAGAAGCAGAATTGCCCACGGCGATCGACTCGCTTGGCGGTGAAGCCGAGACTGAGAAGTCCGGTGGAACCAGCAGCCCATACACTTGCAGCTGACCGGAAAACGTGGCGAGGTAGACTTTGCCATTGGCGATCGTGGGCGGGGAAAACTTGGCATAGTTCCCTACCGCGTCCCGCGACGAATTCATCTGGCTGTCCCACAATTCGTTCGTCAAGTCAGTTGCGTCAAACGCGTAGAGAGCGCCCGGTACCGGCCCCGGGTTGGCCTCACACTGCGTCGTACAACTGGAATTCCCGTAGGGCGTCGATGCCCAGATGATGTCTGTCCCAGCGGTACCTCCGTTCGCTGACAAAGAAGCCGCTGCCGTATCTACCCCGTTTCCGCCCCCCACCCCCACTCCTTGAATATTGGCCTGCGACACCGGCGTCGTGTTGAACTGGGAAGTCGTCGTATTCAAACTCCAGGCCTTCAGAAAATCTTGCTGCCCCCACAGATAAATCACCGGACCAAAATTCGGACTGTTCCAATACACCGGGGAGCCAAAGATAGGTGGATTGGTCCCCGAGAAGTTCTGCAAATTGTTGTTGATGGAAGCGTTGAACTTCCCCATATTGCCGCTGTCCATCACGCGCAAAAGCCCGTCTTTGCCGCCCCCTGCCAGCAGAGTCTTGTCCGCCCCGGATGGCTCAGTAATGAGCACAAACCCCCCGGAACTCAGATCGGTGTTGTTCGTGTTCAGACTAGCTACGTCGGAGGGCGCAAAGTAGTCGAGCATCGACAGATCACCACTCAGTTTGATATAGGCACTGCCGAAGTCCTCCCCCCCCGTATTTACGTCAAACGTGCCACCATTGCCCGTCACCACGTACAGGTTGCCTGCCGCATCCGCGTTCAGACCGTTGCCCGTACTCCACATCCCCCCGCCGTAGCTATTCGGCGTAGTGCAAAGCACCGCTACCTGCGCCAGGGTCTGCGCGTCATAGCCGAACACCCAGCCATGAAACGTGGGAACGTCCCCCACCGAGCCAAACGCAACATATACCTCGCCGTTTAACAGCAGCAGCCCGGGTCGGTTGTTTTGGGGAAGAGCATTGAAATTGACCGTCGAACCCCCATCCCCGCTGCCCGGCACGCTGGCCGTGATTTCTACTGGTCCAGCGAACTTTTCCTCCCCGCTGGTGATGTCCAGCGCGTGCAAGTTGAAGTGGTAGGTGTCATTGGTACTGTCCTTGGTCTTGGCCACCACGTAAATGGTATTGCTGGAAAGATCAATCACCGGCGTGCTGGTGATGCCGATTTCCGGGATCAGATCGGTATAGGGACACAAGTACTGGGGCGCGGCAATGCAGATATCCGAACTCGGCATCGAGGGACCAAGATTGAGCTGCCACAGAGCCGTCGAAGCATTCGGGTCGTCGGCATCAAACGCAAACACACTGTTGTGTTCCGTTGCCACGAAGATCACGTTGTGGGTTGCACTATTGATGCTGAGGTTAGGAACATAAAGAGGCTGCGCAAAGATGTTGCCATCGACCATGCGCGAAAACAGCTTCCCGAACTGGGCCACGTTCACGTTCGAAGTGTTGAGGGTCGCCTCCTGCAGGTTCTGCCCAGTCCGCGCGTTGTCATTATGCTGCGTCAGTACGGAGACCGAGACCTGCGCCATACCGATATTTGCGCATACGCAGACTGATATGAGGAGCACAGCCAAAAGAACCGACTTCGTTTTCCCTGTTACCACATTGATTGCAATCACCGAGTTGGACTCCTTGAATAGCATTGAAATAGCATTGAGCGAGGGCACGCGAAATTGAGTAGAGTTCCAATCCA
>JBAUVZ010000037.1:0-13191 GCA_049583505.1 Candidatus Sulfotelmatobacter sp.
GGTGGCCACGTTGAGCGGGCCGAGTCCCCTAAGTCCACTGACCACGGCGGGCAGCATCATCGGCACCATCCAGTACATGGCGCCGGAGCAGATCGAGGGAAAAGAAGCCGACGCTCGTTCCGACATCTTCGCCTTCGGCGCCGTGCTCTATGAAATGTTGAGTGGCAAGCGGGCATTCGAAGGTAAGTCGCAAATCAGCGTGGCCTCGGCAATTCTGGAGAAGGATCCTGAGCCGATCTCAACCGTGCGCCAACAGATATCGCCCGCGCTCGAACACGTAATTTCACGTGCTCTCGTCAAAGATTCGGCCAAGCGTTGGCAAAGCGCGGGTGACATCGGTGCGGAGCTGGAATGGATAGCCAGTTCCGGGGCCGCACTCAGCACAACTGCAGGTTCTGTTAGCAGCATTTCACGCGGGTCGAGGGAACGCTCGTTACTGGCAATTGCAGCCGTCGTAGCGGTGTTAGCGCTGATAGCTCTCGCTATCGCCCTCTGGAAGAAACCTCCGGCAGGTACACGTCTCGTCGCCTCCATCCCGCCGCCAGAGGACGCTCCGTTCCAATTAATCGGCGATGTCGGTGCCCCGCCCGTCCTCTCGCCGGATGGTCTGAGTCTTGTCTTCGGGGCTGGTGACCACATCTGGATTCGCTCTCTCAAATCCGGCGAGGCGCACCCGCTGGAAGGAACGGAGAACGGCACCTTTCCTTTCTGGTCGCCTGACAGCCGCAGGATTGCATTCTTCTCCGCCGGAAAGCTAAGGGTGATGGACGTAGTTGGCGGTGCTCCCGTGCCTCTCTGCGATGCCTCGAACCCGCGTGGCGGATCCTGGAGCAGCAAAGGTGTGCTGCTGTTCACGCCCAACATTCGTGATGGCCTCTACGAGATCCCTGCCACCGGCGGAACACCGGTCGCCGTCACCAAGGTGGACACCTCTAAGCACAGCACGCATCGCTGGCCGCAGTTTTTTCCGGATGGCGATCACTTCCTTTATTTGGCCATGAATCATGCGGGACAACGAGAGTACAGCGGAATATATGTCAGTTCTCTGAGCGCAGCGGGATCGCCAGGACGATTGTTGGTGCGCACTGATGCCAACGCGCTTTACGAGTCGGGCTACATGTTGTTTTTGCGAAAGTCGGACTTGATGGCGCAGCGCTTCGACCTTGGTCGGATGGAGTTGCAAGGCGATCCGGTGCGCCTGGCCGAAAAAGCTCTGAATGACCAGGGGATTTGGCGAGGAGCGTTCAGCGTCTCCAGCAACTCCAGCAACGGACTGTTGATTTACGCGAGTGGCGCGAATTCCGCCGCTGAGGGCCAATTGACATGGTTTGATGTCAATGGAAAAGTCCTCGGGACCCTTGGAGAACGCGGCAACAACGATCCGCGCATCTCGCCGGACGGGCATAAAGTGGCGCTCGTAAAATATGGCGGGCCGAACCCGGAGGTCTCGGTTTTCGATACCGCCAACGGCCTGCGCACCCGCCTGAGCACTGAGTCTGCCGGCACCACACCTGTGTGGTCACCAGACGGCAAGAACATTGCGTACATGGTGATCCCGGCGAACACCAGCAAGGCGCGTCTCGCCGTGCGGGCGGCGGACGGAAGCGGAGAGGATCTCCTGCTCTACCAGGAGGACCAGTGGCAATCGCCCACCGATTGGTCTCCCGATGGCAAGTACATCCTTTACAACCGTGGCGAACCCGGGGCCTCCCACATTTACATCATGCCCGTTGCAGAGGGCGACAAGCCTTTTCCTTTCGTAGCGACAAACGACTGGGAACGGGACGCGGTGTTTTCCCCGGATGGTCATTGGGTCGCCTATACGTCCCGCCAGTCTGGCAGGGACGAGATCTATGTTGCTCCTTTCCCCGGAGCGGGCCAGCGAGCGCAGATCTCGTCAAGCGGAGCGGCTACTCCACGTTGGCGGCATGACGGTAAGGCTCTCTACGCGGTCAACGCGGTCAACGTAGAAGATGTCCTGGAGTTCCCGATTAACACAGCGCACGGTACGATCCAGACCGGCGATCCCAAAGTCCTCTTCCGCACCGCAGTCGGACAGACGCTGTTGTATAGCGCGGGGTACGACGTCGCACCCGACGGACGTTTGCTCATCAACACTTTGGGACAGTCGCGAGCCGGAAGTCGTCCACTCACGCTGATAGTAAATTGGCCGCAGCAATAACCCAGTGAGCAGGAACTCTCCAGAGCAGATCTCGACATCGTAAGTAATTGTCGAAAAGACGGTGGGGATTACTTCCGGTTGCCCGACCAACCGGGAGCTATCGCGTCGCGGCTCGAATCTAATGCCGAGCGCGACCGCTTCCGCGGCTCGAAATCAGTATCGTCTTTCCGTGGGACTATAATGACGCACAACGCATGGGGCTCACATCCGGGACCAAACTCGGGCCGTATGAAATCCAATCTCCGCTTGGCGCCGGCGGCATGGGCGAGGTGTATCGCGCTCGCGATATGCGGCTCGGGCGTAACGTGGCCATCAAGGTTTTGCCTGCACATCTCTCCGCTAATCCCGATCTGAAGCAGCGGCTGGAGCGCGAGGCCAAGGCGATCTCGTCGCTAAACCATCCACACATCTGCACGCTGTATGACGTCGGCTCGCAAGATGGCATCGACTTCCTCGTCATGGAGCATCTGGAAGGCGAAACCCTTGCCGACCGGTTGCACCGGGGCGCGCTTCCGCTCGATGAAGCCCTCAAGATCGGAATCCAGATCGCCGACGCTCTCGATAAGGCGCATGCGCGTGGCATTGTCCACCGCGATCTGAAACCTGCCAACATCATGCTCACGAAAAATGGGCCGAAGCTGATGGACTTCGGTTTAGCCAAGCCTGCGCCGGGGCTGAGCTCAACATCTGGGGCGGGTTCGCTGACGCCAAGTACGCCCACCATGAGCGTGGCTGCGCTCAGTGGTTCGGCCTCACCGTTGACTCAGAAGGGAACGGTGGTGGGCACGTTTCAGTACATGGCGCCCGAGGTCCTGCAAGGTGCGGAAGCCGATGCGCGCTCCGATATTTTCAGTTTCGGATGTGTGATTTACGAGGCGGTCACAGGGCGGCGCGCCTTCGAAGGCAAGTCGCAGTTCAGCGTGCTGGGCGCCATTCTCGACAAGGAGCCGGATCGCATCAGCGGAGTCCGGCCAAGCTCGCCGCCGCGGCTTGACGAAACCGTATGTCGCTGCCTGGCGAAGAATCCCGACCAGCGTTACGGCTGCATGCACGACATCAAAATTCAACTGGAAGCTTTGGCGGAAGCGCGTCCAGAGGCGGGAGCCCCACTAGCGGCTTCGTTGAAGCCGGCTACTTCGCTGCTACCTTGGCTGGTCGCGGGAATCTCGGTGCTTATTGCATTGGGCATTGGGACGGCATACTTATTCCAGGCGCCGAAACCCGCACCAGTGGTGCGGTCCTCCATCCTGCCACCGGCGGGAACGGCGTTCGTGACCATGTTGCCGTCATCGGGTCCCGCTGTGCTCTCGCCTGACGGAACACGGCTGGCGTTCACCGTTCGCGACGAGAAAGGCAGGATCTTGTTATACGTCCGCCCGCTGACGTCTCTCACCTCTCAGCCCCTGAATGGGACCGACGATGCGATTTATCCGTTTTGGTCTCCAGACAGCCGCGAGGTTGGCTTCTTCGCGGACGGTAAGCTGAAGAGGATCAACGCCGAGGGCGGCCCGCCCCAGAACGTGTGTGAAGCAGCCAATGGGCGTGGCGGCGCATGGAGTCAGGATGGGGTGATTGTTTTTACCCCGTCAGCCACGCAGCCGCTCTTTCGGGTATCTGCAGCAGGCGGAACTCCGGAACCAGCGTCGAAGTTGGATTCTTCGCGAGCGGAGAACAGCCACCGCTGGCCCTCATTTCTGCCGGACGGCAAACATTTTTTGTTCTGGGCGCGAAGTTCCCGCGGAGGCCAGGAGAGCCAGCTTCTTCTCGGTGAACTGGGATCACTGCAAGCCAAGGTGCTCGCGAAAAGCGAATCGACTGCCGTTTACGCGTCCGGCTATCTATTGTTCGTGCGCGACCAATCCCTCATGGCAGAGCCCTTCGACTTGCGGCGACTCGAGCCGTCCGGCGAGCCGCTGCCCATCGCAAATCACGCAGCCGTCAACGGAGCGACATCTCACCCGCTGTTCACGGCGTCGCAGACGGGAACACTGGTATACCAGAACGGCGAAACCTCGGGAGGCTGGAATCTTCTCTGGTTTAACCGGGACGGGAAGCAGACCGCCTCCATTGCCCAGGTTGACCGCTATCTCAATCCAACTCTTTCGCCCGATGGCAAACGCCTCGTCGTAGACATTTTCGGCGGCACTCAGGGAATTGGGGATATTTGGATATTTGACCTGACTCGCGGAACCAGCACCCGCCTGACTTTCGGCGGCAACAATCACAGCAACCCAGTATGGACGCCCGACGGAAAAACCGTCTTTTATGCCTCCACGGCCAAGGGCCCGCCTCACATCTACGCCAAAGCCGCCGATGGCAGCGGCTCCGAACGCACCGTCTTGGAGACCCCGGAGGTGGTCGAACTCCCCTGGGCCCCTTCACCCGATGGACGTTTTCTGGTTTACGCAAGGTTGAGCAAGACCGACCTTGGGCACCATCTTTGGGTGCTTCCTTTGGTCGGCGACGGCAAGCCGTTTCCCATCGTGCAGGATGCATTTGAGGAAAGTTTGCCCGCGGTCTCGCCTGACGGGAAGTGGATGGTGTACCAGTCAAATGAGTCTGGCCGCCGGGAGATATACATTACCGCTTTTCCCGCGGGTGGTGCGAAGTGGCAGGTCTCAACCAACGGCGGAACCGCGGCAAAATGGCGCGGGGACGGCAAGGAACTGTTCTTCCTCGACGCGACCGACAAAATAGTCGCGGTCGATGTGAATGCTTCCGGCAACGCCGTCCGGCTTGGCACCCCTCGTGACTTGTTTCAGACGGTCGGCATCCAGCGCGAATACGGGCCTTTCGATGTGACCGCGGACGGGAAGAAGTTTCTGCTTAACAGCGGGAACCTGAAAGAAGGCAGCGACCCCTTTACACTGGTGCTCAACTGGCCCGTGGAGTTGAAGAAGTAGCTTTCCAACTCCAGTACGAGTGGTAGACGGAATCTTCTGGAGTAAAGAATTGGAAGTTTCCGTTAGATCTTCCAACGATTCTGGGCGGATGACGAGCAAACCGGAAATTACGTCCACAGGACCCTCGCGGGCCACAAGTCGGCTTCTGGGAGGTGAACATTGATGTCCCCCAAGTCCGTTTCCGGTTAACCGACCAACCGGGAGTGATCGCCCGAGTTCGTCGGGCTAGTGCACCACTGCTTGTTTGACGCCCACTGGATACATTGGGTTTCAACCGGCAGCGTGCGATCAGCACCGCAGGTCTCACGATCAGGATATATGGTGGTTAAACCCACACGGGGAGTAGAATCCAACGATGTCTCTGCACGGCAAGCTCAGTTTGGCAAGCGCGCTGGTAGTCTCCCTGCTGCTGACTACAAGTATCCTTGCGCAAAGCCCAAGTGCCGACCTGCTCTTGCTTCACGGCCACATTCTCACTGTAGATGGCAAGGACTCGGTAGCCCAGGCCCTCGCCATCCGCAACGGCATCATCGTGAAAGTCGGCACCGACGCCGAAGTTCTGGAATTCGCCGGCAATGCTTCCGGCACGCGCATCATCGACCTCCACGGTCATACCGCCACCCCAGGCCTGATCGATACCCACGCCCACATTGCCGAAGGAGGTGTCGAGGAGCTCTACGGCGTCAAGCTCTCCGATGCCACTTCGGTGGCTGAAATTGTTGCCCGTGTAAAGGCCAAGATCGCAATGGTCAAGCCCGGCGAATGGGTCACTGGCTCCGGCTGGGACGAGGGCAAGCTCGCCGAACATCGCTACGTCACCGCCGCCGATCTCGACTCCGTCGCCCCCAATAACCCGGTCTGGCTCATCCATACCACCGGCCATTATGGAGTCGCCAACTCACTTGCCCTTAAACTGGCCCACATTACTGCCGCCACAGGCGACCCGGCCGCCGGCACCATCGACCGCGACCCTCGCGGCAACCCCACCGGCGTCCTCAAGGAAGAGTCCGCCATGGAGCCGGTCACGACCCTCATCCCGCCCACCACACCCGAGCAGATGCGGCAGGGGATTCTCTATATTCAGCAGTTGCTGCACAGCGAAGGCATGACCGCCGTCAAGGACCCTGACATCCAACAGATCCACTGGGATGCATACAAATCCCTACTCGATCAGGGACAGCTTAAGGAGCACATCTGCGTCTTGTGGCACGCCGGTTCCACACTGGAATCAGCCCGCAAGGCGCTCGCCGAGATCAATTCCGTTCCCCGCCTGCCGGCCAGTCTCGGCGATGACGGCCTGCTCTCCTGCGGCGCCAAAATCTACATGGACGGCTCCGGGGGTGCTCGCACCGGCTGGGTCTACGACGACTGGCTGCGTAATGCCACGACTCCAGATGTCACAAGTTCAGGCGTGGGCAATCGGGGCTACCCGCAAGTCGATCCTGCTGTTTATCAGGAAATGGTTCGCCTCTTCCACCAGAATGGCGTCCCCGTCGGCACCCATGCAGTCGGCGATCGTGCCATGGATTGGGTCGTCGATACTTACGCCCTCGTTGAGCAGGAGCAACCCCATCCCGGCTTGCGCCACAGCATCATCCATGCCAACCTACCGACCGCGCACGCCCTCGACGTGATGGCCGCCCTACAGAAAAAATACGATGCCGGCTACCCCGAAATGCAACCCGGATTCCTCTGGTGGATCGGTGACATCTACGCCGCCAGTTATGGTCCCAAACGCGGCCAGAGCCTGGAACCGTTCAAGACTCTCAACTCGCGCGGTATTCTCTGGTCCGGCGGGTCAGACTACTTCGTCACCCCGGTTGCCGCCCGCTACGGCCTGTGGGCTTCGGCAGCGCGCCAGACCGCCAAAGGAACCTACGGCTTGCACCCCTTCGGAATGGCAGAAGCCGTCGATATGCATACCGCCCTCCGCAGCTACACGGCCTGGGGCTCGCGCCAAATGTTCCTGGAAAACAAGATCGGTTCGCTCGAGGTAGGCAAGAAAGCCGACATTGCGATCTGGGACCGCGACCTCTACGCTGTCCCCATCGACGAAGTCAAGAACCTGAAATGCCTGATGACTTTGTTCGATGGCGAAGTGGTCTTCAGTTCGCCAGACTCGCTTGTAATAACCACAGTCCGCTAACCTAAACGCAAATTTGGTAAGGGAAGGGTGAGATTCCCGCCGCATTAGTACGGCTCCTGCGCGCCTTCTTATAAATCTGCTGCCAACCCAACTCTGCAGACCTCCACGTCCTTAAGTTCGTCGGTCGGAACGCTGAGCACTTTGAGGGCGCAGGCAGCACACTTATGAGAAGGACGGGAATCAGCACCAGAACGCTCAGACGCTTCATGGATTGCCTCAAAAACTAGGATGTACCAGCGTTTCTCCGCACGCCGAACCCGAGCCAACGCGTTCTTGACACAGGTAGCTGGAACCCTGCTAGAGTATGCTGCAATTTGGTACCGGAGGACTTACTGCGCTCTTGAAGCTTGCGGTCTAATTGGATCGAGCACGCGGCCGAAACTCATCCAAGAAAGGAAATTATGAGTTCCTTTGGAAAGATGGCGAACTGTCTGGTGCTCGTGATGCTGTTCCTTGCATTCTCTGCAATCGCCCACGCGCAATTCACTGACGGCGATATTGCGGGAACTGTGAATGATCCGAGCGGAGCGGCGCTCAGCGGGGCGACCGTTACCATCACGAGTCCTCAGACCGGGCATGTGGATCGAGCGCAAACCGACAAGATCGGATACTACCGTGTGCAACATCTTCCTCCTGGCACTTACCAGGTCCGAATCGAGGCCGCTGGTTTCAAGACGATGGTGCTGAAGGATGTGACAGTCAACGCCAGCGCAACCACTCCGGTCAATGCGAAATTGCAGGTCGGCACCGCACGTGAGACCGTCGAGGTCGCCGCGGGCGCCCCTTTGGTTCAAACTGAAGAGGGACGGCTCGCTAATACCATTACCTCCCAAGAGGTTGCCAATCTTCCCCTTAACGGCAGACAGGTCTATCAGTTAGTCACGGAAGAACCCGGGGTTACGGCGACCAATGCTCCGGTGATCTCCAGCGTGCCCTCACCGACATCTTCGGTGACCTTCGATTTCGGGTTCATCGCCAATGGCTCCACGCCCCGAGGCAACAACTTCGTGCTGGATGGCACCTCGAATAATAATGAGTGGCTCGGTGGAACACCGCTGATCTATCCCTCGCTCGACGCCATTCAGGAGGTGCAGGTCCAAACCCTGAATTTTTCGGCTGAGTACGGACGCAATAACGGCGCCATCGTCAACATCCTCACCAAGTCCGGCACCAACCAATATCACGGCGATGCGTTTTACTCGGGCCGGAACACCGCCTTTAATGCCCGGAACTTTTTCGACAACTTCGGCCAAAAAGCTCCCCTGCAGCAGAACCAGTTCGGCTTTGCCTTCGGAGGTCCGATCCAGAAGGACAAAACCTTTTTCTTTATGGACTACGAGGGCTCGCGGTTGAAGGATAGCCAACCCGCCATAGTGACCAGCGAGACTCCTTTCACTCGCAGCCTAGCGGCGCCAGGTAGTCTGGCGGCGATGTTCTTTCAAGATTTTCCTGGGCCTCCGTGTCAAACAGCTCCCGGTCCCGCAGACACCACTTGCTCAGCCGAGTCACCGCAGATCGAAAGAAATCAGGCGGACCAATACATTGTGAGGGTGGACCACCATATCAATCCCCGGAACGAACTTTTTGCGCGCTGGGACTCTACCTTGGCCTCAGGCGACGTGGCGCGGCAGGAGCTGTTCGGTGCAGGGATGCGCGGATTCACTGCTCCTTTTAACGGTTTGTTCGGTGATCTTGCTACTGGATACACACATCAATTTTCTTCTAATACTCTCAACGACTTCCGCTTTTCGTACAGCCGGAACGGCAGTCATATCTCATTCGGGATGCCCAGCGACAGCGAAACCGCCGGCATTCTGAAGACCCAAGGCTTGCCGCAAACTGCTTTTGGCACTTTGTATTTTGATGATGGCACGATCCCAATGGGCGGCGAAGTGTATGTTCCAAGAGATTTTGTTTTCAACGACTTTAAGTTGAACGATACCCTGCTGTACACGGCCGGGCGGCACTCGTTGAAACTTGGGTTTGAGTTCAACCGAATTCAAGAAAACAGCAACTACAGACTCTATAGTTCTCCGTGGTTTGAGTTCCTTGGTATCACTTCTTTCGCGGCGGACTCACCCTACCTCGAACTGGCGACTGTGAACAGCAACCCGTCCAGCCCGGATTACGGTCAGTTCACAGACACTCCCCGCCATTTTCGGTGGAACCGGTGGGCCGCTTTTGTGCAGGATGATTGGAAACTCACGCCGCACCTGACTGTGAACTTAGGTCTGCGTTGGGATGTATTTGCAACTCCCAGCGAGACCAACGGTGAACTCAGCAACATGATCCTCGGTCCGGGAAGCACTTTCTCTGAACAGATCGCCACCGCTACTCTGGGGCGGGTGAAGCAGCTTTGGAGTACCATTTACCACAACTTCGCGCCCCGGATTGGCCTAGCCTGGGATCCGACTGGAAAGGGAACGACCGCGGTCCGCAGCGGCTTCAGCATCGCCTATAACGAGCCTTACTCGAACCTTTACACCAATGCGTCCCGCTTGGATCCCCCTGAGGCGAACACGGTCTTATCCGAGCCGCCCCCGTTCAGTCCGTGGGGCACAACCCCAATCCCTTCCGTCTACACATTTCCCTTCAAATCTGATCCAGATTTTGCCGCACCCCTCGCCGCCAATGGCGGAATAAGCGGCGTTGAGACCCTGCCGAATGGGGTTGACCCGCACTTGCGTACGGCTTATGCCATGCAATGGTTTCTGGGGGTTCAGCATTCATTCGACCACGACTACGGCTTCACTCTCAACTATGTGGGGACCCGAGGGGTGGGAGGTTACACCCGTGAAGACTTCAACCGTTTTGCTGGCGATATCTGTAACCAGACTACGTGCTCCTACGCAAACGATCGGTTGAACTTCGGCTGGGGGGCGATCACGTATATCTCCAACGAAAGTTCGGCCAACTACGAGGGTTTGAATGCCCAGTTTCGAAAAAACTACGCTCACAACCTGATGTTTACTGCCAACTACACTTTCGGGAAGGTGCTTGACGACGTTACCGAAGGGGGCTTAGGAGACTACTTCAACACCAACGGTTACGGTAGCCTTTACGCCGGTGTCTCGGATCTGGCAAAACCCCACTTGGACTACGGCCCTTCGGAGTTTGATGTTCGACATCGCTTCACTCTAACCGGCCTGTGGAATATCCCTGCCCCAAAGGCAGGAGGAGCGTTGAGTAAGGTCCTTGGGGGATGGGGGTTAAACACGATCCTCTCGCTGCAGTCCGGCCGTCCCTTTGACGTCTACTGCGGCGCTGCGTGGTTCTTCGGCTGCGATTTTAATATGGATGGGCTGAACTACGACCGTCCCGACCGTCCGGCTGAAATCAAGACTGCGGGTTTTAGCAACCCGCAATTTGTAAATGGTCTCTTCGGCAATCCAGCACTGACTTTCTCTCCAAGCGGCTTTAGCCGGACATCACAGGCCCTTCAGGCCTTCTGTCCGAATGGGCTAAATTCGATACTCGATTTCGGGCCCGTTAACTCTGGACCGGACTCGCAGTGTGTCCCGGTGGGCACGGACGGGAACCTCAGCCGGAATGCGTTTCGTGGGCCATCGTTTAAGGACCTTGATCTGGCTTTGGTCAAGACCACGGCGGTGTCTGATCGGATCAAGGTCGAGTTCCGTGCGGAAGCCTTTAACCTTTTCAATCGGGTGAATCTTTGGAACCCGTTGGGTGACCTAAGCCTCCCACAATTTGGAAAGTCGCCCGCGGCCTTCCCGGCACGGCAGTTGCAATTAGGACTCAAAGTGCTCTTCTAACTGCTTTCGCGGCGTTCGACACCAGGCTCAACACTCTGTTGCGGAATGTTCCGGAGACCGGAAGCCTTCGATGCAAGAGAGTTTACGATCAGTTGTCTGTACGAGATCGGGAGCTAACGCGTGACGCAGAGGATTCAAAAAATCGCAGACGTAGGTTCGCAGGCCAAACAGGTTGCTGCGAATGCAGTACACGCATCGGTGAAATTGTGCGCAGCATTGATTGTGTTCGCTGCCTGGTCGAGTCTTGGCGCCAGTACGCAGCGTTTACACAGTACTACGCTTTTCAGGCCGGTCCTTTCGGGATTGGGCGACGTACATAGGTCCGTGCTACCTCGGAAAGTGCTGATGGGCGGAGTTGCGCCGCTGACACCCGTGGACGACAGTGCCGGTTTTGCCATTCCGGAAGAGGCCGCCGAGCCCGCGGAGGTTTTTGAAGGCACGCTTAACCTCAACAACACAGGGCTGAGTGGAAGTTTTTCCTTGCTGGCGGACATCTTCGGCCTCGTTTCCAGTGGCGATTCTCCGTGGAAGCACCTTCCGGCCATCCGCATTCAGTTCGTGCAAAGGGGCAGCTATCTCATTCCAGTCGAACAGGGCCTTGTGATCACGAGAAGTCCGGTTTGGAACTTCATCAGCGGGCCCGGACGCGTCTGGCAGGAAAACGAAGACGACGGATACACCCGTGCGGCGTTTCCGTTTGCCCTCATTCAGCGCAATCAGAATTGCGTCCACAACGGCGAGATGATGTTCTTGTTCAACAACCACAGAAGGCCAAACATCTCGAACGTCTACTATCAGGTCACGCAAGAGACGTGTTACCCGATGAAGTTCAACACGTGGGGCGTTGTTCCGGCGACATACACCCCGGGCCTCATCGCGAACGCGCAAGCCATCGCCGCGAATCAAGTGCAAGAGTTTTCCCACCGGATGCCCCGGAAGCCACTCCGCGAATTGGAAAAAGATTTCAAAACGTCGGGCATCGATGTGAGCGCCTTCTTAGCTGTTTACCGGAAAAAAGAGGATGTGACGACCTATGGCGTGGTGGTTGGCGGCACCAACTATTCGGCCGGTTGCCCGACGCGCTTTGGTGAATATGCATTTTGCGAAGAAATGCGGTTGCCGTCGTATTCCATCGCGAAATCCGCGTTCGCGGGCATGGCGCTGATGCGGCTCGGGCGACTCTATGGCCACGGTGTGTACACAGAGTTGATCAAGTCCTACATCCCGCAGTACAAGGAAGGTGGAAACTGGGAAGCAACTACATTCAGCAATGCTTCCGACATGGCCACGGGCAATTACAACCTGCCAGGCTACGAAGCGGATGAAGACAGCCCGGCAATGGACGCATTTCTTGTCGACGAGGGCTCCGATGCAAAATTGAAGGATGCTTTCGCAATTCGCAACCACTTCATTACGCCCGGCACGAAGTGGGTGTATCAAAGCTCCGCCACATTTGTCTTGACCCAGGCTATGAATGCGTATCTGCAACGGAAGCAAGGAAGCAGCGCAGATCTGTTTAACATGGTGCGCGATGATGTTTACATCCCCTTGCATGTGAGCCAGGGCGGTTTGACGACGATACGCACGGACAACAGCCCGGCCGGCGCACCGAGCGGGTATTACGGACTGTTCTTCATCAAGGATGACATCGCAAAAATCGTCAATTTCTTGAATAACGCGAACGGTGTAGTCGATGGCACTCAAGTGCTCGAGCCATTGCGGTTGAAAGAGGCGTTATTTCGTACCCCAAATGCGGCAGCAGTGGGCGTCTCCATTGAGGATAGCAACCCGACATCATTATTGGGCAAGCCTGCCGATGGCCACGGGCCTGCTGTGCCAGGCAGCCGGCGGTATGCGCATGGATTCTGGGGCCGTTACTTGGGTACGCAGGAATTTCCTCAGTTTTCTTGCAATTTCTGGATTGCCTTCATGAGCGGTTATGGCGGCAACATTGTGGCGCTGCTGCCGAATGGCGTTACATTCTACAGTTTCAGCGATGGCAACGAATTCCCGTGGACGAGCGCCGTTTCGGAGTTGGCCAAGCTCGTACCAGTGTGCAAATGAGAGTGCAGCCGGACTCAAATCTACGCTTAGTCAGGACTATTCCGGTTGGATGACGGGCCAACCGGAGTGCGCCGGGATAAACCGGCATGTTGTAGGGGATGAAAGAGCCCTACAGGAAAGGAG
>JBAUVZ010000038.1:0-2648 GCA_049583505.1 Candidatus Sulfotelmatobacter sp.
CATGCGCAGCCCATGATTGGCCAGCCCCAGTTCCGCAATCACTTCCGGCCGCAGCATGCTGGCAATATAAGATGTCGTCGAAACCCGGCAGCCCGGAGCAATCTCCTCCGTCACGCAACATCCACCCACAATCTCACGGCGCTCCAGCACAAGCGTGGAAAGTCCGCCACGCGCCAAATAAGCAGCCGCAGTCAACCCATTGTGACCGCCGCCGACTACAATCGCGTCATAAATAAAGTTCGAGGCTGCTTTCGCCAAAGCCGACTCACCAAACCTGACTCAAAGTCACGCCGCCATGTCCCGCGGACCCATACAGTACTGCACCAGCCATTAAAAATGAAGTTGAAAAGTAGGAGCGTCTCTTATATGCTTTCGTGACTTGGAGTCATTATGAGCGGAATCGCCAGCAATCCCGTCTCTCCGCCGCGTTATATGCGCCAGCACAGGCCCCGGCCTCGCTCCGAGGTCAAGCGCTCCCGCATCATCGACGCAGCCATGCAGCACTTCGCCGAGAACGGCTATCACGCCGCGCGCGTCGGCGACATCGCGGCCACACTGGGCATCGCCAAAGGCTCCATCTTCCAGCACTTCGGCAGCAAGGACGGCCTGTTCTTCGAGGTCTACAAACGCGCGGTGCGCTCGTTCTCGAAATACTTGGACGCGCCCGCTGACGTCCGTGCGGCTGGCTTCTTCGACGTTCTCTACTATTGGCTAGTCCGCACCGAACATCTGCTGCGCGAGGACTGGATTCCCTATCGCATCTCTCTGCTCGGCAACTACGGTACCGACCTCGTGTTGAAGCGCGAAATCAATCGCTTTCTCACCACCGAAGATCCCTACGGCACGGTCGCCTTCGTTCGCTTTGGCATCGAGCGTGGGGAACTGCGCAAGGATATGGACGTGGAAATGATCGTCTCCATCCTGGATTGGACCATGGAACGATTTCAGGACGCTCTGCTCACCGCCGAACTCGACCCCGGCCTTTTCCGCAGGCAGGGTGAGATGCCGGAGAAAAAGGAATCCCGCATCCGGCAATTCCTCGAGGTCCTGCAGCGCGCGGTCGGCGAGGCTACTGCATCGGCGGTCCGCGGCCGCCGTGAAATACGCAAAATCGCCGCCGTTAATCTGGTCGCAAAGCCTAGAGGCGTCGCAACAAAACCGCGTAGCCCAAACACAAACTAGTGTAGAACTTCAAAGCGAGAACAAATCAGATCATGCAGCCTTCGATCGAACAGATTCTCTCCAGTTACGACGACCACGCTCCTCTGTCGCAGGCCTCGACCATTCCCGCAGCTTGGTACGTCGATCCTCGGATCGCGGAGCTCGAACGCCTCAGCGTCTTCACCAAGACCTGGCAACTCGTCGCCCGCACTGATCAACTGAAATCTCCCGGCCAGTTCGTGAGCACCACAGTCGCTGGTGAGCCTATCGTGGTTGTCCGCGGCAACGACGGTGCTCTGCGCGCCTTCTACAATGTTTGCCGCCACCACGCCGCCGCCGTCGTAACGCAACCCTGCGGCCAGGCATCACTCTTGCATTGTCCGTATCACGGCTGGAACTATGGCCTCGATGGCTCCCTGAAAGGCATGCCCGAGTTCGAAGGCGTCGAGAACTTCGACCGTGTGCAAAACGGTCTCGTCCCCATTCGAGTTGAAACCTGGCAGTGCTTCGTCTTCATTAACCTCGACGACCACGCAACCTCGCTCGCCGAATTTCTCGGCGGTCTGGTCAAGCGCATGGCCCCTTTGGGAATCAGCAAGCTGCACTACTTCGACCGCCGCACCTACGACATTCATTGCAACTGGAAAGTCTTCGTCGATAACTACCTTGACGGCGGCTACCACGTTCCTCACCTGCACAAGGGCCTCAGTTCCGTCCTCGATTACAAGCAATACACCATCGAGAACGAAGACCGTTACTGCCTGCAATCCAGCCCCATGGTTTCTTCTGACGATGATGCCGCCACAGGAGCGACCCGCAAGGGCGACCGCGCCTGGTATTTCTGGCAGCATCCCAACCTGATGATCAACTGCTACGAGGGATACATGGACACGAATCTAGTCATCCCCGTCGACGTCGATCATTGCCACGTCATCTTCGACTTCTATTTCGGAGACATCAGCGACGCCCGCCGCGAATACAACGAGCAGTCGGTCAACGTCGGCAATCGCGTGCAGGAGGAAGATCTCGGCATCTGCGAAGACGTGCAGCGCGGCCTGAAGTCGCGAGCCTACCGCGCCGGACGACTCTCCGTCCGCCGCGAAGCCGGAGAACAGTTATTTCACCGGCTTCTAGCGCACGATCTCAAGCGAGGCTTAGAGCCCACATCCGCCGCCGCCGATTAGAGCTACCCAACTCCAGTCGCGCTAGCGACGGCATTCATTAGCCCCGGACGTAAGTCCGGGGTAACGTAGTAGAGCGGAGTGAGTCCCGAAGGGACGACACGGGATTTAGTGAGGAAAATGGTTAGGACTCAAAGAATGAGAAGCGAAGACATCGCCGCGGCCATACGCAATTCCATCATGCTCGTGGTCATCTGCGGCGCACTCCTGATTCCCGCCGACGCCCAAACCACCGCCATCCGCGCCGGCAAAATGATTGACCCAGACTCGGGCACAGTTCTGACCGGCCAGACCATCCTGATCCAC
>JBAUVZ010000039.1:0-2808 GCA_049583505.1 Candidatus Sulfotelmatobacter sp.
CATGTGGCGCGCCGTCAATTCGCCGCTAGTACATACGGTCTTCTACATCGGCATCATCGCCTGGGAATCAGTCACTATGCTTCTATGCTGGTGGGCTGGTGTTCGGTTGCTGAAATCGTATCGTGCGGACAAGGCGCAATTCGCCGCTGCGCTGAACGTCGCCGTGATTGCTCTGACGACGAGCCTGCTGATGTGGTTGGTGGCATTCCTCGATGTCGGGGGCGAATGGTTCCTGATGTGGCAGTCGCAAATATGGAATGGGCAGGAAGCGGCATTCCGAATGTTCACCATTGTCGGTGTGGTGTTTTTGGTTGTCGTGCAACGCGAGCCAACTCCCGATTAGTCGGCTAACCGGAAGTTATTCGAGCCGCCAACTAGTAGGCAATCGTCTTAATTGGTGATAATCGCTATTGCACTCATCGATGCTGGGACTGGAGCTATACTCTCCGTTCGATGATGGACGACGCCGAGCACGAGAAGGACCGAGTATGGGCGAGCCTGTGCCGGGAAAGCGGATGGGTTTGTCGGATTTGCGGCGCTGTGCCCGAACGCGGGCAGCGGTTCACAGACGATCTTTGCGACGACTGCCGCCAAATTGCTCGGAATGAATAGCCCCCCGCGCTTATCAATGACCAAGGGATTACCAACCCTATTTTGGGTAACCGGGCAGGTATTCGTTCGCAGATTGTTGACAACCCCGGAGCAATAGGTCGGGAGTTCGAATCTCTCCGGGCGCAACATCTTTGTCTCCCTCAAAGCGCAGCCAGGCGCCGTTGTACCAGCAAGAAGTAAAGGGCTAGGAAAATCAGGAGTAGTCCATTCACGCCAAGCACGACTGGTGCCGTGAACAGGGGGACGAGCCATCCTGACAACAAGTTTCCCATGGGCATGCCACCGCGGAACGCGAAGTTGTACACACTCATCACACGGCCGCGCATTTCGTTGGTGGTAATCAACTGCACCAGCGAACTCACGGTGGCAAAAACCGCCATCATGGAAGCGCCCACCAGGACCAGAATGACGCCACTTATGGGCAACGACTTCGAGAGGGCGAAACCGGAAATGCCCGCGCCCAGGCAGAAAAGGGCTGCGAGGGCCACGAGTCCTTTTCTGCGCATATTGCCGGCGGTGGCAATCCCGAGAGATCCAAAGATCGATCCCAGACCCATGAGCGCGAGCAGATTGCCGTAGGTTTCCGGACCACGATGGAAGATGTCTTTCACGAATACGGGAATGTAGGTGCGCATGGGCATGCCCAAAGCGGTCATGCAGAAGGCCAAGACAATCAGGGCTTCCATGGAAGTCTGCTTGCGGGCGAACTGAATGCCCTGCTTCAGGCTGGTGAACATTGATTCCGTGGTTTTCGCTGGTAGGAAGCGGGTGGTGATGATCGAGAGGGAGATGATGGGGGCGAGGAAGGACAGCGCGTTCAGGCCGAAGCACCACTTCTCTCCCAGCTTCGCCAAAGCCTGCCCGGCCAGTGCCGGCCCAACCATTACCGCCACGTTGAACTGGATCGAATTCAGGGCGATGGCGTTCGGCATGTCCTCTCGGTCGACTAACGTCGGAATTAGAGCCGAGTAGGCTGGCGCGCCGAAGGCCTGGGCGAAGCCAGAGATGAAGGAGAGACTGAGAATGTGCCAGACGTGTACGCGCCCGGTCGCCACCAGAATGGTGAGCACACTAGCGGTGAACATCTGCACATACTGGGAGCCGAGCAGAATTTTCCGGCGCTCGACGCGATCCGCCACGACACCGCCGATCAGTGAGAACAGGAAGATGGGGATGCCACCGAGAAATTGGTCCATTGCCAACAAGAACGCCGAGTGGCTGAGCCGATAAATCAGCCAGCCCTGGGCCACGATCTGCATCCAGGTGCCGATGCTGGAGGTGCACGCGCCAAACCACATCAGGCGGAAATCGCGGTACTTGAAGGCTTTAAAGACCCGGCTCAGCGTCTTCATAGTTTCCACAGAAGCGTAACACGCGGCATTCGCGCGTTATGGCGTGACCTTGATTTGGCGGCTTATAGCATCTCACCCGCAAGTTGAGGGTAGAATCAATGAGTCTCTGATTTCGGGTTGGTTCAGGTTTGGGGCGAGCAGGAGCAGATCATGAGGAGTGGTAGGGTGTCGAAGGCTGTCAGGGGGGTGGTGCTGACAGCGGCAGTGTCGATGGGTTCTGTAATTTGCTCCGCTATAGATGAACCGGCAGCCATGGGGCAGAACACGGGGCCCGCGAGTTCGAGCCTCTACCTTAAGGTACAACTCAAGAACCCGTTGAAGCTGTCGAAGTTGAAGACGGGAGATGTGGTTGAGGGCAGCTTGGCACGGGATGTCTATTCCCAGGACCGTGAGCTGTTCCCGGCAGGGAGCCAGGTACGCCTGGCAGTGGACCACATGGAAAGAAGAGAGAGGATTCCGGACGATCACTGGCCGTGGGTTGTAAAGGCCTTCACGCCTCGTCACCAGAATTATCCCGTTTTCAAGACGGCGACGGTCTTTGAGGCAAGCGGTGAAAGCGCGTTGCAAGTGTCGTTGATTTCCGTCAGTCGAAGACGAGATGTTCACGCTCAGGCGAAGAAGAAAGGTTCGGGACCGCAGGCCGTCGACGAAATTGGTTCCGTCGAGATGAGCAAATCTGGAGGCATGTACGGGCCTACAAAGCTGGCAGCGCCGATGATGGTGCTGGAAGCTTTTGGCGTAGAAGGCGACGAGTCTTCTTCCGCGAGTAACGACGGCACACTTTCCTCGACTCCGGATGTGCCCAGCCTGAAGACTCTTCCCGCGGGCACGGCATGCACGATTC
>JBAUVZ010000040.1:0-15566 GCA_049583505.1 Candidatus Sulfotelmatobacter sp.
GGTGGTTGCTTTCTCTTCCCAGGCGCCGGCAAACTTCAAGGCGGCCTGCAAGATTCCAGAATTCAGGTCGAGCCTGAACTGCCTTGCGATCAACTGCAGAGCTGCACGCGTCTTAGCCTGCTTCTGATTGACTTCACCGCGCGCCCGGCGCACGGAACCCAACACGGCGCGGCCGCCGGCGACTTCGCCGAGCACGGAAGCTAGCGGAATTACCACTCCCTCCTTCGATTCCCTGGCAATCGCGCGCAGCGCCGCTCGAAGCTGTTCCGGATCCACATCGAACTGTGGCAAGGCGGCTACGCGAAAAAGACTGGCGTCCGCTCCCAGATCCACCACAACGGCAACGCAGGCAAACAAATCCCGCACTTCGGGTGTGTCACTTACATCCATGTTCTCTATAGAGAAAGGAATTTCCCGCTCGGCCAGTTGCTGCACAACATCATCGCGGTGAATATGCGAGCGGTAGAGGACGCCGAAGTCTTTCCACTTGCAACGGGAACGCCGCCGCGTCTCCTCGATGAGGCGAGCCACGTCGGGCGCTTCGGCATGTCTGGCGGCAAAGGATATCGCTTCCACGGGAAAGGCAACCAGTGTTTTCCCTTCCTTCCGCGCCTCCTCTTCGCGCGCCGATTGCAGCGGAATGCGCCGGTAGGCAAAGGCGTCACCCGCGCCAAACACCGGCGGGTTCTTGTCGACCACGGCAAAAGCACACTGCAGAATCGGTGTGGTGGAGCGCCGGTTCTTGCCCAGCACGACCAGCTTAGTCTGAGGAAAATGCCGCCGGAACAAATGAAACGCCGCGCTCGACGCCCCACGAAAACGGTAGATGGCTTGATCCGGATCTCCGACGCCGAAGATGTTCGCCCCGGGTCCGGCGAGCAACGTAAGAACTTTGATCTGCGCGAAGTTGGCATC
The DNA here is from genome assembly GCA_049583505.1 of Candidatus Sulfotelmatobacter sp. Taxonomy (GTDB): domain Bacteria; phylum Acidobacteriota; class Terriglobia; order Terriglobales; family Acidobacteriaceae; genus Sulfotelmatobacter. The sequence continues at coordinate 916 of JBAUVZ010000040.1, forward strand.
CTGAAATTCGTCGACCAGGATGAAGCGGTCGCGTTCCCGCTCCGCGGCCAGCAGTTTTTGATCGCTCGCGAGCAGTTCATGAGCCCGCGTAATCATGTGGGAGAAGGTGCCTAGGTTTTCTTCGCGCAACCAGTGCTCGGTCGTAGCAAAGACGCGGGCAATTTCCTGGCAGCGCCCAATCACCTCGGCGTCGCTCAACTGATCCTTCGATTTCGCAACCCGGGGAACCGGCGATTCGCCACGTTCCAGCCGCGCAACATACTCCGCGTACCTTTCGGGGGTAACAAGTTCGTCGTGACACCGGCTGAGGAAGCCCAGCAGATCGTTGAGGAACTGTCCTACATTTGCCGCCCGGACGTAATGTTTCAGATGAAGCTCGTGAATTCTCTTGCGCAGATAAATCCAGAAATCTTTCTCGTCGAGCACGCCAAACTCTCTTCCGTTACGCTTCAGCAGATCGAGGCAATAATCATGAAAGGTCGTCGCGTGAATCGGTTTGCCTACCAGCGAGCGGACACGATCGCGCATCTCTCCGGCTGCAGCCACCGTATAGGTGAGGGCACGCATTTCCTCCGGCCTGGCGTGTCCCTGCTGGATAAGGCGAGCAACGCGGTGGATCAGGACCGAAGTCTTCCCCGTGCCAGCTCCCGCCACAACCAGCATGGGCCCGTGAACGTGCTCGATAGCCTCGCGCTGGCGATCGTCTGGAACGAACGGAACAGGGCGAGATTGCGATTTGGAGACGGCCATCGCGGTTCAGAATAGCACCACGATCAGCAGGCAGGAAACGAGCCGAAGTTGGAGGAACCAGGCAGAAAACTTAGAGTGAGTAGAGCGCAGAAGCCACAATCGCCGTAGCGGAAATTGCAGCGGTCTCGGCGCGGAGAATGGTGCTGCCAAGGGAAGTCGAAACCCATCCGGCCTGCCGAAAGGATTGCAATTCATCTTCGGTCCAGCCACCCTCGGGACCGACTGCCAGAACAATCCCGTCGTGGGCGGTCCGCAATTTCACGACGTCGCGCAGCAAGGTTTGGTCCTCCGATTCCGCCAGAACGATCCGCAACGCCCCTGGAAAGTTCAGAACCTCTGCAACCTTGACCGCCACGGCAATCTCCGGCGGCGCGGCCCGGCGTGACTGTTCTGCCGCCTGCCGGGCAATACGCTGCCAACGCTCCACTCGTTTCGCCGACGCTGCAGCGAGATGCGAATCGGTCCGCCGAGAGATAACCGGAACGATCCGCGACACGCCAAGCTCGGTGCACTTCTCAATCGCCCACTCCATGCGGTCAAACTTGAAGATAGCGAGAACGAGAGTGATGTCGGCCAATCCCGCGCCGAGCGTTTCTTCCCCCAGCTCAAATTCGACGCGGTCGTCGCCTATAGAGGCGATCCGTCCGCGCCGGACGGTGTCACCGGTAGCAATATCGAAATCCTGTCCCACGCGGGCCCGCAGCACGCGCACCAGATGACCCGCATGCTCGCGAACCAAGGCAGCGCGATCACCCGAGACTTCGTCGGCAATGAAGCGGCGGCGTGTCATGGGTCAGTTCTCAGTTGCCAGTTCTCAGTTCTCAGTTCTCAGTTCTCAGAAAAGGCTTACACGATTCCGTGCCTGCATAAGGTTCGATGGCCGTCGGCACCGGAAAGGATAACAAGGGCGGGGGAGCTTGAAACTGAGAACTGAGAACTGGGAACTTAGAACTTTTTCTACCCAAACATGTTCTTCACTTTGCCCAGCAAAGCCCGCATCATCGGGTGATTGTCCACCTTCGCCGTGGTCTCCAGTTCCAGCAACAGCTCTTTCTGACGTTTGCTCAGCTTACTCGGAATCTGCACGCGCACCTCCACATACAGATCGCCCTTGCCGTGTCCATTCAGCACGGGCACTCCCTTGTTGCGGATACGAAACGTGGTGCCGGGCTGCGTTCCATCGGGAATCTTGAGGGTATGCTCGCCCTCCAGCGTGGGCACGCGAATCTCGGCGCCCATGGCCGCTTGCGTCACCGAAAGCGGGACGGCGCAGTGCAGATCATTTCCTTCGCGCACAAAAAATGGATGCTCCTTGACATGCAGCACCACATAGAGATCGCCCGCCGGCCCTCCGAACGACCCGGCCTCGCCGCCTCCCGTAAAGCGGATCCGCGTGCCATCCTCCACGCCCGCTGGAATCTTCGTGTCCACCGAGCGCTGTCGCAGAAGCCGCCCTTCGCCTTTGCACTTCGGGCAAGGATCGGTAATCACGCTGCCCGTTCCCTGGCAGGAAGGACAAGTCCGCGCGATACTGAAAAAGCCCTGCTGATACCGCACCTGCCCCCGGCCCGCGCACGACCGGCAGGTTGTGGCGGCTTTGCCGGGAGCCGTTCCCGAGCCCCGGCAGTCCTCGCAGGCTTCGTGACGGCGCACCATCACGCGCGTCTCGGTGCCGAAGGCAGCCTCTTCGAACTCGATGGTTAAGTCCTCGCGCAAATCCGCACCGCGCTGTGCCCGGTTGCGGCGGCGCCCGCCGCCTCCGAACGCATCTCCGAAGCCGAAGAACTCACCAAAAATGTCACCGAAATCCTGAAACACCGTGGCGTCGAACCCCGCGCCCGGGCTGGCTGCACTCCCGACTCCGGCATGGCCGTAGCGGTCGTAGAGTGACCGCTTCTCGGAGTCAGCCAACACCGCGTAGGCCTCGGTGACTTCCTTGAACCGTTCTTCCGCATCCGGATTATTCGGATTCCGATCGGGATGGTACTGCATGGCCAGCTTGCGGTAAGCGCTCTTCAGTTCCTGATCGCTTACCGTACGGCTCACCGCCAAGACTTCGTAATAATCACGTTTTGCGTTCGTGGCCAGAATAGGCGCCTTTCGTTATGAGAAAAACAATGAGAGAAATTCAAAGCTCGTGGATCTTACTTCCCGGAATTTTTCGCCACCTTCACCATTGCAGGCCGCAACAGCCGGTCCTTGAACTTGTAGCCGCGCTGCAACTCCTCGATCACCTGATGATCGGGAGCGGCGCTTGTTTCAACCATTTCGATGGCCTCATGGAACCGCGGATCAAACGGTTCACCTTTGGACACAATGGCATTCACCGAAAGCTTGGCGAGCGCCGCTTGCAGCTGCTTGTAAATCAGCTCGACTCCGCCGCGGAGCTCTGCCGCGTCCGATTTCACCTGCAGCGCGCGCTCCAGGCTGTCCACTACCGGCAACAAGGACTTGATCGCATCCGCCACGGCGTAATCGCGAAACTCCTGCTGTTCTTTACTAGCCCGCCGGCGTGCGTTTTCGAACTCCGCCTGCGCCCTCGCCAGCCGGTCGAGCAGCGAGTCGCGCTCCGCCTGCAATTTCTGCAGTTCCGATTCCGAAGCCGGCGATTCCCCCCTCACCGCCGACGCTGTGGCGCTGTCATCCCCATCGTCAACCCCCGCCGGCAGCTCGCGCTCCAAATCCAGCGTATTCTTTGCTTCTGACTTACCGTTCGCTTTGCCCATAAACAACTATGATTACTCCGATTCATTCAGGATTTTGTCAAAGAGCCGCGCAATGTAAGAAACCGCGGTCATCGTGTGCTGATAGTCCATCCGCGTCGGGCCGATCACCGCCAGCGATCCGAACATGTCGGTTCCCGACCGCGCTGGCGCACCGATCAGCACGAAATTCTGCATGGAAGGCAGTGCATCATCGAGTCCAATCACCACCCTCACGGCTTCCTGCTTCACGTCGAGGTAGGCACCGAGGAGTTGCGCGACTTTTTCCTTCTCCTCCAGGGTCTGCAGCATCTCCTGCAGACGCTTGCGGTCTTCCTGCCCCGTCACCAGGTTGGCCGCGCCTTCTACAAAAACCACCTGCGTTCCCGGTTCAGCGGCAAGCGCACCTTGCTTGTAGAGTTGCTCGATCGAATTCATCAGACGGTCGTACTCGCTGCGTTCCTGTTCAATCCTCCGTCCCAGTTCGGCGCGCATCGATTCCATCGTCCAGCCGCGAAAATTCTCGTTGATATACCGCGCGGCCAGATCCAGCTCCGCCTGCGGCAGATCGAGCTTCAACACGCGGTCGCGTACCAGACCAGAACGCGTCACCAACACGGCCAGCACCTTCTGATCGCTCAACCGCGAGAAATATACATGCTCCAGCGCGTTCTTGGCGCCGGTGGTGGCCACGGTCACGCCTACATTCCGTGAAATTAGCGACAAGACATGCGAAGTACGCTCCATGAACTCCGGCACATCCGTAATGCCCGCCAGCGAGTCAGAAATCAGACTTTCTTCCTGCGGCGCCAGCCGCGCGGTTCCCGTAATCTGCTCTACGTAATATCGGTAAGCGTCGGTGGTCGGTACGCGCCCCGACGAGGCATGAGTCTGCTCCAGAAACCCCGCGTCCGACAGGTCGGCCATCACATTCCGAATCGAAGCCGGACTCAAACCCTCCCGGTTCGACCGCGCCAGAGTGCGTGAACCGACCGGCTCTCCCGTGGAAATAAAAGTTTCCACGATCGCCGTGAGAACTTCGCGTTCCCGCTTGCCGATATTGGGATCAGATGGCATGTTGTGCTACGGGATCACCGAGGATCGCGGCCAGCTCAGAATCTCCCGCTAAGTATTTTAGATGCAGAAACTTAGCTTAGGACGCAAACGGCGCGTCCTGCTTGGATTCTAGGAATGCTCCACGTTCCTGTCAAGGACCGCAGGGCTCCGCTCCCTATCAGAACCTCCGGCCTCATCTTCCCCTGCCTAGCCATCCCCGGTATCCTCAACTCGCGGGCAGCGAAGCCGTACGCAATGAAATCCAAACCTCACATCGCCGTAGTTGGAGCCGGCGCCTTCGGCGGCTGGACCGCCCTTCATCTGCTTGAACGCGGAGCCCGCGTCACCTTGCTGGACGCCTGGGGGCCCGGCAACTCGCGCGCCTCCTCGGGCGGCGAAACCCGCATCATGCGCGGCACCTATGGCCCCGACCAACCTTACACTGATCTTGCCGCCCGGGCTCTCAACCTTTGGGTGAAATATGAACGACGCTGGAAACGCCAATTCCTTCACCGCACCGGCGTCCTCTGGATGGTCAGCAGCCGCGACGACGCATACGAACGCGGCTCGCTCGCGCCGCTGCGCCAGGCCCGCATGAAGTTTGAGGAACTCTCTAGACCCGAGATGAAGAAACGCTGGCCGCAGATCAACTTCGCCGACGTTCACTGGGGAATCTTCGAACCCGAATGCGGCTACCTCGACGCCCGCGCCAGTTGCCAGGCCGTGGTAGACGCATTCGTCGCCCAGGGCGGAAATTATCGGCAGCTGGCAGTCTCGTCCAGAGGGCTGAAGGATGCGAGGAACTCACGTCTGCGCAGCATTATGCTTTCGAATGGCTCCCGGCTCCGAGCCGATCACTACGTTTTCGCCTGCGGTCCCTGGCTGGGCAAGCTGTTTCCGGAAACTCTGGGCGGCATAATCCGCCCCACCAAGCAGGACATCTTTTTCTTCGGCGCACCCGCAGGCGCCTCCCGCTTCACCGACGCGCAACTTCCCGTATGGGGCGACCACCGCGAACGTTTCTTTTACGGCATCCCCGGAAGCGACCACCGCGGTTTCAAAGTGGCCGATGACACGCGCGGCCACGCTTTCGATCCGACTTCGGGCGAGCGCGTGGTCAGTCAGACAACGCTGAAGCGCGTCCGCGAATACGTTGCCTTCCGCTTCCCCGCAATGAAAGATGCTCCGCTGATCGAGACCCGCGTCTGCCAATACGAGCAGACTGCCGACAGTAATTTCATCGTGGATCGCCATCCCCGAATGAACAACGTCTGGCTGCTGGGCGGCGGCTCCGGCCACGGCTTCAAGCATGGTCCGGCGCTGGGAGAGATGATGGCAGACTTCGTCCGGAAAGATGGCGAACCCGACGCCGTTTGGCGACTGTCGCGATTCTTGAAGCAACAAGCAAGCTAAAGACTTCTCTACTGAATCTGAATCACGCTAGCCGTTTCGCCTGCCTTGATCTCTCCCACCCGTGCAATCACGTTCCGGGCGAACGCATAAATCGACTTGGCATGCGGCGAGTTCTCGCCCTCTAATACGATCGGCTTCCCGCCATCGCCGGACTTGCGCACTTCAGGATCAAGCTCAATGCTCCCAAGAAACGGCACGCTGAAATGCGCCGCCATCTTCTCCGCCCCGCCGCGCGAGAAGATATCGATCTCGTGGTTGCAGTGGGGACACGTAAAGTAGCTCATATTCTCGACCACGCCCACCAGATCCACCTTCATCTGCCGGAACATTTCGATGGCTTTGCGCGCGTCCTGCAACGAAACGTCAGAGGGAGTCGAAACCACAACCGCACCCGTCAGCGGCACCGACTGCACCAGCGACAACGCAATGTCGCCCGTCCCCGGCGGCAGATCGACGACCATGTAATCGAGATGCCCCCACTCCACCAGCCCCAAAAACTGTTTCACGATCTGGTGCAGCATCGGACCACGCCAGATGATGGGCTTATCTCCGGGATTAAGAAATCCCACTGAAATTACTTTCAGCCCAAAAGCCTCGAGCGGCTGAATGCGGTTTTCCCCCACCGTCTTCGGCTGCCCGCTCACGCCGAGCATCAGCGGGACGTTCGGCCCATACACGTCGGCATCGAGCAGGCCGACCTTATGCCCCATCTTGGCCAGCGCCACAGCCAGGTTCACCGACAGCGTGGTCTTGCCCACGCCGCCCTTGCCCGAGCCCACGGCAATGATGGCATCTACTCCCGGCAACGGTTGCGGCCCCGGCGCGCCCTGCCCGGGATGAGACGGCATATGTGCACTCAAAGGATCACACTCCAAAGAATAAAGTCAGGATGGATCAACACTTAGATTATACAGGGGAGCCAAGACGCTCATGTGGAGACAGCTGCCCGCGCCTAGGAGAAAAACTCTAGAGGTACAGATGGGATCTGGCTTCTGAAATCGGCATAGTCGGCCCAGGCTGTGCAGCTCTCTTTGCATGCGAAACAAGGCATTGTCCCCCGTAGAAGTTCGCATCAAAGAGTTCAATGCCTAAGGCTGCGCAATAGGACTCAAGCATTTCGGCTATAAAACGGTCGGCTACCTTTCGCTTTCGATAGTTTTCGGTCCGCTCATACGGCTGAACCTCACCCTCCGCCGCGAATTCCCAGCCGCCGACGTCCTTCGTCACCCCAACATGTCGAATCCGGTTCAGCCAATCGGTGTTCTCGGGTCCATATAGAGTGAATGTCACCGCGCCGTAAATCTGCAATCCATCTTTGCCTGCTTTGTGGCTGCGGTCTGGAGTGTAGTTCACGAGAAGACCGGAGCATTTGAGTACCTTCGCAAGGTGGCCTACCGGGCTAAAGACGTCATTTACACGAAGACCGTTACTGAATATTGCGCTCCAGTTTGACCGCGTCTCGACAAGAAGGTAGCGGTCTTGTGGCGTCGTCAGGGGCTCCAGTCGGAGCAGTGCGACAGGCAATGGTGCGCTGAAGGTTGCGAACTCAATTCCTCCGGCAGACTTCGAAAATATCTCGTCCTGCCAGGAAATAAATGCCCCGGAGAATCGTCCAAAAGGGCTTTGCACGAAACCGAACGAGAAGGTCACCGGCGCATACGCGTTGTCGAGGAGCGCATCAGTCATGAGACGTTTCTACTGTACGGTTTTGGTTATGACAACTCCAGCGAGCCAGCAAGGGAAAGCCTCAGTACCCTTCCCCTTCCAACCGCACCTTCCCCCGAAACATGCGGAACAGCAAAACGAAATATCCCAGAGCCAGAATCATCCCCAGACACCACCAGGTGAAGCCGACCGTCAGACCGTACCGTCCCGCGGCCGTGTTGTAGATGGTCAGGCTTCTGTGAGCAGGATCGGTGCTAGCCGGCAGCACCACGGGATACAGCGCAAACGCCGCCCCCACCAGCATCCCAACGATATAAAGCGCCGAGCCCACGAAAGCAATCTTGTCCAGCCCTTTGCGGATGGCATAAATCATCACGCCAAGACTGCCAAACACTACGACCGGAATCAGAAACCCGATGGCATGCTGCTTGTAGTTGTCGAGCACGGTCGGCTGCACGTAGCAAGTCGCCACCAGGCCGACGATCGTCAAGAGAACCTGCACCGGCCACGCCCACAACGCCACGCTGCGCGTTCGCTGATTCAACTCGCCATCCGTCTTAACCGCGACATACAACGATCCATGCGCGGTCAGCGTCACCAGCGCGATCACGCCGGTCAGCACCGTATACCAGTCGAGGATTCCAGTATTCGTGCCGACTCTGAAATTCGTCCACAGTGGCTCGAAGAAATAGCCGTCAACTCCCAAAGGCACACCGCGCACCACATTCCCCAGAGCCGCGCCGAAGAAGATGGCCAGCAGCACACTGGAGACGCAGAAGATCAAATCAAAGAAGCCCACCCAAACCGGATTCTCCATGTGCGCACGCAGCTCGATGCCAATGCCGCGCAGCATCAGCAGCCACAGCACCATCATCAGCGGCAGGTAGAAGCCGCTGAAACTGGAGGCGTAGAGCAACGGGAATGCGAAGTAAAGCGTCCCGCCGGCAGCGAGCAACCAGACTTCATTGCCATCCCACACCGGACCGATGGCACGCAAAATCTTCCGCCGTTCGTCGCTCGTCCGCGCTGCACCCAGATAAATCGCGCCCGCGCCTAGGTCAAACCCATCCAGCACCACGTAAGCCGCCACCATCACGGCCACGATCATGAACCATAAGGTTTCCATCACATCCCTCAGGGGCTAAAGCCATCTCATTTGAGTCTCTTGACGCAGGCCCGGAAGGCCTGCTCCACCGTCTAGTATCCCGAACTCACCTCGGCCACCGGACCGTGTTCAATCTCACGCCGCACCAGAAACAGGAACAAAATGCCCAGCACCGTGTACATCCCAAGAAAGCCCAGCAGCGTGAACATCACATTGCCCGCCGACACCATCTTCGAATATCCCTCCGCCGTGCGCATCAACCCGTAAACCAGCCAAGGCTGCCGCCCCAGTTCTGCCGTCATCCATCCTGCGGTGTTGGCAATGTAAGGAAAGGGCAGCGCCAGCATCAGAATCCAAAGCATCCAGCGCGCAGAGAACAACTTGCCACGCCACAACAGGAACACCGCGACCACCATGATGGCAATGAAGATCGTCCCCAGCCCAACCATGATGTGGTAGCTGTAATAAAGAAGCGCGATGTTCTCCGGCCACATGTCCGATGGGAACGCGTCGAGCCCCTGCACATCGGCCTTCCACGCCCGGTAAGTCAGGAAGCTGAGCGCCTCGGGAACCTCAATCGGATTATCGATCTTGCGCTGATCCACATTCGGCTGCCCCAGGATCACCAGCGGCGCTCCCGTTTGGCTGACGAACAGCGCTTCCATGGCTGCCAGTGTGACCGGCTGATGCACAGCAACCATCCGCCCCTGGCCATCGCCGGTAGGAAACAACTGCAAAACACTGAAGATCAATCCGGCGACGACCCCCACGCGAACGAAAATCCTTCCATGATCCTCAAACTTCCCCCACAGCAGGTAAAACGCGCCCACCGATGCCATTACAAACGCACCCGTAATCACGGCCCCGCTCATGTTGTGCGCATACTGCCACCACGCCCACGGATTGAGCACCAGTTCCCAGAAGCTCGACAGTTGCACCGAGCCGTCCGCCGCCCCTACGAAGCCCACAGGATGCTGCATCCATGCATCTGTAGCGATGATGAAGAACCCCGAGAGCCACGAGCCCAGAAACACCGCGACCGCTGACCACCAGTGCGCCCTGGGACCAAGCCGTTTCTCGCCGTAAAGAAACAAGCCCAGAAACGCCGACTCCAGAAAGAAAGCGAATACGCCTTCCATAGCCAGAGTCTGCCCGATCACGCCTCCGGCAAAGCGCGAGAAGTGCGACCAGTTCGTGCCAAACTGAAATTCCATCGGAATCCCGGTCACCACGCCCAGCACGAAATTGATGCCAAAGATCCGCGCCCAGAAGCGTGCCGCCTGGTGGTAGGTCTCATCATTTCGGCGAAGGGCAATCGTCTTGAGCACGACGATCAGCGGCGCCAGGCCCATCGTGAGTTGAGGAAAAAGATAGTGGAAGGTAACCGTGAAGGCGAAGTGAATGCGATCAACCAGAAGCGCACTATCCATGAAAATCTCCCAGGCGCACCGTCTAGGCTATCGATTCCGCCATGGGCCTGATGTGACGCCGATCACATCTGCCTGCAAATTACCGCTTTGCCTTCCTCCGCCGCTCCAGCTCCGCTCGCCGCACCTCGCGCCGCCGCCCCGCGTCGTCATAGCGTCGCCGTTGCTCATCCGTGTCTGGTACCACGGGGGCGACTTTCAAATGGTTCCCCTTGCCATCAACCGCGACAAACGTCAGGTAGGCCGACGCCACGTGCTGCGCTGTATCCGAAATATAATTCTCCACCCAAACCTTCACGCCCACTTCCATGGACGTATGAAACACACGGTTCACTGACGATCTCAAAATCACCAGATCCCCAACCTTCACCGGCACCAGGAAATCAATATGATCCACCGCAGCCGTTACCACATAACTCCGTGAGTGGCGGTGAGCCGCCATTGCGCCCGCCATGTCGATCCAGTGCATCAACCTCCCACCCAGCAGTGCAACCAGGGGGTTGGCATCGTTGGGCAGAACAATTTCCGTCATCTCCGACTGCGAGTCCCTAACCGAACGGGGCGTCAAATTCTCTTCGCTCATGGTCATCTTCCTCTTTCCGCTGGTCGCAATTCCTGACTCAACAACTCTCGCCTGAACCACATCTGCCCTCTTCAACTGGCCGCCGCTTGTGTCACTTCATGCCTTTTCTTCTTCGCAAGGAACGATTCCAGGAAGCACTCCGCCATCCGCTGCACGCGGCCGTCGCGATGCGGCTCGACCCACCGCGCCTCGAAGGCATCAAACTCCAACACCCCATGCTCTGCCGGACGATGCCCGCGCTCGCATACGTAGCGAATCTGAATGCGCGCCCCAGTCCCGTCCTCGGCGTCGCGGCCCACCGTTCTAGCCGCAAACCGGACCGAATCCCACTTCCGCTCTCGTGGCAACCGCCCACAGCCCTCGGCATAACCAAGATTGCAGAACTCCCGCAATTCTTCCTGCGATGGAGTCTCACCTTCATGTCCCGGCGCCGTGCAGCGTCCGCTCCACCCGCACCCCAGCGGAAGCCGCCCCGCATGCAGCCAGGTCCCATTGTCCAACCTCTCCACCGGCATGAAGAACGGACAAGCCACCAACCACCCTCCGCAGAACGTAAACGTCGAAATGTTAAGGACTGGCCATTCTACTCACCTCAGCAGTTCGAGCCAAGCGTCATGGCGACCAGGAAGCGAAGGCGCAATTTGTAGTAACCTCATTCCAACTGAGAACTGAGAACCGAGAACTGCTTTATGGACCGCATCGCCGCCCTCAACGACCTCCTCACGCAGAATCCTAACGACACCTTCGCCCGCTACGGCCTCGCGATGGAATACTCCAGGCAGGGCGACCTCGACCGCTCGCTCGCCGAATTTTCCATCCTGCTCAAGTCCAATCCCGACTACACTCCCGGCTATTTCATGGCCGCCCAAACGCTAGCCCGCGCCGACCGAATTGCCGAGGCCAAAACCATGCTCGCCGACGGCATAGCCTCCGCCCGCCGCACCGGCAACCTCCATGCCCAAGGTGAAATGGAAGCCATGCTGGCAGAGCTAGCGTAATTCCGAGAACTACCCTTGAATCCCGCCCGTGGTTAGGCCCTGTTTCGGAAATCGGCGATCACCCAGCCATCCGCGCCATAGCCCGCTCCACCAGCCCCGGAAAATGCTGATATATCTTCACCGGAACATACATCGTCCACGGCACAATCACTTCCCGCTTCTGCTTCAGATACCCCCGCAGCGTAGCCCGAGCCACACGCTCCGCGCTAATCCCCCTCACCGACCCCGGACGCACTCGCTTCAACTCAGTCCCGCGAATCGCATTTTCGCTAAACGCCGTCCGCACATATCCCGGACAAACCGTCAGCACATGAATCCCATCCTTCTTCAACTCCACGCCCGCTGCCTTCCCCATCGCATTCAGCGCAAACTTGGTCGCGCTGTAGGCCGCATGAAACGGTATCGGAATGTGCCCCGCTACGCTCGATATATTGATGATCGTTCCCCCGCCTTGCTGCCGCATCACCGGAATCACAGCCTGCATTGCACCGACCGCTCCGAATAAATTCGTCTCGAACATTTCCCGGCACGCCGCCATGTCCATCTGCGCCACCGAATCCAGCAGCCCATGCCCCGCATTGTTCACCCAAACATCGATCCTCTGGAAATGATGCAGCGTCAGCCCGATGGCGCGGTCAACATCCTCGCGGTGTCGGACATCGCAAGCCATCGCCAGCGTCCGCTCGCCATGTCCAATGCGCCCTCGCGCCGCATCCACCCGGCCAGCGTCGCGCGACAGCATCACCACGCTCGCCCCATGATCCGCAAAAGTCCTCGCAATCGCTTCCCCGATTCCCATGGAAGCGCCCGTAACCGCCACGATTTTCCCTGCAAGTTCCATAGCGCGCTTTTAATCCTCCGCAACTTGTGAAGTCAAGCGCTGGGATACAATCGGGCAAGGCGCGCTGATCCCAGCCCCACCACCGGAGGCCGCTTGGACGCCCTTCTACCGCTGTTCCCGCTCGATGTCGTCCTGTTCCCCGGCTCTCCTCTGCCCCTTCACATCTTCGAACCGCGCTACAAAGAAATGATTGCCGAATGCCTGGCCCAGCGTCGCACTTTCGCCGTGGTGCGCGCCGTCGAACAGGGTCTAGCCGAGGTGGGTTGCACCGCCGAAATCATCACCGTCGTCAAAGAGTACCCCGACGGCCGCCTCGACCTCGTCACCGAAGGCCGCAAGCGCTTCGAACTCCTCCGCGTCAACCAGGAACGGTCGTTTCTTCAAGCGGAGGTTCTCATGATCGACGACGAACCCGGAACTCCGCCGCCGGCCGACACCTCGCGCGCGATCGAGTTGCACTACGAACTGCTGGCCATTGCCGGGGCCAAACAGGATCTCTCCGCCGCCGACCCCTCGTTGCTCTCCTTCCATCTTGCCGGCTCCCTGCCCCTCGATTTGGATTTCAAACAGAAACTCATCTCCCTGCGCTCCGAACCAGAACGTCTATCCTTGCTCATCCGCTATCTCGAAACCATCATCCCCAACCTGCGCCGCGCCGCCAACGCCCGTGAGAAGGCTGGAGGCAACGGCCAGGTCCACTGAACATCGGGCATCGGCTTTCGGGCTTCGGCAAGCCCGCACCCTGCATCGAGAGGTCTGCCGAAGCCCGACGCCCGCTCTTTCCCGCGTATAATCTCTAAAGTTCCTCTCGGGGGTTTCTCATGTCTCTTCCGCGCACACTAGGCGAACTGCGCCGCAGCACCTTTTCCGAAGAACGCCTGCGCGCCCGCCGCGTGAAAGATGAACTCCGTGACAACCTCATCGCCCGTTTGCGTCAACACGATGACGCCGGCATCTTCCCCGGCATCGTCGGCTACGACGACACGGTCGTGCCCCAAATCGTAAACGCCATCCTCTCGCGTCACAATTTTATTCTGCTCGGCCTGCGCGGCCAGGCCAAAAGCCGCATCCTGCGCGCTTTGACGACGTTGCTCGACCCTCATATGCCCTACCTCGCCGGATGCGAGATTCGTGACAACCCCTACGCTCCCATCTGCCGCCGTTGCCGCGAAGAAGTCGCGCGCCTCGGCGATGACACTCCCATCGCCTATCTAGCTCCCGACGACCGCTATGTGGAAAAACTCGCCACGCCCGACGTCACCATCGCTGACCTGATCGGCGACATCGATCCCATCAAAGCTGCCCGCGGCGGCCACGAACTGTCGAGCGAGTTCACCGTTCACTACGGCCTGCTGCCCCGCGCCAATCGCGGCATCTTCGCCATCAACGAACTTCCAGATCTCGCCGGGAAAATTCAGGTCGGACTGTTTAACATCATGCAAGAAGGCGACGTGCAGATTAAAGGCTATCCCATCCGGTTGCCGCTCGACGTCGCCCTCGTCTTCAGCGCGAATCCCGAAGACTACACCGCCCGCGGCAAAATTATCACCCCGCTTAAAGACCGCGTCGGCTCCGAGATCCGCACCCACTACCCCGCCACGGTCGACGAAGGCATCGCCATCACCATGCAGGAAGCCTGGACCAGCCGCCGTCCTCCAGGCGAAGCGCAGACCATCCACCTGCCCACCTACATTCAGGAAGTGATCGAGCGCATCGCTTTCGCCGCCCGCGAAGACAAGAAAATCGACAAGCGCAGCGGCGTCAGCCAGCGCCTGCCCATCTCGGCAATGGAGAATGTCGTTTCCAACGCCGAACGGCGCGCCCTTCGCAACGGCGAGAAACTGGTCGTGCCCCGCATCAGCGACGTCTACGCCGCGCTCCCAGCTATCACCGGAAAACTCGAACTCGAATACGAAGGCGAGATGAAAGGCGCCGATTACGTGGGTCGCGAACTGATCCGCGCCGCCATCGCCAAAACCTACGACGAATACTTCACCGGCGCCAACGTGCAGCAGATTGTGCAGTGGTTTGATTTAGGTGGAGAGATTCAGCTCTCGGATTCCATCGCCGCCCAGGAAGCGCTCGGAAAACTGAAGGAAATTCAAGGCTTG